>NZ_JBFTEH010000009.1:0-199287 GCF_041027365.1 Jiella sp. M17.18 | reverse complement strand
AAAGTCGGTCGCTGCCAGGTCTGCCAATCGCAAAAAACACCAAGCGTCTTCTTCTCTCACCATTCCCACCTCAAAGCCCCGCTCGGCACCCCCGGCGGGGCTTTCGCGCGTCCGGGCGGCCAGAACCCGAGCGCTCTACAGGAAAGACGCGCAGGCCGCGGGATCCCGCGCCAGACGCCCAAACCCCGACGCAAGACCCCGGAGCCCAAGAACGAAGCGCGTGCAGGACATGACGAGCGCCGTCTAACGCCGCTCCGCGAGGGCGAGCAACCGCGAAATGTCGACCGCCTGCTCCAGGGCTTCGGCGATCGCGTCCAGCGCGGATTCGACGCCGGCGCGGTGCCCGGACGCTGCCGCCTCCACCCCGAAGCCGGCGAGAAACCGCCGCCGATAGCCGTCCGCCGCGAACAGGCCGTGGAGATAGGTGCCGAAGATCCGGCCGCTTCCGGACGTCGCCCCGTCGGGGACGCCGTCGAGGATGCAGACGGGCCTTTCGCAGTCGGGACCGCTGGTTCGCCCGAGGTGGATCTCGTAGCCCTCGAGCGGCTCTCCGTCGGGGGTCGTCGCGCGGGCGGTGCGGACGATCTTCTCCGGCTCCATCACGGCCTCGACGTCGAGGAGACCGAGCCCCTCGGCGTCCCGCTGCGGGCCCTCGACCCCGTCCGGATCCCGCACCCGGCGTCCCAGCATCTGATAGCCGCCGCACAGGCCGACGACATGGCCGCCCCGGGCGACATGCGCCGCAAGGTCCGCGTCCCAGCCGTTGGCGCGGAAGGCCGCGAGATCGGCGATCGTGGACTTCGATCCCGGCAGGACGACCAGTTGCGCCTTCTCGGGCAGCCTCTCGCCAGGCGGGACGAAGACGACCTCCACCTCCGGCTCCGCCCGCAGCGGGTCGAGATCGTCGAAATTCGCGATCCGTCCGATAAGGGGCACCGCGACGGTGAGCCGCTTGGGAGCGCCGCGGGACAGCCGCTCGAGCACCACCGAGTCCTCCGCCGGCAGACGCCGGGCGGCGGAAAGGTGCGGGACGACGCCGAGTCTGGGCCAGCCGGTGAAGCGCGTGATCGCCGCAAGGCCGTCGTCGAACAGCGCGACGTCGCCGCGGAACTTGTTGATCAGGAATCCCGCGATCGTCGCGCGGTCGCCCTCCGGCAGGATCGCATGGGTCCCGACCAGCGAGGCGATGACGCCGCCGCGATCGATGTCGCCGACGAGGATCACGGGCACGCCGGCGGCCGTCGCAAAGCCCATATTGGCGATGTCGTTCCGGCGCAGATTGATCTCGGCTGGCGAGCCCGCACCCTCGACGACGACGAGATCGGCCTCCTGCGACAGGCTCTCGAAGCTCTGCAGGACGGTCTGGAGGAATCCCACCTTCAGGCGCTGGTAGTCCCGGCCGCGCGCTTCGCCCGTGACGCGCCCGCGCACCACGATCTGGCTGCCGGTCTCCGACTGAGGCTTCAACAGCACCGGGTTCATGTCGACGGTCGGCGGCGTTCCCGCGGCGAGCGCCTGCAGCCATTGGCCGCGGCCGATCTCACCGAAGCGGCCGGTCTCGGGGATCAGGGCGACCGCGGCATTGTTCGACATGTTCTGCGGCTTGAATGGGCGCACCGTCAGGCCGCGGCGGGCGAACAGACGGCAGAGGCCGGCAACGAGCACCGTCTTGCCGACGTCGGAGCCGGTCCCCTGCAGCATGATGGCGGACGTCTTCCTCATGCGAGGCTTGTCGCCCGGCGGGCAGGGAAGGTCCAGTGGCTTCTCGCGCGGAAAAGGCAGAGCGGATGCCGTGGCATCTCTACCCGGGAAGGTCTGCCGCGCTTCGTCCGGCGTGCGACGCGCCGCCGCCCCGGAAGAGCTACAGGACCGCCAGCCATGTCGGCAGCAGCGTCTTCAGCGAGGCGGTGCCGGGACCGCCGACGGTCGGCCGCGAGCGGTCAAGCCCGGCCGCCCGGAACTCCGACGGCGTGCAGCCGAAGGCGTCCCTGAAGGTGCGGCTGAAATGCGCGTCGCTGGAGAAGCAGAACCGGTGGGCGAGGTCGCCGATGCGCAGCGACGGATCCGGCTGCAGGAGATCGCGCGCGGCCGCCTTCAGGCGGCTCTCCCGGATCACTGTCGCGACACCCCCGGCTTCCTCGAACAGCCGGTAGAGGCTGGAGCGGGAGACGCCGATCGCCCGCGCGATCCGCTCCGGCCCGAGGCGCGGATCGGCGAGGTCGCGCTCGATCATCCTTCGGACCTGCACGACAAGCGCGCTCCGCAGGTCGTCGCGCAGCACATCGTCGCGCGGTGCCGCATCGGCAAGGCAGGCGGCGATCAGGCCGGGCGTCATCGCGGGGATCGCGCCCGGCACCGTCTCGCCGCCGCGCCCGGCCATCCGCACGACCGAGACGATGTGGTCGGCGAGGAACAGCGCGGCGGGATGTGCCAGCGTGTCGCCGTGGCGCGCTGCGACCGCGTCGGCGCGATCCTCCAGGGCTCGCCGGGGCACGACGACCGATACGGTGTGCGGTGGGGTGCGGACGCGCGGAGAGACCCGGCCGAGGTCGGTGACCGCGACCGCGATCGGAGCGCCGCCCGACGCGATCGGGCCGTCGAGATCGATGCGGATCATCAGGTGATCCAGGAAGTCGCGCATCAGCCGGTGCCGCGGCCGCTCGCGGGTGAAGCCCGGACAGGCCATCGCGTTGATGATCAGCGAGCCGAAGTGGAAGCTGTCGATCGTCGAGCGGACCGGCTCCCCGGAGAATGGCGCTATCTCGCTCACCTCGAACAGGGACGCGATGCGGCTCCGGAACGCCTCCTCACGGTACTTCGGCTCGACCATATCGGTCGAGAAGCGATGCGCCGAAATCCTCGCTGCCTGCATGCACGTCCGTCCCCACGCCACCCTGTCAGGCGTCCTGTCGTGATAGCTGGGACGAGGATGCAAGAACAACCGCATTCTCCGGGACGGATGCGATAACCGCAGGAATCCCGGCATCGTAGAAGAGGCTCGCCGGGTCCCGCAGAGGCGCGACCGGACGGCGGCGAGACGGGATCACCGGGCCGGCCGCCGTTTCCCTATCCCTTCTTCGGAGACGAGACGTCCATGCGGTATTGGAGCCTCGCGCCCATCGCAGTCCTGTGCCTGGCGGCGAGCGCCTGCACCACCACGCAGGAGGCGGCGACGGCGGTGCAGTCGCGCTGGATCGGCCAGCCGGCCTCGGCCTTCTTCACCCGCTATGGCCCGCCGCAGTCGGATTACAACTTGCCGAACGGCGACATCATCCACACCTGGCGCGGCGGCGAGACGACCCGCACCATTCCGGCGCAATACAGCAATCCGGCGCCGCCGAAGCTGCCGTCCTTCCCGACGTTCGGGAGCGCGCCGCAGTCCAGCGGCTTCGGCAATTCAAGCTGGCCCTCGTCCGGCACGTTCGGCGGCAATGCGCATCAGGCAAGCTCCCAGCCGCTCTGGAGCAAGCAGACGACGCGGACCGAGACGAAGGTCGAGAATCCGTCACCCGGCGTCACCCGCACCACCACCGTGACGAAGTCGAGCGGCGCCAGCATCGGCTGGAACCCGCCCTGGAAGAACAAGCCGCATGGCGGCGGCGATCATCGCCGGCTGATCGCCCCGGCCCGCACCGAGCAGCTGTTCTGCGAACTGCAGATCACCGCCGATCCGCAGGACATCATCAAGTCGATCCGGATCTCCCGGGACACGACCGGCGCCGGGATGGCGCTGTCGCGCTGCGCCGAGGTGCTGGACGTCAAGTAAAGGCCGGGCCGCCGTCCCATCGAGCGGGGCGGCCTCGGTGACAGCGATTGCGCGTGCGCGAGAGTTCGACCCGCGAGCGCGTAACCGGCCGGACCGTTCCGCCGACATGCCCCAGAGGCGGCGGGTCCGGCCGGTGCCTCTGAGCGTCTGCGCCTTCCGAGGCCCTGCCGGCCAGCGAAGCGGCAGCACGAGAGGCGGAAGGCCGACCCGGCCGTCACTCGGTCTCGGCGAGGGCGGTCGCCTCGATCCGGTCGAAGGCCTCGTAGATGTCGGTGGTGGTGAAGGTGACGTCGCTGCCGCTCGGCGTGCCGCGGAAGCGTGGCAGGCTGGGGGTCGATCCGGCGGTCAGCCGGCGGTCGACGCCGACGCCGGAGACGCGCTCGACCTCGCCGAGCACGCGGCCGTCGCGGCGGATCTCGAACAGGCCGGGCAGCACCTCGTAGATGTCGAGCGCGTTGCGGCGGATGTGGCGGCCGCGCGGCGGGGGAGCGCTCGGAGCTGCCGGCTCGGTGCCGTCCGTTGCGTCGCGCGCCGGCGGCCCGTCCGCCGCGCCGCGGTCTGCGGCCGGTTCGGACGGCGCGAGGTCGAACAGGGTGCGGATCGGCGCGCCCTCCGTGGCAAGCGGCTCGGCGGCAGGTGGCGCGGCCTCGTCTTCGGGCGCCGGCGTCGCCTCCGACCGATCGACGGCTCGTGCCGGCGCCTCTGCGGCATCGCTACCGGCTGCAGGATCCGCCGGAGGACGTGCGGCGGCAGCCGCGAGCCCTGTCTCCTCAGGGATGTCGGGGTCGGGCTCGGCACTCGCATCAGATGACAGCGCCGGCTCCGCCCGCGGCGCGACATGGACGGCCGCCTCGCGCTCGCCGAGGAAGCGGATGAGCTTTCGCGCCTCGCCATCCGGGTCGTTGTACCAGTCCGTCGACCAGATCCGGACAATCGCCCAGCCGAGCCCCTCCAGCACCTGCTGGCGGATCATGTCGCGGTCGCGGATCGTCAGGCCGGTGTGGAACGGCGCGCCGTCGCATTCGATGCCGGCGATGAAGACGGTGGGATCGGCGGGATGGCGCACGCCGAGATCGATGCGGAAGCCCTCGACGCCGATCTGGTGGACGACGTCGTAGCCGGCAGCCTTCAGCCGCGCCGCGACAAAGGTCTCGAACGGGCTGTCGGCCTCGCGCCCCGTGGCATCGTCGTAGACGGCGCCGCCGCGGGCATAGTCGAGGAAACCCTTGAAGACGTGGACGCCGCGCGACGAACTGGCCGTCGGCACGATGTCGCCGGTCTTCAGCGAGGTCACGACGATCATCGCCCGCTTGGCGCGGGTGAAGAGGACGTTGAGGCGACGGTGGCCGGCCGCGCGGTTGATCGCGCCGAAGTTCTGCTTCGGCCTCTGTCCGGCTTCGGACGGGCCGAACAGCGTCGAGATGATCACGACGTCGCGCTCGTCGCCCTGGACGTTTTCGAGGTTCTTCACGAAGACCGGCTCGACAGTCTTCTCCCAGCGTTCGACATAGGCGCGCACGATCGGGTCTCGCGCCGCCAGCCGCTCGAACTCGGCGTTGATCAGCTCGCGCTGCTTCAGGTTCATCGTCGCGATGCCGAGGGAAAGGTCGCGCCCGTCCTCGGCCGTGCGGTAGATCAGCGCCCGCGCCTCGGCGATGACGCGCTCGGCCTCGGCCGGATTGACGTTCGCCTGATAGATGCCGTCGACCTCGATGCAGGAGACGCCCGAGACGTCGTCCTCGGTCGCAGCCGGGAAGATCACCAGCTCGCGGTCGTAGAATTCGCGATTGGAATAGGCGATCAGCGCCGGGTGCTGCGAGCGGTAGTGCCAGCGCAGCCGTCGCTTGTGCGGGATCCGGGCGGAGGCGAGGTCGAGAATGCTCTCGGCATTGTCCGCCGCGCCGGCCTCGTCCTCGGCCTCGTCGCCCTCTTCCTGGCCGGAGAAGAAGTCGGTCGGCGGCAGCTGCTTCTGGTCGCCGACGATGACGTATTGCGCGCCGCGCGCCAGCGCCCCGATCGAGAACTCCGGCTTCATCTGCGAGGCCTCGTCGATGACCACGAGGTCGAAGTCGAGCGTGCCGGGCGGCGCGTACTGCGCCAGCGCGTGCGGGCTCATCATCAGGACGGGCTTCAGCGCCTGGAGCGCCGTGCCCGCGCGCTCGATCAGCTGGCGGATCGGGATGTGGCGGCTCTGCTTGGCGATCTCGTTCTGGACCAGCGCCATCTCCGTGTAGCTGCGGATCGGGCCGGAATCGTTGCCCCAGGGCGCCGTGCGGGCGCGTTCGCGCGCCTTCGACAGGATCGCGTCCGCTTCCAGCCGGTAGAGGTCGATCTCGGCGGCCTTGAAGCGGCCGCGTGCTGTGTCGAGCCGGCCGGTGGTCGTGCGGCCGATCGGCGAGGCGGGATCCGCGAAGATCGCCTCCAGCGCCTGCTGGCAGCGCAGGAGCGACAGGATGTCCGGCAGCGCGCTCACGGGCTGGCCGTCCCTCACCTGCCGGTCGTAGAGCGGCTTCAGGCCCTGGGCCTCGGCCTCTGCGATATAGCGGGACAGGTTGGCATGGAGCCGCAGACCCTGCGTATCGGCGATGGCGGCGGAGAGCGTCTCGGCGCGAGCCGAAAGGCCGGCCGCTTCGGATGAAGGGACGAAGTCCGGCCCCAGCCGCTCGCGCACCGCAGAGCCGGCCGCCCGGAGGTCCGCGAGGCGCTCCGCAAGATGCCCCGCCTGCCCCTGCAGCGTCCGGATCTCGTCGAGGCGCATGATGCCGTCCTTGGCCGGATCGGGTCCGAACGCGTCCACGAGTACCGGCGCCGCAGCCATTGCGCGGGCGGTGCGGGCGGCGTCGAGGTCCTTCGAAGCGCGTTCGATCGCCGCGCGTTGCTCCGGCGCGGCTCCGTTCACGAGCGCCGCGATGTCCGCCTCGAGGGCTGCGAGCGTCTGCGACAGTCGCCGGCCGTGGTCGAGGATCGGCGCGTCCGCGGCGACGCCGCAGCCGCGCCCGTCGCGCTCCAGGGCGCCGAGAGCCTCGGCGCGGGCGCGAAGACCGTCGGCGAGCATCGTCAGCGCCGCGGAGTCATCGCAGCGCTCGATCAGCGCCGCCTCCTCCGCAGACAAAGAGAGGCCGTCGAGCGCCTCCGGCGGCAGGCTGAGGACGGCGCGCAGGCGGTGGTCGCCGCCGTTGCGCGACAGGAAGCCGCCGACTTCGCCAAGGCAGGCCGCGGCGTCGTCCAGCGCGTCGAAGGCCGTCTGCGGTCCGCGCCAGGCCGCGCCGAAGGCGCTCTGCCCCTCGGCATCGCCGGCGATCTCGGACCATTCGTCGAGCAGCGTCGCGGCGTCGGCGAGCAGCTGGCGCAGGCGGTCGCGGTCGGTCACGCGCGGCGCCAGCGTCTGCGCCGCCGTCATCGCCCGCTTGAACTCGCCTCCGAACAGCCGTCCGAGCGCACCGGTGCCGCCGAGCGTTTCCGCGAGCCGGCGCAGCTCCGCCGTCGGAACCTCGGAGGCCTTCGCCATGTCGATCTCGGCGGACAGGCGCTTCAGGCGTTCCTGGACATCCCGCGAGCGATCGCCGAGCCGGTCCAGATGCTCGCGCCGGCGTTTGTTCGCCACGGGGATCTGCAGGCTCCAGGCGAGGTCGGAATAGGTCCGGCGGATGGCGGCGAGGCGCGACAGCTGCCGGGCGGTCTCGGCATTGGCCGGGAAATCGGGTCCGAGCGCCTCGGTCGCCGGCGCAAGGCGCGATGCCAGCGCCTCGAAGCGGCCGGCATCGGCGCGAAAGGCCTCGGCGCGCTCCGCCAGATCCGCGAGCGCGACGCGGGTGAAGCCGTCGGCGAGCAGCCGCTCTTCCAGGGCTTGAAGCGACTTCAGGCCGGCCGCATCGCCGGCGCCGTTCGCCAGCTCTTCGCGGTGGGCGCGCGTCTCGGCCAGCCGCTCGGCGGCGCCGAGCACCGTCTCCGTCAGGGCGCCTTCGAGCGCTGCGGCGGCGAGCCCGTCGTCTGCCGGCAGGACGAGGGCGGCGAGCGCGTCGCAGAGGGCCGCGAGCTCCGGCGCCGTCCGGCCGACCAGCGGAGCCGGGGCGGCTGAGACCGGCAGCGCGGCCGCCGCGTCCCGCGCGGCGGCGAGTGCTGTGCCGAGACCGGCCGACAGATCCCGGACGAGCGCCTCCTGTGCATGCGGCTGCACCGGCAGTCCCCGAGCAGCATGCCAGGGGCTGGCAGTGAGGCCGCCGAGGTCTTCCTCGACGGCCTCTGCGGCCTTCGCGAGTTCCGCCAGCGTGTCCGCCGCCCGCCTGAACGCGCCCTCGTCCGCCAATTCGACGCCGGCGACGTCCGCCGGCCGGATCGTCTCCGCCATCCGTCCGGCGAGACGGTCCCGCAGCGCCGTCTCGCTCCAGACCAGCGACCACACCGTCGCGTCGTGCCCGTCGGGGCGTTCCTGCAGCGCCGTCAGATAGTCCGTCAGCACGGCGCGGTCGCGCTTCTGGCCGTCGCGCAAGGCCGCAAGCCGCGCCGGCATCGCGACATCGTTCTCCAGCGCCTCCTTCAGCGAAGCCATCACCTCCGGCTTCGAGGTCTTGTCCGAATGCAGCTCCAGGAGCGCCGGGCCGAGGCCGCGCTCGCGCAGCCGCTTGGCGACGGCTTCGAGCGCCGTGCGCTTTTCAGCGAGGAACAGGACGCGCCGACCGGCGCCGATGGCCGCGGCGACGAGGTTGGCGATGGTCTGGCTCTTGCCGGTGCCGGGCGGCCCCTCGACGACGAGGTCCTTGCCTTCGATGGCGTCGAGGATGGCGGAATGCTGCGAGACGTCGGCCGGCATGACGAGCGGCGGGACGCGGCCCTTGAACGCCGGATCCTCGATGGGGTGGTCGACGCCGAACGAGCCGGCCGCGCCTTCTGTCGCAAGGCCGCCGATGAGGCGGGCGAGGCCGCGATGGGCGACGAGCCCGTCGTTCGGCCAGATCGTCTCGTCGAGATCTACCCAGAGGCCCATTCGCGGGAAGGGGAAGACGGCGATGGTGACGAAGCGGCGGAGCGCCAGGAACTTCGCCGCTTCGAGAAGCGGCGCGATCGCCGCGAAATAGGCTTCCGGCGTCGCCTCCGCCCCGATGTCCGGCAGAGCGACGCCGTGGTCGCGCTTCAGGAGTTCCGCCAGAGCGAGGTTGACCGACAGCTCGCCCTCCGGCGCGCTCGCCCAGAACCGGTAGCTGCCGTTGACGATCTTGCGCCGGAAGTGCAGCGGCATCATCAGGAGCGGCGCATGGTAGGGTCCGGCGGATGGCTGCTTCGGATCGCGCCATTCGACGAAGCCGAAGGCGATCTGCAGCGTATGGATGCCGGTCTCGTTCTCCAGCGTGCGGTTGCGGTCGAAGATGGTGCGCAGGCGCCGGTCGGCCTGCGACGCCGTCAACAGGATGCGGATGGCGTCGTCGCCGAGATGTTCGGGCGTCGCCGCATCGAATTCGGGACCCGCCTGCGAGGCTTTCGGCAGGTCGAAGCTCGGATCGAAGCCGTTGGCGCGGGCGAGCTCCGCGATGTCGAGCCGCCGTCCGCCCGAAAGCTTCGGCAGGTTCAGCTGGGCGCGCACCCGGTGGCGCAGCGCCTCGTCGAGTGCGGCGAGCGTCTCCGTGTCGGCTTCCGTTTCGCCCAGTTCTGCGATCGCGGCGAGATAGGTCTCGTCGGTCAGCCGCGCGATCGCCATGGCGTTCTGGAAGCTCTCGGTGCGCTCGTCGGCCGGCTCGGTCTCGGGATCGGGCAGCGGCTCGAAGGCCATTTCGCCGGCGCGCAGGGCGGCGAAAAGCTGGTCCGGCAGTTCGTCGATCACCCGGGCGAAGGCGCCGCTCCGGGCATGGCTGAAGTTGAGAAGGCCGTTCCGGCGCGTGAGGTCGAGCAGCTTCTCCCGCAGCCGGGCGATTTCCCGACGCTGGAAGTCGAGATCGATCGCGTCGCCCGCTGCGCCCGCTTCCGAGGTCTGTGCCGCCATGGAGGTCCTCGAATCGTTACCGCCCGAAGGCGCAACCGTAAGCGAGCCACGGCAGAGGAGGAAAGGGCGGATCGATCACAAGGCGAAGCCGGGCGCCCGACGCAACCGCCCCGGTGGCGCCTCTCGCACGGCCGGCGTGAAACAACGGAAGCTGGGCGCCGCCGCGACCCGCGACGAGCCGGCGCCGGCCGGCGGCCTCAGATGGCGGTGTCGCGGGCGTGCCGGATGTAGATCTCGCGCAGCCGGGTCGCGACCGGGCCCGGCTTGCCGTCGCCGATCGGGGTGCCGTCGATCTCGACGACCGGCATCACGAAGGCCGAGGCGGAGGTGATGAAGGCCTCTCGCGCGCGCTTGGCTTCCTCGATCGTGAAGCTGCGCTCCTCGATGCGGATGTCGGATTCTTCCGCGAGCTTCAGCACCGCGGCGCGGGTGATGCCGTGCAGGATCGAATGAGACAGGGCGCGGGTGACGAGCGTGCCGTCCTCGGCGACGATGTGGGCATTGTTGGAGGTGCCCTCGGTGACCATCCCGTCCTCCACCATCCAGGCGTCGTCGACGCCGCGGCGCTTCGCCTCGGTCTTGGCCATGGAGGAATAGAGAAGCTGCACGGTCTTGATGTCGCGGCGCGACCAGCGCAGGTCCGGCACCGAGATGACGCGCAGGCCGGTGCGGGCCGCGGGCTTGTCGACGAGCGTGTTCGCCTGGGTGAAGAGGACGAGGGACGGCGGCGTGTCCTCGGACGGGAAGAGGAAATCGCGGTCGGCGGCGCCGCGCGTGACCTGCATGTAGATCGTGCCCTCGTCGAGGTCGTTGCGCCGGACGAGTTCGCGGTGGATGGCGAGCAGGTGCGCCTCGCTGCCGGGCGAGGGCAGGCCGAGTTCGGCAAGCGAGCGTTTCAGCCGCGCCATATGGGCGGAGAAGTCGACCAGCCGGCCACCGAGAACGCTCGTCACCTCGTAGACGGCGTCGGCGAAGAGAAAGCCGCGGTCGAAGACCGAGACGCTCGCTTCGTTCTCGGGCCGGTATTCCCCGTTCACATAGACCGTGCGCATCTGAAACCTTGCCTCGCCGCTCGTCGCCGCCATCCGTCTGGCCCCTGATGGTGTCGCGGAATTCGCCGGGGAAGACAAGGCCGGCCTGCACCGCCGGTCCGGCCGTCGCGAAGCGTATGCCGGCTCTCCTGCCGCGTTGGAACTTTGCCGGCTATCCGGCATTTGATCCTTCAACTTTACCGACGCTTCACGGCACCCGGACTATGGTTCGGGGACCATAACGTTGCTTCAACCGGCGGGTCCAGAAATGTCCGCGCAATCCTTCGAAGCGATCCTCGACGGGATCGCTGCCAAAGACGACAAGGCAGAATGGGGATTCTCCTTCGGCCAGACGTCTGCCGGATTCTGGACCGTTCTCAGCGGCATCGGCGGGGCCGAGGCGGGCGACGCCCCGCGCCAGCCGGCGAGCCGCTATGAGAGAAGCGGCGAGACGATCCGCCAGCGGGTCGCGGAGCCGCCCGCGCCGCCAGCGCCGCCGAGCATCGACCCCCGGGACATCCGGCGCGACCTCGGCCTTGCGAACGCCCTGACGCCGAAGGATCTGATGCTGTGCCGGCGCGCCTTCGCCCGCGCCAACCATCCGGATTGCGCGCCCCTGGCGTTCCGGGAACAGGCGAACATCCGCATGCAGATCGCCAACCGGCTGGTCGACGAGGCGCTGGCCCGTCTGCGCCCCGGCACGGGCGCGCAGGCGCAGGGCTGAACCGGCTTCCAAGCGTTCCTTGCCTGCATCTCGCAGCCGTTCGCGAAGCGGCAAAACGCGTGGCGGGCGGATTGCCGCGCTTCCGCCTGCCTGTTAGCGCTTTGGCCGGACGGATGACCTTGCGGGGCGGGCGATGACGGCAAAAAACTGCGGCTTTCCGATCTCGGCCGGATCGCGCCCGAGGTGACGACGACTGCCGTGGCCCATGCGCCGGTCCCCCTTCAGCGCTCCGCCGGCCGGGTCGATCTCGCGGTGCGGCCGCTCGCCGGGCGCACGCGGCTCGAACGGCTGCACCAGGCGGGCTGCCTGAAGCTGCGCTTTCCGCGCCCGATCGGCCCGAGCGCAGAGGCGGTCCTGATCAACACCTCCGGCGGGCTGACCGGCGGCGACCGGCTCGACCAGTCTTTCCAGGTGGCGAGCGGGGGGCGGCTGACCGTCACGACGCAGGCCTGCGAACGGGTCTACCGCGCCGCCTCGGGGTCGGCAGAGGTGACGAGCCGCATTGCGATCGGGGACGACGCCTCACTCGCCTGGCTGCCGCAGGAGACGATCCTCTTCGATGGCGGCGCCATCACCCGCCGTCTCGACGTCGACGCGGCTCCGGGCGCGCGGTTCCTGCTGTCCGAGAGCGTCATCCTCGGCCGCGAGATGATGGGCGAGAGCGTCGAGGCCGGCTCGTTTCGCGACCGCTGGCGCGTGAGGATCGGCGGACGGCTGGTCTTCGCCGACGATCTGCGGCTCGAGGGGCCGGTCGCCGCGATCGCCGCGCAGCCGGCGAGCCTGGCAGGCAACCGCGCCTTCGCGACGCTCCTCGCGCACGGGCCCGGTCTCGAAGGGTGGGTGCCCGCCATCCGCGACATGGCGGGAGAGGCGGGGGGCGCCAGCATCGTCGGCGGGCTGCTCGTCGTCCGCCTGCGGGCGCCCTCCGGCTTTCACCTGAGGAAGCGCCTCGTTCCGCTGATCCGGGCTCTGGCGGACGGCGCGCTGCCCCGCGTATGGTCGGTGTGACCCGAACCACCGACCGGCAACCGCACGAAGGATCCCCCGATGCAACTGACCCCGCGCGAAAAGGACAAGCTCCTCGTCTCCATGGCGGCCGTCGTCGCGCGGCGCCGGCTCGAGCGCGGTGTGAAGCTCAACCATCCCGAGGCGATCGCGCTGATCACCGACTTCGTCGTCGAGGGCGCGCGCGACGGGCGCACGGTCGCCGACCTGATGGAGGCGGGCGCGCATGTGATCACGCGCGACCAAGTGATGGAGGGGGTGGCGGAGATGATCCCGGACGTCCAGGTGGAAGCGACCTTTCCGGACGGCACCAAGCTGGTGACGGTGCACGAGCCGATCAGGTGACGCCCTGCCGTCGGCCGCGACCGCTTCAGCGGCCGGCGGAGGCGACCGCCACGCGGGCGCCCTTGGGAGCCGTCGGCGCAAGTTCCGACACCTCGACGGGCTTCTGGATCTGTCGATGCTCCGGCGCCTGCGCGGTCAGGCGCCCGCCGACGAAGCGGTAGCCCTGCTCGACGGCGGAATAGTAGGCAGGGCCGGTGAGCCCGGCCATGGTAACGGTGCGGATCGTCAGCGGCTGCCGGCTTCCGACCGGTCCCGCGGAAACGAGAAGAGCAGCCGCGATCACGAGCGATCTCAGCATCGAAGACTCCAACCTGTTGCGGCCTCTGGCTCCGATCGTGAACGTGCCGGAACTCAGGCCTTCCGTAGCGGAATATGGCCGCTTTTCTTGCTGTGTTCAAGGGAATGCGCCCGCGGTGGATTCGTTGCGGTTAACACCGTGGCGGGCGCCGCCACGGCCTTCCGGTCTGGTTGCCGGAGCAATAACGGCGGGACGGTCCGGCAACGGATCGTTACGGTTTGCCGCGGCGGCCGCGGCTCACGCTTTGTTGACACGCTGCAATGCGGCACACATGATCGGCCGGCCCAGGGAACGGCGTCTTCGCGATTCCGGCCTCGGCACGAAAGGAGCCGCGACCCAAACCGGGGCGGCCGTCGACCTCAGTTCAAGGGACTTTCCATGTTGAAGCGCATTTTCATCGCCGCCGCGGCCCTTGCCGCCGCCACGGCCCCGGCCTTCGCCCACATCAACCCGATGGAGCACGGCACCTTCCTCGCCGGCGTGTCGCACCCGCTGACCGGGCTCGACCACATCGTCGTCATGGTCTCCGTCGGCATCTGGGCCGCGATGATCGGCGGGCGCGCGATCTGGATCGTCCCGCTGTCCTTCGTCGCGACGATGACCGCCGGCTTCCTGCTGGCCCTTGCCGGCGTGCAGCTGCCCTTCGTCGAGCCGGCGATCCTCGCCTCGGTCGTCGCGATCGGCCTGCTCGTCGCCGCGGCGGTGAAGCTGCCGGTGCCGGCCGCGTCCCTGATCGTCGGCGCGTTCGCGCTGTTCCACGGCCATGCGCACGGCACCGAGTTCGCCCTGTCGAACGCCGGCATGGGCGCGGAGGAGTTCGGCCTCGGCTTCGCCCTGTCGACCGCGGCGCTGCACTGCGTGGGGCTCGCCGTCGGCGTCTCGCTGTCGCGCCTCGCCCAGCCGATGGTGCTGCGCGCGATCGGCGTCCTCTCCGCTGCCGCCGGCCTGTACCTGATGGCCGGCTGAGCGGAGCGCCAAGGCATGGGAGGATCGGAGATGCCGCTATCGTCGGGCGCGCCGCAGCCGGTGGGCGAACGCGATCTCCTGGCGATCGGCCCGATCCTCCTCGTCATCCTCGCGGCCGTCGGCATCGCGAAGCTCTGGAGGCATTTCTCATGATTCCCGGCGAAGTGATCACGGCCGAGGGCGATCTCGTTCTCAACGCGGGCGCCGAGACCATCGTGCTCGAGGTCTCCAACACCGGCGACCGGCCGGTTCAGGTCGGCAGCCACTACCACTTCGCCGAGACCAATCCGGCGCTCGCCTTCGACCGCGAGGCCGCGCGCGGCATGCGGCTCGACATCGCCGCCGGAACGGCCGTGCGCTTCGAGCCCGGCCAGACCCGCGAGGTGACGCTGGTCCCGCTGTCGGGCGCCCGCAAGGTCTACGGCTTCAACGGCAAGGTGATGGGCGCGCTCTGACGGGGGGTGAGTGGGTGCCGGGGAACTGAGCCGGCGCCCGTCCTCGCGGCCGAGCCGCGAACTCCTCAGAAGACGCAGAACCCTCTCCGCATCGTCATCCCGGGCTTGACCCGGGACCCATTCCAAATCGGAAGAGTCGTCGCGGCGTGGCGTTGCTTCCACCGGGCTGCGGCGTAACCGCTGAGGAATAGATCCCGGGTCAAGCCCGGGATGACGAAGCGCTATCATTCAGCTGCTTTGTCGCTGCCGTCCGATCTGCCGCTGTCGCTGTCCATCGCCGCCTACGCGGCGCCTTTGACCTCTCGCAGCCTCACCCCTCGTCCGGATAGGCCGCGTCCAGTTCCGCGAGCCATGCCGCGGCGGTGGCGTCGGAGGGCATGCGCCAGTCGCCGCGCGGCGAGAGCGACCCGCCGGCGGAGACCTTCACGCCGTTGGGGATCGCCGAGCGCTTGAACTGGGCGGCGAAGAAGCGGCGCAGGAAGGCGCGCAGCCAGCGCAGGATCGTCGCCTGGTCGTACTGGTTGCGCGCGTCCTTCGACAGGTTGGCCGGCCAGTCGCCCGCCTCGCGATCGCGCCAGGCCTGCCAGGCGAGATAGGCGATCTTCGAGGGCGGCATGCCGTAGCGCAGCATGTGGAACAGGAAGAAGTCGTGCAGCTCGTAGGGCCCGATCATGTCCTGCGTGCTCTGGATCTTCCCATCGGCGTCTGCGGGCACGAGCTCCGGCGAAATCTCGGTGTCCAGCACGTCCGCCAGCACGTCCAGCGCCGGCTGCTCGAACTGGCGCGTGGCGATCGACCAGCGGATCAGGTGCTGGATCAGCGTCTTCGGCACGCCCGCGTTCACCGCGTAGTGGCTCATCTGGTCGCCGACGCCGTAGGTGCACCAGCCGAGCGCCAGTTCCGACAGGTCGCCGGTGCCGAGGACGAAGCCGCGGCGCTGGTTGGCGAGGCGGAAGAGGTAGTCGGTCCGAAGGCCCGCCTGCACATTCTCGAAGGTGACGTCGTAGACCGGTTCGCCCTTCGCGAAGGGATGGCCCATGTCGGCGAGCATCTGCCGCGCCGCGGGGCGGATGTCGATCTCCTCGGCGGTGATGCCGAAGGCCTCCATCAGCCGCCAGGCGTTGGACTTGGTGGTCTCGCCGGTCGCAAAGCCCGGCATGGTGAAGCCGAGGATGTTCTTCCGCGGGATGCCGAGCCGGTCGCAGGCCTTGGCCGCAACGATCAGCGCATGGGTGGAATCGAGGCCGCCGGAAATGCCGATGACGAGGCCGGTGCCGGGCGTCGCCTGCGCCCGCCGCTTCAGCCCGTCGACCTGGATCTCAAAGCTCTCGTAGCAGTCCTGGTCGAGGGTCGCGGGGTCGTTCGGCACATAGGGGAAGCGGCGGAGCGGCCGCTTCAGGTCGGTCGCCGGCTCGGCGCGCGGCGCCCAGTCGAAGGAGACGGTCCGGAACGCCTCTTCCGGATGGCCGGCGAAGGCGGCGGCATCGTTGAAGGTGGGGGTGCGCTGGCGCTCCTGGCGGATGCGCATGACGTCGACGTCGGCGATCGCCAGCCGCGGCTCGTCGGCGAAGCGTTCCGAGCGGGCGAGGCGGTCGCCGAGCTCGTGGATCGAGCCCTGTCCGTCCCAGGCAAGGTCGGTCGTCGACTCGCCGGCCCCCGCGGCCGAATAGACAT
This sequence comes from Jiella sp. M17.18, assembly GCF_041027365.1. Classification (NCBI taxonomy): domain Bacteria; kingdom Pseudomonadati; phylum Pseudomonadota; class Alphaproteobacteria; order Hyphomicrobiales; family Aurantimonadaceae; genus Jiella; species Jiella sp. M17.18. Next base: position 183,049 of record NZ_JBFTEH010000009.1, on the reverse strand, counting down.
AGGCGCTCATGCAGCGCATCGACTGCGAGGCGCAGAGGATCTCGCGATCCGCCGCCTTGCCGACGGTGATGTTCGAGGCCGACAGATTGCACAGGATCGTGGCGCCGGCGAGCGCGCCCCGATTGGAGGGCGGCGCCGGGCCCCAGAAGTCCTCGCAGATCTCCAGATGAAAGCAGAAATCCTCCGGCCGGCCGGCGGTCGCCGCGCCTTCGTCCGCTCCGCCGTTCGCGGCACGGAAGACGAGGTCGGGGCCGAAGGGGATCGCTTCGCCCGCCAGCGTCACCGACAGTCCCCGCAGCCCATGGCCGGAGGCGAACCAGCGCTTTTCGTAGAACTCGCGGTAGTTCGGCAGGAACACCTTGGGCACGGCACCGAGAATGGTGCCCCGCCGGAAGACGAGGGCGGCATTGTAGACCCGCCCGTTGCGCCGGATCGGGGCGCCGACGACGAAGGTGCAGTCGATCTCGGCGGTCTCCGCCTTGAGCGTTGCAAGAGCGGCCTCGACGCCGGACAAGAGCGCCTCCTGCAGATGCAGGTCGTCGATCGCATAGCCGGACATGCAGAGTTCGGGAAAGATCACGAGGTCGCAGCGCTCGTCCTCCGCCTGCCGGACGAGATCGAGGACGAAGCGACAATTGCCGGCCGGATCGGCGAGCGCGACCTTCGGCGTCGCGGTCGCGACGCGGACGAAGCCGGCCCTGCGGTTGTTCATCATGGCGCTCTCTCTAGCGGATGCCTGCCCTCTTGTGTGGGAGACGGTGTCGAAATGGCAAGGTTTGCGGGCAACTCTTCCCGGCGGTGGCCGTTCCCGCCGGACGACAGGAACCAGGGAGCGGCGCCATGCCCCCGGAGAACGAGAAGCGCGGCGGGACCAACCCCGACCGGACCGGCGACGAGCCGAAGATCAGCACCGGCACCAACGATCGGCCCCGGAACGCGACTATCGGCGGGACCGGCGGCGGACTACCCGACGATTCCGGCCGCGCGATCGCGCCGGATCCGGAAGAGGAGCGCAGGATCGCGGAAAAGATCAGGCCGGCGAAGCCTGCGGGCTGAGCGGCTGACAGCCGGCGATCGCTCCCGAAGCAAGCGAGCCCTCAGACCGCGATCGACGTGATCGGGGGCTGCAGGGACGGCCCCTCCTCGGCGCCGCGCGAGCCGTCGGCCGCCGCGACCTCCTTGATGATCTGCGCCAGCGCCGAGGCGGGGCGCGGCCGGCTGAAGTAATAGCCCTGCATCTCGACGCAGCCCTCGCGGATGAGCCGTTCGGCCTGCTCGCGGGTCTCGACGCCCTCGGCGATGACCGACATGTCCATGGCGCGGCTGAGGCCGATCACCGCGCGCACGATGGCGAGGTTGTCCCGCGCTTCCAGATTGCGCACGAAGGACTGGTCGATCTTGATCTTGTCGAAGGGGAAGCGGCTGAGATAGCCGAGCGAGGAATAGCCGGTGCCGAAATCGTCCATCGAGATGCGGATGCCGAGTGCGCGGAACCGGTTCAGCGTCTCGAGGACGGCGGAGGTCTCCTGAAGGAGGAGCGATTCGGTGATCTCCAGCTGCAGCCGGCTGGCGGGCAGCCCGGCCGACGACAGCGCCCGCTCGACATCCGCGACCAGCGTCGAGCGGCGGAACTGGGTCGGCGACAGGTTGACCGAGACGATCATCCCGTCCGGCCAGGACGCGGCCTGGCGGCACGCCGTCTCCAGCGCCCAGGCGCCGAGCGTATGGATCAGCCCGCATTCCTCGGCGACCGGAATGAAGTCGGCCGGCGGGACGAAGCCGCGTTCCGGGTGACGCCAGCGCATCAGCGCCTCGAAACCGGAGACCCGCCGCGTGCGGGTGTCGACGAAGGGCTGGTAGTAGAGTTCCAGCTCGTCGCGCTCGGCGGCCTGGCGCAGGTCCAGTTCCAGGCTGCGGCGCGCCTGCAGCTGCGCGTCCATCTGCGGCTCGAAGAAGCGGAAGGTCGACCGTCCGCCGTGCTTGGCCCGGTAGAGGGCGAGATCGGCGTTCTTGATCAGCGTGTCGACATCCGGAGCCTGCGCGCCGTCGACCGGCATGGCGAGGATGATGCCGATCGAGACGCCGATCGAGGCCTCGTTGCCATCGATCCGGTAGGGCTGGCTCAGCGCCTCGATCACCTGCTTGGCCAAGGTTTCGGCCGCCGCCGCGGGGTCGCTGGCCACCTGGATGATGGCGAACTCGTCACCGCCGAGCCGTGCCACGAGGTCGTTCTGGCCGACCGTCGCGAGTAGCCGGTCGGATGCGACCTGGAGGAGGCGGTCGCCCACCGGATGGCCGAGCGTGTCGTTGACCGACTTGAAGCCGTCGAGGTCGAGGCACAGCACCGCCGTGCGCGCCGCCACCGCCGGCTTGCGGATCGCCGTCTCGAGCCGCTCGCGGAATTGCACCCGGTTCGGCAGGGAGGTCAGCGCGTCGTGCAGCGCCATGTGGCTGAGCTTGCGCTCGGCCCGGCGCCGCTCGGTGATGTCCTCGAAGGTCGCGACCCAGCCGCCGCCGGCGATCGGCTCGCGCGAGACGGCGACGATCCGCCCGTCCGGCAATTCGTGGCTGCTCGAAGCCGATTCCCCCGGCATCAGCACGTGCTGGAAGCCCGGATCCAACAGCACGTCCTTGGCGCAGACGCCGAGCTGGATGCCGCCGAACATCTGGATGAAGCGGCGGTTGAAGACCACCAGCCGCTCCGCGTCGTCGAACATGCACAGGCCCTGCGACATGTTGTTGAGGGCCGCCTCGAAGCGGGTGTTCTGCTCGGCGATGCGGTTGCGGTAGCCGTCCGCCTGCGAGGCCATCAGCTCCCGGATGCGCTCCATCTTTTCGGCGATGCTCGTCTGCATGGCGGCGAGCGCGCCCATCAGCTGGCCCGTCTCGCTGTGGCCCTCCGGCGGGATCTCGTTGTCCAGCCGGCCGGCCGCGATCGCCCGCGCCACCGCGACGGCGTGGTTGACCGGCGGCACGATCGCCCGCGTCAGAAGGAAGGAGATGAGAACCGCCAGGCCGACGGCGCCGACGATCAGCAGTCCCGTCTGGCGGACCGAGGAGTCGATGATGTTCCCGACCTCGCGTCGGAAACGGAAGCCGTCGCCGGCGAAGATCTCGACCGCGACGTCGAAGTCGTCGTCGATCTTGTGCAGCTCGGCGAGAAGGGCGCTCCTGTCCAGTGTTCCCGCCTTGGCGCGCAGGTCCGTCAGATGCTGCCGGATCAGGGCGGTCTGCCGCTTGCCGGCCGGCGAGATCGCCCGGTCCGTGGCCACCTGGAGATCGCCGAAGATGTCGGGAAGCGCCTTGCGGAAACCGGCGGCGAGCAGGCTGTCGCGCTGGTCCAAGCGATCGTCCTGCGGCGTATCCGCGCCCGGCGCCGCGACGGCCGACGGCGGCTCCTCGATCGCCTCCAGCCCGACCAGCGAGTTCTGCGCCGAGCGCAGATAGCTCATCGACAGCAGCGCCTCGTCATAGATCCGCTCCGCCAGCCGGCCGACATCGCGCTGCGAGTTCTGGGCGAAGACGCCGAGGCCCGCCGTCATCATCGTCAGGGCAAGGCAGGCAAGGAGCAGTTTCAGGCGGATCGACATGAAGATCTGTCCCGAGAGGCGGCTGGCGATCCGGCTCAATGTTGCACGGAGGGTTTCACCACGGTGACGTCCAGCCGCATGCGCGGATGAATGCCGCAGCGCACCTGGAAAACGCCGGGCGTGGTGAACGTCACGTCGACCGAGTTGCCGGGCATCTGTTCCGTGGAGTCGAAGCTGAATGCCGGCGAGTCGACGTAGATCTGATGCAGGAACGGGTCCTCGTTCGTGAAGCGGACGGCTTCGCCCGACGTCACCGTGATCGCCTTCCTGTCGAATTCCCGGCCGCTCTGGTTGACGACGGCGACGGGCTCCGCCTTCCCCCATGCCAGCACCGCCGTCAGGCAGAAGCCGAAAACGGCCGAGGGCAGGGTGACCGCGAGGATCGGGAGGAGAGGCCTTGGCGCTGTCATCGCGGCGTCACCGACGCCTCGGTCCGCTCCGTCCGGCGATCGTGCGAAATCCGGTAGGCGCGGGTGCGCGAGGCGAGCATCGGGTCCTTCGACGGCGCGATGCCGCCGACCAGGCTGAGCGGCGTGAAGAGGATGTCGCGCTGCCGCCCGGCATTGTCCGCCGCGACGCCGGTGAGGGTGATCGTGCCGAGATCGACCATCGGCCGGTCGTCCGGCCAGGGGAACGCGCCGTCGGTCAGGCTGTCGCCCGGTCCGGCGATCTGGACCTTCAGCACGAATCGCACCGGCCCGCGCGCGAGGCGCGCCCTGATCTCGTCGAAGAGGAAGTTCGGCCCCTTCTTCGCCGCCTCCTCGTCCGAAAGGTGGCGAAGGCCGGCGGCGGGCACGATGAAATAGCGCCCGTAGCGGGTGACGTTCCGGGCATTGGTGAAGGCGAAGGCGTTGACGCCGAAGAAGTGCTCGGTGGCGAAGCTCGCCGGAGCCGGCTTCGGCGCGTCGAGAAACCGCTTCGCCGCCGGATGCGCCGCGGCGTAGGCGGGCAGCGCAGTCTTGTCCGGATCGCCCAGCGCCGTCAGGAAGGCGAGGAAGCCCTCGGGCGTCGCGGCGGGAAAGCCGTTGAAGGAGTGGGCGACGATGTCCGTCGAGGCGCCGTCCCCCAGAAGGAACTTGATCGCCATGCCCTTCGGATTGGCCGCTCCATCGGTATCCGGAATGTCGGGAATGCCGGCGAAGTCGGAGAACCGCACCAGAACGGGAGACGGCGCCCTCTGCAGATGGACGGCGGTGGTCAGCGAGGCGGCGTCGGGACCGGGCTGGAAGCTGCCGTCGAGCAGGACGCCCTTGGCATGGACCGCGCGGTAGCCCTCATGCGGGCCGCCGAAGAGGTGATCGAAGGCCTTCACGATCGCCCCGGCGGTTCGGACGGGGCTCGCATCCGCGGCTTTCGCCGATCCAGAAAAGTTTACGCAGGACAACAGCAGAACGGCGGCGAGCGCAGTCTTCGCGACCATGCGTCCCGGCTTGCGACTGCGTTCCGCTGAAACATCATCCATGGGTTGCGCCTGCGCTATGCTCCGTTGCATGGCGAAGACTACTAAGGCGCAGAGATTAAACCCGAGTTAGAGATCGGCGGCGGTTCGTTCCCACCTACCGAACTTGCGGAGCGTCGCCCTGTCGCACCCGGCAAGCGAGCGCGGAGAAGACGTCCCGGCCTCTGCGCGGCGCGTGCCGTGTCGCGCTACTGGAACAGGTTGCTCGGCGAGGCGTCGTGGGTGGCGTAGGTGGCGCCGTCGTCAGCCTCCACCAGCCGGACGTCATAGCCCCAGAGATTGGCGAGATGCTGCAGCACCTTCGTCGCGTCGGCCTTGTCGAGCGTGACGCCGTCGACGACGTGATGCCGCAACAGGAGCCTTCGGTCGCCGGCGAGGTTCACGTCGACGACCTGGATGTCCGGGTCCTGCCGCGAGACGTCGAACTGGCGCGACAGCGCCTGCCGCACCGCCTTGTAGCCGCGCTCGTCATGGATCGAGCCGACCACCAGCTCGTCCTCTTCCTCCTCGTCGACCAGGTGGAAGAGGCGATGCTTGCGGATCAGGGCGGGCGAGAGGAACTGCAGGACGAAGCTCTCGTCGCGATAGTTCGCCCAGGCGTCCTTGAGGACGCCGAAGGGATCGCCGCAGCCGGCGAAATCCGGGAAGACCTGACGGTCCTCGGGCGTCGGCTCCGTCGCGATCCGCTCGATGTCCTGCATCATCGCAAAGCCCAGCGAATAGGGATTGATGCCGCCATAGCGCCGGTCGTCGAAGTCCGGCTGCATGATCACGCTGGAATGCGAGTGCAGGAACTCCATGAAGGCGCCGTCGGAGATCCGGCCCTGTTGGTGGAGCCGCGTCATCATGGTGTAGTGGACGAAGGTGGCGCAGCCCTCGTTCATCACCTTGGTCTGGCGCTGCGGATAGAAGTACTGGGCGATCTGCCGCACGATCCTCAGGATCTCGCGCTGCCAGGGGGCGAGACGCGGCGCGGACTTTTCGAGGAAATAGAGGATGTTCTCCTCGGGCAGGCCGAGCAGGGCGCGCCGGCGCTCCTCGTCCGGCTTGCGCTGCTTGCGGCCGGCGGTCTTCGGCAGGGTGCGCCAGAGCACGTTGAAGTTCTTCTCGGCGTAGTCGGCGCGCTCCTGCTGGCGACGCTGCTCCGAATTGAGGTCCGGCGCGTGCTTGCCGGGATAGCGGTGGATGCCGTGGCTCATCAGCGCATGCGCCGCGTCGAGGACCCGCTCGACCGCCTCGTGGCCGTACCGGTCCTCGCAGGCGGCGATGTAGGACTTGGCGAAGGCGAGGTAGTCGAGGATGCTCGAGGCGTCCGTCCACTGCCGGAAGGCATAGTTGTTCTTGAAGAAGTGGTTGTGGCCGAACGCCGCATGGGCGAGGACCAGCGTCTGCATCGTCGCCGAGTTCTCCTCCATGATGTAGACGATGCAGGGATCGGAGTTGATGACGATCTCGTAGGCGAGGCCCTGCCAGCCCTTGCGGTAGAGCGTCTCGTTGCGCACGAAGTGCTTGCCGAACGACCAGTGCTTGTAGAACATCGGCATGCCGGTCGAGGCATAGGCGTCGAGCATCTGCTCGGAGGTGATCACCTCGATCTGGTTGCGATAGGTGCTGAGGCCGAGTTCGGTCTCCGCCATCTCCTCCAGCGTTTCGTAGATGCGCGAGAGGGTGGAAAAGTCCCAGTCGCGGGTCTCGAACAGGAGCCCCTTCCGCCCGGCGGCCTTCGGCTTGCGAACCACCGACATCAGTCCGACCTTTCCTTCTCGGCCTTCCTCTCGAACAGTTCGCGGAAGACCGGATAGATGTCGCGGCGGCTGTTGACCTTGCGCATGGCCATCGGCAGGTCGGGCCGCAGTATCTCCTTGTAGGCCCGCCACAGGGCCGTCTCCTGGCGCGGGAAGACGCCGTCCTCGTGGTCCGGGTCGCCGCGGCCGACCTGCAGATAGGCGTAATACTGCGAGACCGGCAGGATCGTGTTGCGCAGGAGCGCGACGGTGCGGGCATTGTCGGAGGAGAGGTTGTCGCCGTCCGAGGCCTGCGCCGCGTAGATGTTCCACTGGTCGGCGGGGAAACGCGCTGCGGCGATCTTCGCCATCTCCTCCAGCGCCGAGGAGATCACCGTGCCGCCGCTCTCCCTCGAGTGGAAGAAGGTCTCCTCGTCGACCTCCTTGGCCTCGTGCGTGTGGCGGATGAAGACGATCTCCACCCGCCGGTAGCGCCGGGTCAGGAACAGATAGAGCAGCGAGAAGAACCGCTTGGCGAGGTCCTTCATGTGCTCGTCCATCGAGCTCGACACATCCATCAGGCAGAACATCGCCGCCCGGGCGATCGGCTCCGGCGTCACCTCGATGCGGCGAAAGCGAAGGTCGATCGGGTCGATGAAGGGCACGCTGCGCGAACGCCGCTCCTGCCGCTCCAGCTGGGCCCTCAGCGCGGCCAGCTTCTCGGCATCGGCGCCACCGGCCTCCGCCTCCTCGATCTCCTGGCGCAGCGCCGCCAGCTCGGCGGGCGAGGGGCGCCTCAGCGCGATGCGCCGCGACAGGCTCTTGCGCAGCGTGCGGGGCACCGAGAGGCTGGCGGGCGGGCCGGAGGTACGAAAGCCCGCCGGATGCCGCTTCTCCTGTGCATCGCCCATGATCTGCCGCTTGGCGAGGTTCGGCAGTTCCAGATCCTCGAGGAACAGGTCGAGGAACTCGTCGCGCGACAGGACGAAGGAGAACTGGTCCTCGCCCTCGCCGTCGGGGCTGCCCTCCGAGCCGGCGCCGCCGCCCTGCTTCGGCCGTGGGATGCGGTCGCCGGCGACGAACTCCTTGTTGCCCGGCAGGACATGCTCGCGCATCCCGCCCTCGCGGGAGGGCCGGAAGCTCGGCTCGTGGACCCCGTCGGCCGGGATCGAGACCGCGCCGCCCTCGTCCACCTCGCGGATCTTGCGGGCGCCGGACGCCTCGCGCACCGCCTGCCGGACGAGCGAGCGCGCCCGGCGGATGAAGCGCTGGCGGTTGGCGAGGCTCTTGCCGCCGGGATCGAGACGACGATCAATGATGTGCATGATGGATCGCCAGGCGCGTCAGCTCGCCTGCCTCACGCGCATGTACCACTCGACCAGCCGCCGGACCTGGCGCGGCGTAAAGCCGCGCTCGACCATCCGGTCGACGAACTCGTTGTGCTTCTTCTCGGTCTCCCCGTCCTTCTTGGAGCCGAAGCTGATCACCGGCAGCAGGTCCTCGACCTGGCTGAACATCCGCTTCTCGACGACGTCCCGGATCTTCTCGTAGCTCGTCCAAGATGGGTTCCGTCCGTGGTTGGCTGCCCGCGAGCGCAACGAGAACTTCACGACCTCGTTGCGGAAGTCCTTCGGATTGGCGATGCCTGCCGGCTTCTCGACCTTCGACAGTTCCTGGTTCAACAGGTCGCGGTCGAAGAGCTGCCCGGTGTCCGGATCTTTATAGTCCTGATCCTCGATCCACGCATCTGCATAAGCGACGTAGCGGTCGAACAGGTTCTGGCCGTAGTCGTGATAGGATTCGAGGTAGGCCTTCTGGATCTCGTTGCCGATAAACTCGGCATAGCGGGGTGCGAGTTCCGCCTTGATGAATTCCAGATAGTCGCTCTCGACGTCCTCGGGGAACTGTTCGCGGCGCACCGCCTGTTCGAGGACGTACATCAGGTGCACCGGATCGGCCGCCACCTCCTCGGTGTCGTGGTTGTAGGTGGCCGAGAGCGCCTTGAAGGCGAAGCGCGTCGAAATGCCGTTCATGCCCTCGTCGACGCCGGCGGCGTCGCGGTATTCCTGCATGGTGCGGGCCTTGGGGTCGATCTCCCTGAGGCTTTCGCCGTTGTAGACCCGCATCTTCGCGGCCAGAGACGAGTTCTCGTGCGGCTTGAGGCGCGACAGGACGGCGAAGCGGGCCAGCATCTCCAGCGTGTCCGGCGCGCGGGGCGCGTCGGCCAGTTCGGAGTTCATCACCAGCTTCTCGTAGATCTTGGTCTCCTCGTCGACCCTGAGGCAGTAAGGAACCTTGATCACGTAGATGCGGTCGATGAAGGCCTCGTTGTTTTTGTTGTTCTTGAAGGAGCGCCATTCCGACTCGTTGGAATGGGCCATGATCATGCCGGTGAAGGGAATCGCGCCGATGTTCTCCGAGCCGACATAGGAGCCTTCCTGCGTCGCCGTCAGCAGCGGATGCAGCATCTTGATCGGCGCCTTGAACATCTCGACGAATTCGAGCACGCCCTGGTTCGCCCGGTTGAGGCCGCCGGAATAGGAATAGGCGTCCGGATCGTTCTGCTCGAAGGTTTCGAGCCGCCGGATGTCGACCTTGCCGACCAGCGAGGAGATGTCCTGGTTGTTCTCGTCGCCGGGCTCGGTCTTGGCGATGGCGACCTGCCGCAGGCGCGACGGCATCATCTTGGCGACCTTGAACCTGGTGATGTCGCCGCCGAACTCGTCCAGCCGCTTCACCGCCCAGGGGCTCATCAGCCCGGTGAGGCGCCGGCGCGGAATGCCGTATTCCTTCGAGACCATCTCCCCCATCGTCTCGGGATCGAAGAGGACGAGCGGGCTCTCGAAGACTGGGCTGATCTCGTCGCCGGCCTTCAGGACGTAGATCGGCTGCTCCTCCATCAGCGCCTTGATCCGCTCGGCAAGCGACGATTTGCCGCCGCCGACGGGGCCGAGCAGGTAGAGGATCTGCTTGCGCTCCTCCAGCCCCTGGGCGGCCTGACGGAAGAAGGCGACGATGCGCTCGATCGTCTCCTCCATGCCGTAGAACTCGGCGAAGGCCGGATAGGTGCGGATCGTCCGGTTCTGGAAGATGCGGCCGAGCCGGGGATCCTGCGACGTGTCAACCATTTCGGGCTCGCCGATCGCTGCGAGCAGCCGCTCGTGCGGCCCGGCATACATCAGCGGGTCGGTGCGGCAGGCGTCGAGATAATCCGCGACGGACATCACGGTTTCGCGCCGCGCCTCGTACGTCTTCGCATAGTAGTCGAATAACGCGCTCAACACTCACCTCCGTTCGCCATGCCGGGGTGGGCCCTACGTGGGTCCTATGCCCCAGCCGCTCCAGTCAACAGTGTGGGCAATGCAGCGATGCGACGCAAGTCAAATCGTTGAAAACAATATTAAATTCCGCGTGCACCGAGACAAGGCGCTTGCATTCGAAGGCATGTCGGTAGAACATGCGCTCCCGGCGATTCGCGGTTCGCCTGCGGTTTTCGCTGCACTGCAGTTGAGCAGTTTCATCAGAGCCGGACGCAAATCAAGCGGTGTTTCCGGTCGCTGGAGCCGCCGGCCGTGGCGTGCGACACGTTCTTTCAGCCGATGCCGCGACCGCGGCAGGCCGCTCGGTCGCCATCGATAGATGCTAGACCTCGAAGCTTGCGGCCTGCTGGTGTCGCGCGTGTGAACCCACGGGGCTTCTCCGGCAGCTGCCGTTCCGGCTCCTGGCCCCTCGGCCGCATGGGGTCTGCCGCTAGGTCCGCAGGATCTCCGCGACGAAGGCCGGCACCAGCACGCTCGCCGGCCCCTGTCGCGCCTCGTCGAACAGGAACGTGCCCTCGGACGGCTCGAGGTTCAGCTCCAGCGTGCGGGTTCCGGCCGAGCGGGCTTCGTCGACGAAGCCCGCGGCGGGGTAGACGGCGCCGGACGTGCCGATCGAGACGAACAGGTCCGCGGCGAGCAGCCGGTCGATGATCAGCTCCATCCGGTAGGGCATCTCGCCAAACCAGACGACGTCCGGCCGCATCCGTCCGTGCGCGCCGCAGGCGGTGCAGGCGAGGTCGGTCGAAAGGTCGCCCGCGGCCTGCGAGCGCGTGCCGCAGGCCGCGCACAGCTGCTGCGTCAGCTCGCCATGCATGTGGATGACGTTCTGCGAACCGGCACGCTCGTGCAGGTCGTCGATGTTCTGCGTGACGATCGTCACGTCGCCGGCGTGCTCGTGCTGCAGCCGGGCGAGGGCGAGGTGCGCCGGATTGGGCTCCACGGCGCCGAGAGCCGCGCGTCTCGCATTGTAGAAGGCGTGCACGGCGGCTGGGTCGCGGGCAAAGCCCTCCGGCGTCGCGACGTCCTCCAGCCGGACCTTCGACCAGATCCCGCCCTTGTCGCGGAAAGTCTCGACGCCGGACTCCGCCGAAATGCCGGCGCCGGTGAGGATGACGATGGATGCGGGTGCTTTCGGCATGGTCGCGGCCGTTTCGTCAGGCGGCCTCCGTGCCGCCCACCGTCACCTGGTCCATCCGCAGATGCGGCTGGCCGACGCCGACCGGCACGCCCTGGCCGTTCTTGCCGCACATGCCGATGCCGGTATCGAGCGCGACGTCGTTGCCGACCATCGAGACGCGGTGCATCGCCTCCGGGCCGTTGCCGATCAGCATGGCGCCCTTCACCGGCTCGGCGACCTTGCCGTCGCGGATGCGGTAGGCCTCGGTGCAGCCGAAGACGAACTTGCCCGAGGTGATGTCGACCTGGCCGCCGCCGAAGGAGACGGCGTAGATGCCGTCCTTCACCGACGCGATGATCTCGCCCGGCGTGTGCGGGCCGTTCAGCATCATCGTGTTGGTCATGCGCGGCATCGGCACGTGGGCGTAGGACTGGCGCCGGCCATTGCCGGTCGCGGCCATGCCCATCAGCCGGGCGTTCTGCCGGTCCTGCATGTAGCCGACGAGCTTGCCGTCCTCGATCAGCACCGTCTTGTTGGTCGGCGTGCCCTCGTCGTCGATGGTGAGCGAGCCGCGCCGCTCCGCGAGCGTGCCGTCGTCGACCACCGTCACGCCCTTGGCCGCCACCTGCTGCCCCATCAGGCCAGAGAAGGCCGAGGTCTTCTTGCGGTTGAAGTCGCCCTCAAGCCCGTGGCCGACGGCCTCGTGCAGCATGACGCCGGGCCAGCCGGAGCCGAGCACGATGTCGAAGGTGCCGGCGGGGGCGGGGACAGCCTCGAGGTTCACCCGCGCCTGGCGCAGCGCCTCGTCGGCGATGTGCTGCCAGCTCTCGGTCACCATGAACTCGCCGAGGCCGCGCCGTCCGCCGGCGCCGAAGGAGCCGGTCTCCTGGCGGTCGCCCTTGCCGCAGACGACCGAGACGTTGATGCGCACCAGCGGACGCACGTCCTTCACCAGCCGGCCGTCGGCCCGAAGGATCTCGACCGTCTGCCAGGTGGCGCCGAGGGTCGCCGAGACCTGGCGCACGTCGTCGCCCTTGGCCCTGAGATAGGCGTCGATCGCCTGGAGGAGCTTCACCTTCTCCTCGAAGCCCGGCGCGGGGATCGGGTTCTCGTCGCCGTAGAGCTTGCGGTTGGTGCCGGCGGGCGGCTCGGCATAGCGGCCGGCATGGCCGGTCTTAACCGCCGAGACGGCGTCCGCGGCCCGCTTCAGCGCGGCCTGCGAGAAATCGCCGGCGTGGGCGTAGCCGACCGCCTCGCCGGCGACGGCCCGCAGGCCGAAGCCCTGGTCGGTGGAGAAGTTGCCGGATTTCAGCCGGCCATTGTCGAAGACCAGCGATTCCGATTCCCGGTATTCCAGGAACAGTTCGCCGTCGTCGGCGCCGCCGAGCGTTTCGCCGAGGACTGCGTCGATCTCGGCGCGGGAGATGTCGAAACGCTCGATGAGCGAAAGGGTCATGGCAAGGCGTCCTTGGAACGAGAAGTCCCGCTGGAGATAAGAGCACCGGGCGCCGTTGCCAACAACCGCGGCCCGGCGCGCGAGCGTCCGGGCCGTCCGTCGGCGCGGCTCAGGGCAGCGCGTCGAAGCCCTCGCGGAAGCCCTTGAGGTCGACCGGGATGCCGATCCCCTGTTCCGGGCTCTGGAAAACGATGAAGGTCGCCGTCTTGCCCTCGGACAGGGTCTTCAGAAGCTCGTCGGCGAGAACCACCTCGGCATAGCAGCCGTCGGAAAAGCAGCGCACGAACTGGGCCCGGCCGATCTCCTTGCCGTCGACATAGAGGCCGAGGCCGTTCGGCAGGAGGATGCCGAGCGGGGCGAGGACGCGCAGGATGCGGGCCTTCTTGTCAGCGGTCTTCAGCGCGACGACGGAGAGGCCGATCTCCGGCCGGTCCTCGGCGACGACGTTCTGCAGGAGGGCGCACTGCTCGCCCGATGCGCCGGCCGGCTGGTCGCAGACGACGGCCCAGGCGCCGTGCCGGCTCTTGACCGTGCCGGTCGCCCCGGCTTGCGCCATGGCGGACGGCGTCGCGGCGAAAAGGCAGGCGGTCAGGGCGAGGGCCGTGACGGCCGGCGTGAGGGCTTTGATCATGTCGACGTCCGAATCAGATTCCGGTCACATTATCCCGCGACCATGGCAAAGGATTGATTACCGCCTTCCCCGCCGCAGCGCGACCGCGCACCGCCGCTCCCCGCGGTCGCCCACCTTGACCTAAAGGCGGACGGTCGGCCGCAGCTTCCGCTACCGCCCTGATTTTGCTCGCGACAGAGTCGCGGGTTCGGGAAAATGTCGCAAGGTTCGGTCCAATCTATGATGTTGCGGTCGGACGACTTTCGTGGTTTGAAACGGGAGTCTGCGGGAGGTCGCCGGATCGTGGGGGAAGAGGATGTCGAAGGTTCGGCGCCTCGAACGATGCGGTGGAAGGCGGGCGTGAGCTCCGCGCGACAGGGGAGAACAAGCGAGTGAGACGATCGATCTTTGCCGTCGCGGCGCTGCTTGGAAGCGCCGGCGCGGCAGCTGCCCAGGAGGGGGCGGGCTCAGGTTCGGCGCTGGCGATCGCACGGCCGGCCGGTCAGCCGCATCCCTGGCAGATGGGCCTGCAGGAGGCGCTGTCGCCGATCGAGGCGCAGATCCACTGGTTCAGCGACTACGTGCTGGCCTTCATCGTTCCGATCGTGATCCTGGTCGCGGCGCTGCTCGGCTACTGCATCTATCGCTTCCGCGACAGCAAGAACCCGGTCGCCTCGCGCACCAGCCACAACACGCTGATCGAGGTCATCTGGACGCTGGCGCCGGTCATCGTCCTTCTGTTCATCGCGGTGCCCTCCTTCCAGCTCCTGACGGCGGAGTACAACCCGCCGAGCGAGCCGCAGCTGACGGTCAAGGCGACCGGTCATCAGTGGTACTGGAGCTACGACTACCAGCCGCCCGGCAATTCGCCCGAAGCGAAGGTGAAGCCGGTGTCCTTCGATTCCTATCCGCTCGCGCAGCTGACCGACTCGATCGCCGACCAGGACGCCGCGGCGAAGGCGAAGGGCAGCCTGTCCGAATATCCGCGGCTGCTCGCGGTGGACAACGAGATGGTCGTGCCGGTGAACACGGTGATCCGCCTGACCACCACCTCGGGCGACGTCATCCATTCCTGGGCGATGCCGTCGATGGGCGTGAAGGTCGACGCCATTCCCGGCCGTCTCAACGAATACTGGTTCGAGCCGCTGAAGGAAGGCCTGTTCTACGGCCAGTGCTCGGAGCTCTGCGGCCAGAACCACGCGAACATGCCGATCGCCCTGCGCGTGGTCTCCAAGGAACAGTTCCAGAAATGGTACGCCGCCGCCTCGCAGGATGTCGGTGCGGCGAACAAGCAGCTGATGGCGCAGGTCGACGGGGCGAAGACCGTCGCGGTCGCCGGTCGCTGACGGCAAGGGACGAGGGGAGAGACCATGGCTTACACCGCCGCCCACGAGGCCCATGACGATCACAAGCCGCACGGCTGGACGCGCTGGGTCTATTCGACCAACCACAAGGACATCGGGACGCTCTACCTGATCTTCTCGATCTGCGCCGGCCTCGTCGGCGCGGCCCTGTCGATCGCCATGCGCGCCGAGCTCCAGGAGCCCGGCCTGCAGATCTTCGGCGATCCGCAGATGTACAACGTTTTCACCACCGGCCACGGCCTGATCATGATCTTCTTCATGGTCATGCCGGCGATGATCGGCGGCTTCGCCAACTGGATGGTGCCGATCATGATCGGCGCGCCGGACATGGCCTTCCCGCGCCTCAACAACATCTCCTTCTGGCTGCTCGCTGCCGCTTTCCCGCTGCTCATCCTGTCGATGTTCGTCGAGGGCGCGCCGGGCTCGAACGGCGCCGGCACCGGCTGGACGATGTATCCGCCGCTGTCGACCACCGGCCATCCCGGCCCGGCGGTGGATCTGGCGATCTTCTCGCTGCATATCGCCGGCGCTTCGTCGATCCTCGGCGCGATCAACTTCATCACCACGATCCTGAACATGCGCGCCCCGGGAATGACGCTGCACAAGATGCCGCTGTTCGCCTGGTCCGTGCTTGTGACGGCGTTCCTGCTGCTCCTGTCGCTGCCGGTGCTCGCCGGCGCGATCACCATGCTGCTCACCGACCGCAATTTCGGCACGACCTTCTTCTCGCCGGCCGGCGGCGGCGACCCGATCCTGTTCCAGCACCTGTTCTGGTTCTTCGGTCACCCCGAGGTCTACATCCTGATCCTGCCGGGCTTCGGCATCATCAGCCACGTCATCTCGACCTTCTCCAAGAAGCCGGTCTTCGGCTATCTCGGCATGGCCTACGCCATGGTCGCGATCGGCGTCGTCGGCTTCGTGGTGTGGGCGCACCACATGTACACGACCGGCATCTCGCTCAACACGCAGCGCTACTTCCTGTTCGCGACGATGGTCATCGCCATCCCCACCGGCATCAAGATCTTCTCCTGGATCGCGACCATGTGGGGCGGGTCGATCTCATTCCGCGTGCCGATGCTGTGGGCGGTGGGCTTCATCTTCCTGTTCACCGTCGGCGGCGTCACCGGCGTCAAGCTCGCCAATGCCGGCTTCGACCGCGTGGTGCAGGATACCTACTACGTCGTCGCGCACTTCCACTACGTGCTGTCGCTCGGCGCCGTCTTCGCCATCTTCGCGGCCTGGTACTACTGGTTCCCGAAGATGTCCGGCTACATGTACAACGAGCGGATCGGCCAGATCCATTTCTGGCTGACCTTCGTCGGCGTGAACATCATCTTCTTCCCGCAGCACTTCCTCGGTGCCGCCGGCATGCCGCGCCGCTATGCCGACTATCCCGACGCCTTCGCCGGCTGGAACTTCGTCTCCTCGATGGGTTCCTACATCTCCGGCGTCGCGCTGCTCGTCTTCCTCTACGGGGTCTGGGAAGCCTTCTCCAAGAAGCGGATCGCCGGCGACAATCCGTGGGGCGAGGGGGCGACCACGCTGGAATGGCAGCTGTCCTCGCCGCCGCCCTACCACCAGTGGGAAGAGCTGCCGCGCGTTCGCTAACGCTCTGATCTTGAACGGGGCCCCGGATCGACGACGAGACCTGGGGCAACCCGTCCAAGGCGACAAAACCCCGCACATGCGCTAGAAGCGTCTGCGAGACGAAACGGGCGGGTCCCGGCGACAGCCGGGGTGCGCCGAAATCGGGGCCGGATCATCCGCCGGCCCGGGCCGGCCGCGCGCCGGCCGACGACATGACGAGGTCGATCCTTGACGCTTCTCGATGCCACCCATGCCGAGGCCGCGGCGCCTGCCAACGAGGGCGTTAGCCTGGCACAGCCCCGCGACTTCCTGGCGCTTCTGAAGCCGCGGGTGATGTCCCTCGTGGTGCTGACGGCAATCGCCGGGCTCGTGGTCAGCCCGGGGCACATGAGCCCGACGCTCGCCTTCTTCTCGATCCTGGCGATCGCCATCGGGGCCGGTGCCGCCGGCTCGCTCAACATGTGGTACGACGCCGACATCGACGGCGTTATGACGCGGACCGCCAAGCGCCCCGTTCCGTCCGGCCGGGTCGATCCGGAGACGGCGCTGTCCTTCGGCATCGGCCTGTCGATCCTCGGCGTCTCGCTGCTCGGTCTCGCCGCCAACTGGCTGGCTGCCGGCCTGCTCGCCTTCACCATCTTCTTCTATGCCGTCGTCTACACGATGGGGCTGAAGCGCTGGACGCCGCAGAACATCGTCATCGGCGGCGCCGCGGGCGCCTTTCCGCCGATGATCGGCTGGGCGGCGGCGACCGGCGGCATCTCGATCGAGAGCGTCACACTCTTTTTGATCATCTTCCTCTGGACGCCGCCGCATTTCTGGGCGCTGGCGCTGTTCAAGCTGAGGGACTACGACAATGCCGGCGTGCCGATGCTGCCGAACGTCGCCGGCGAGCGCGCGACGCGCATCCAGATCTTCGCCTACTCGCTGATTCTCGCCCCGATCGGCGTCGCGCCCTTCCTGCTCGGCTTTGCCGGCCCGGTCTACGGTGTCGCTTCCGTGCTGCTCGGCGCCAACTTCGTGCGCCACGCCTATCGGACGCTCAAGATGCCGGACGGCGATCCGAAGATGATCCCGGCGAAGAAGCTGTTCGGCTTCTCGATCCTCTACCTCTTCGGCCTGTTCGCCATCCTGCTCGGCGAAGGCCTCGTCACCCATCTTCTCTCGGCGTTCGGAGGCTGAGGTGAAGAACGATCGCGTCAGGCTGACCGAGGCCGAGGAGAAGGCGCGACGCAACCGCTCGGTCGCCATCGCTGTGGTCCTCGTGGCGCTGGTGGTGATCTTCTACGTCGTCTCGATCGCGAAGATGGCGTCATGACGAGCGGCGGGCCGGGGGAGCCGGGCCGCACGACTGCCGCGCGCCGCGGCGTCCTCATTGCCGTTGCATGCGCGGCCTTCGCCGCCGGCATGGTCGGCGCCGCCTACGCCTCCGTCCCGCTCTACCGCCTGTTCTGCCAGGTCACCGGCTATGGCGGCACCACGCAGTGGGCGACGACCGGGAGCAGCCGCGTCGTCGACCGCACCGTCCTCGTGCGCTTCGACAGCAATGTCGCGCCGGGCCTGCCCTGGAGCTTTCGACCGAACGAGCGCGAGGTCCGGCTGAAGCTCGGCGAGACGCATCAGACGACCTTCCACGTCCGCAACGATTCGGCCCGCGCGCTGACCGGCCAGGCCTTGTTCAATGTGACGCCGGAAGCCGCCGGCGTCTATTTCAACAAGGTCGTCTGCTTCTGCTCGACCAGCCAGACGCTGAAGCCCGGCGAGGCGGCGGACGTCCCGGTGCTGTTCTTCGTCGACCCGCAGATGGTGAAGGCGGAGGAGCTGAAGGACACGCCGGCGATTACGCTGTCCTACACCTTCTTCCCGGTCGACGATGCGGAGAAGCTGCCGGAGCCCGTGCTGGAGCCGGTGGCCGGATCACCGGCCGGACGAACGGATGTCCGGAAGGGCAGGGAGAGTTGAGGTCCGGCGGGGCGGCGTGAGAGCCGCGGGAGCCCCCGGAACTTTGGAAGTGGTGGCAGCGGACGGTGATCTCGTATAGTCAGATCGTCGGGCCGAGTGAGGAGAAGGTCGGGGGAGCATCGATGGCCAATACGCACGCCAAGCATCACGATTACCACATCATTGATCCGAGCCCGTGGCCGTTCATCGGCTCGGTCGGCGCGTTCATCATGTTCATCGGCGCGGTCGCGCTGATGCGCTGGCATTCCGGCAGCCAGTTCCTGCTCTTCGGCGCCGACATCGCGACGCCCTGGATCTTCGTCCTCGGCCTCATCGTCGTGCTCTACACCATGTTCGGCTGGTGGTCGGATACGGTGAAGGAGAGCCGGGAGGGCGCTCATACCCGCGTCGTCCAGCTGTCGCTGCGCTACGGCATGATCATGTTCATCGCCTCGGAGGTGATGTTCTTCGTCGCCTGGTTCTGGGCGTTCTTCGACGCCAGCCTGTTCCCGAACGAGGCGGTCCAGACGGCGCGCACGCAGGTTCTCGGCGGGCAGTGGCCGCCGGTCGGCATCGAGGTGCTCGATCCGCTCCACCTTCCGCTGTTCAACACGATCACGCTGCTCCTGTCCGGCACGACCGTCACCTGGGCGCACCATGCGCTGCTCCACAACGACCGCAGCGGCCTGAAGATCGGTCTGGCGCTGACCGTCGCGCTCGGGCTGATCTTCTCCTACGTGCAGTTCTACGAGTACAGCCACGCGCCGTTCGCCTTCGCCGGCTCGATCTACGGCTCGACCTTCTTCATGGCGACCGGCTTCCACGGCTTCCACGTCATCATCGGCACGATCTTCCTGGCGGTCTGCCTGATCCGGGCCTCGGCCGGGCAGTTCACGCCGCAGAAGCATTTCGGCTTCGAGGCGGCAGCCTGGTACTGGCACTTCGTCGACGTGGTCTGGCTGTTCCTGTTCTTCTGCGTCTACGTCTGGGGCGGCTGGGGCGGCCACATCGCCGCAGGCTGACCGATCGCCGCCTCCGCCGCGCGCGGGGCGCCCGATCAGAGGCAGGCAGGGAGGAGGCGGCGCGCCACGCGGCCGCCTTCTTCGGTTTCGGGAGAGAGTGCGATGAGCGAGGACAAGGCGCTGTTCGCGCCGGTCGATCCGGCCAAGGCGGGATTGCGCGGACGCTGCCCGCGCTGCGGCGAAGGCAAGCTCTTCGCCGGCTACCTCACCACCGCCCCGCGCTGCTCGCACTGCGGCCTCGACTATGAGTTCATCGATTCCGGCGATGGCCCGGCGGTCTTCGTCATCCTGATCATCGGCATCATCGTGTGCGGTCTGGCGCTCTTCGTCGAGGTCAGCTGGAACCCGCCGCTCTGGGTCCACTTCATCCTGTGGATCCCGCTGACCCTGATTCTCGCGCTGCCGCTCCTGCGCATCCTCAAGGGGCTGATGATCGGCGTTCAGTACAAGAACCGGGCGGCGGAAGGGCGGCTCGACCGTGCGGAGTGAGGCGGCGGCCGACGAGCGGCGACCTCTCGCCCTGCGCGGCAGGGCGATGTCGCGCACGGGCTTTGCGGTCGCTCTCGCGGCCTGCCTCCTCGGGATCGCGATCCTGTGCGGTCTCGGCACATGGCAGGTCGAGCGGCTGCAGTGGAAGCAGGCGCTGCTCGCGCGGATCGACGCGCAGATCCATGCGGCGCCGGTCCCGGTCGACGCGCTGGCGGCGGATGACGCAAAGGGGCGTGACATCGAATATCGGCGGGTGACGGCGAGCGGCCACTTCCTCAACGAGGACGAGCGCTACGTCTTCACGACGTTCGACGGCCAGTCCGGCTGGAACGTCTTCACGCCGCTCGTCCTGTCCGGCAACCGCATGGTGTTCGTCAACCGCGGCTTCGTCCCGTACGACCTGCGCGATCCGGCCAAGCGATGGGCGGGCCAGGTCGCGGGGGAGGTCACGGTGACGGGGCTCGCCCGCAGGCCGCCGCAGGAAAAGCCCGGCTATTTCGTCCCCGACAACGACCCGGCCAAGGACACCTTCTACTGGCGCAATCTCGACGCCATGCGGATGGGCCTCAAGCTGCCGGAGGGCATGGCCGTCCTGCCGTTCTTCATCGACGCCGGCCCCGGCCGGGCGCCCGGCGGCTGGCCGGTCGGCGGCACGACGGTCATCGCCATTCCCAACGACCATCTGCAATACGCCCTCACCTGGTATGGACTCGCCGCAGTGCTGATCGTGATGACGGCGATGCTCGTGCGGCGCCGCTTCGGTGGCCGGCGCGAAGGCTAGCGCCGGCCCGCGCCTTGACAGAGGTGGGGCCGATCCCTTCATTCCCGCCTAGAAGCGCCCGGCGCCCTGCCTGCGCCGCCCGACCTGCCGCAATTCCGGAGCCTGCCCCCGTGTCAGCCGTACCCGCCAAGCCGAAGCTGACGATCCGCCTGTGCGAGCCGCGCGGCTTCTGCGCCGGCGTAGACCGGGCGATCCAGATCGTCGTCCTCGCCCTGAAGAAATACGGCGCCCCGGTCTATGTGCGCCACGAGATCGTCCACAACCGCTTCGTGGTCGAGGGCCTGAAGGCGATGGGCGCGGTCTTCGTCGAGGAACTCGCCGACGTGCCGGACGACGGCCAGCCGGTGGTCTTCTCCGCCCACGGCGTGCCGAAATCGGTGCCCGCCGAGGCGCAGGCGCGCGAACTGCTCTATCTCGACGCCACCTGTCCGCTGGTCTCCAAGGTCCACAAGCAGGCGATGCTGCACGTCAAGCGCGGCCGCCACGTCATCCTGGTCGGCCACAAGGGCCACCCGGAGGTGATCGGCACGATGGGTCAGTTGCCGGAGGGCACCGTCAGCCTGATCGAGAGCGAGGCGGACGTCGAGGCCTTCGCGCCGGCCGATCCCGCGGCGCTCGGCTTCGTCACCCAGACGACGCTGTCGGTCGACGACACCAGCGGCATCGTGGCGGCCCTGCAGGACAAGTTCCCCGAGATGCAGGCGCCCTCTTCGGATTCGATCTGCTACGCGACGACCAACCGCCAGGAGGCGGTGAAGGCGGCGGCGCAAGGGGCGGACCTGTTCCTGATCGTCGGCGCGCCGAATTCGTCCAACTCCAAGCGGCTGGTGGAGGTCGCGACCGGCGCCGGCGCGCTGCACGGCGCTCTGGTGCAGGGGGTGGACGACATTCCGTGGGACATGCTCGGCGACGGCTCGGTGGTGGCTGTCTCGGCCGGCGCTTCGGCGCCGGAAGTGCTGACCTCCGCCGTCCTCGACGCCTTCCGCGCGCGCTACGACGTCACCATCGACCTCGTGCAGACCGCCGAGGAGACCGAATACTTCCCGGTCATGCGCTCGCTGCGCGACACCCCGCTCGCCCCCGCCGACATGGCCTTCGTCAACGGCGGGGCCTGACCGACTTGGCCGTCTATACCGACGTTTCCGAACCGCAGCTCTCCGCCTTCCTCGCCGGCTACGACCTCGGCGACCTGAAGAGCTACAAGGGCATCGCCGAGGGTGTGGAGAACTCCAACTTCGTCCTGAAGACGGGCGAGGCGACCTACATCCTGACGCTCTACGAGAAGCGGGTGAACCGGGGCGACCTGCCGTTCTTCGTCGGGCTGATGGAGCACCTGGCCGAGGGCGGGCTGTCCTGCCCGCTGCCGGTGCGGGACCGCGCCGGCGAGACGCTGGGCGAACTCGCCGGTCGGCCGGCCGCGATCTTCACCTTTCTCGAGGGCATGTGGACGCGGCGGCCCGGCGCCGAGCATTGCCGCGCCGTCGGTGCCGAGATGGCGCGCATGCACGCTATCGCCGGCAGTTTCGCGCTGACCCGCCGCAACGGCCTGGCCCTCTCCGACTGGCGGCCCTTGTTCGACAGCTGCGGCGGGCGCGCCGACGCGGTGGAGCCCGGCCTCGGCGCCGAGATCGCCGCGGAACTCGACTTTCTCGAAGCGAACTGGCCGGCGGACCTGCCGGCGGGCGTCATCCATGCCGATCTCTTCCCCGACAACGTCTTCTTCCTCGCCGGAGAGCTTTCCGGCCTGATCGACTTCTATTTCGCCTGCAACGACCTTCTTGCCTACGATCTCGCGATCGGGCTGTGCGCCTGGTGCTTCGAGCCGGACGGCAGCTACAACGTCACCAAGGGACGGGCGCTGGTCGAGGGCTATGCCGGCGTGCGGCCGCTGACGGAGGCCGAGATCGAGGCCTTTCCGGTGCTCTGCCGCGGCGCCTCCATCCGCTTCCTGCTCACCCGCCTCTACGACTGGCTGACCGTGCCGGACGATTCCTTCGTCACCAAGAAGGATCCGCGCGAATATCTGAAGAAGCTGCGCTTCCACCGCGGCATCGCAGCGGCGGCCCAATACGGCTTCGACATCGCCCGCGCGACCGGCGGAGCTGTCGGTGCCGCGGGGGCGGGGGATGCGCGATGAGCGGCCGGGTAGAGATCTTCACCGACGGCGCCTGCTCCGGCAATCCCGGCCCCGGCGGCTGGGGTGCGATCCTGCGCTTCAACGGCGCCGAGAAGGAACTGAAGGGCGGCGAGGCCAACACCACCAACAACCGCATGGAGCTGACGGCGGTGATCGAGGCGCTCGCGGCGCTGAACCGGCCCTGCGCGATCGACCTCTACTCCGACTCGCAATACATGCGCGACGGCATCACCAAGTGGATCAACGGCTGGAAGCGCAACGGCTGGAAGACGGCCGACAGGAAGCCGGTGAAGAACGCCGAGCTCTGGCAGCGGCTCGAGGTCGAGAAGGCGCGCCACGACATCACCTTCCACTGGGTTCGCGGCCATGCCGGGCACGCGGAGAACGAGCGCGCCGACGAACTGGCCCGCGCCGGCATGGAGCCGTTCAAGCGAAAGCGCGCCGCCGCGGAGTAGCCGGCGGAGCGGCGGGCGCCTGCTCATCGCCGCGCCCGCGCTGTACCTCCCGGCCGCGTTGCGGCCTGCATTCCGCCGGATCGGCCGGCTGGCTGTGCGCCCGCACCTTGATCGCCCCCGCGGCGGAGCCGCGCTGTGCGCCGACGCTTGGGCGGCCAGCCAATTCCCCTGCGTCGCCTCGCATCCCCGTGATTTCCTCCGGAAATTCAGGGTGATATACTCGTCCCCGTCGTAAGCGTGCGTTGCGTTCCGTGTTTGATTTCCCTGTCACGGAGGCTGTGATGAAGCACCAAGACCCCCTCGCGATGGAACGATCCGCCGAGGCGATCTCCCTGAATGACCTCTCCGTCAACGAGCGGCTCCAGCGCTGGGCGCTTCTGCTCGAAAGCCACGAAGGCCCGGTCCACGCGCTGGACCGGATCGAATACATGTCGCCGCGCGACCGGCGCGCGGTGCGCGGGCTCAACACACCGATGTCCGTCGCCTTCGCCGATCCGGTGTTCCGCGCACAGGGGCTGACCGGCGATACGCTGGGCGAGACGATGTCCTTCTTCGATCTCACCGACCACGACGCGCATCGCATGTTCTGCGACTGCCACTACAACGGTTCGATGACCGGCCGGAACCTCGCGGCCCGGCTGCGCCACCACGCCGACGTGCGCGAGCGCGGAACGTTGTTCCAGCGGATCGCGCGGATGATCTTCGGGCGGCGTCCGGCGGCAGCCTGACCCGACGGCTCACCGCTCCGGCCGAGGCAGATCCCGGACGGGGCGGTTGCCGGATATTTGGGGGTTCCGTGACAGCGGCAGGGGCATGCCTCTGCCGACGGCGTACTGCGTCCGCGCGTGCCGGTGCGCGATCGCGATGTTCTCCTCATAGCTTCGGAGGGTGACGCCGCGATCGCTGGAGCGGTGATGGATATCCGGCCTCTGCCGAGTGCGGGCCGGGCGCAGCCATGCGGCGCGCTCTCACCTGTCCTCGAAGCGGGGGCCCCGGCAAGAAAATCCTCTGCCCGCCGCGACTTCGCGTGGCCGGCGGCTATCTCTCCGGTCGGAGGTCGGGCGCCAGGGCTCGGCCACGGACGGAGGAGTCGAACCCATGCGGCTGGTGCGATACGGTGATGCGGGGCGGGAGAAGCCGGGGCTGATCGACGACGACTATGTCCTGCGCGACCTCTCCGGCGAGGTGGACGACATCGGCGGCGAGGTGCTGACGAAGGCGGGGCTGGCGCATCTGCGGCAGATCGACCCGAAGAGCCTGATCAAGGCCGACCCCTCGCACCGCATCGGTCCCTGCGTCGGCAAGGTCGGCAACTTCATCGCCGTCGGCCTCAACTACGAGGACCATGCGCGCGAATCCGGCATGGACATCCCGAAGGAGCCGATCCTCTTCAACAAGGCACCGTCCTGCATCGTCGGGCCGCACGACGACGTCATCGTGCCGCGGGGATCGGATCGGCTCGACTGGGAGGTGGAGATCGCCATCGTCATCGGCGAGCCGGCGCTCTACGTCTCGGAGGACGAGGCGATGGACCATGTTGCCGGCTTCTGCCTGTGCAACGACGTCTCCGAGCGAACCTTCCAGGCCAATCGCGGCGGCCAGTGGATGAAGGGCAAGAGCGCGCCGACCTTCGGGCCGCTCGGCCCTTGGCTGGTGACGCCGGACGCGCTCGGCGATCCGCAGGCCGTCGACCTCTGGCTCGACGTCAACGGCGAGCGCATGCAGACCGGCTCGACCGCCACGATGATCTTCGGGGTGAAGACGCTCGTCTCGTACATCTCGCAGTTCATGCAGCTGATGCCCGGCGACGTCATCACCACCGGCACGCCGCCGGGCGTCGGCATGGGCATGAAGCCGGAGCGCTATCTCAAGCCCGGCGACATCGTGACCCTCGGCGGCACCCATCTCGGCGAGCAGCGGCAGGTGGTCAAGGCGGCGGAATAGCGGCCCGGCCCCCGCCTTCGCCCGGCCGGCGGTCGGGCGGGGGAATGCGCCTGCGCCCGCGCAAATTCGCCGACGACCGATCGAACCTTCCGGGCCTTTCGCGCATTCCGACTGGACATGCGGGTCCGGCTTCCTATCCCTTAACGTCAATTCGCCAGCACCGGCGGCGTCCGCCGCCTGTCCCTGTCCCGACCGGCATCTGGAGAAGGTTCGTCCATGGCAGACACCGTCGAAGCCCCGCGCAAGAGCAAGAAGGCCGGCCGCGGAAAGGATCCGGAGGGCGAGGCAAAACTCCTGGCGCTGGCTGAGAACCGGATCGCGATCGAGGGCGTCTCCCCGGAGATCGACGGCGGGCGGTTCGCGGTGAAGCGGGTGGAAGGCGAGCCGCTGACGGTCTCGGCGGACGTCTTCTCCGACGGCCACGACAAGATCGCCGCGGCGGTGATCTACGGCGCGGAAGGCTCGGACAAGTGGGACGAGGCGCCGCTGACCTTCGTCGAGAACGACCGCTGGACCGCGACGATCAGCTTCGACGCGCCGGGTCCCTACCGCTTCTCGATCATCGCCTGGCGCGACCTCTACGCGACGTGGCGGGACGAGGCGACGAAGAAGCTGGACGCCGACAAGCTGACCGACCTCGAGCTCACCGAAGCGCGGGAGCTGGTCGAGAAGGCGCAAGATTCCGGCCGCGGCTCGAAGGCCGACCAGAAGGCCCTCGCCAAGCTCCAGGAAAAGCTCGAGAAGCTCGCGGCCAAAGGCGATCGCGGCGGCCAGTATCAGCTGATGCAGGCGCCGGAGACGATCGCGCTGCTCGAGTCCGCTGGCCATCGCACCAACCTATCGCGCTATCCCGGCAACGTTCCCGTCTGGGTCGATCGAGAGCGGGCGGCCTTCTCGGCCTGGTACGAGATCTTCCCGCGCTCGCAGTCCGGCGACGTCAACCGCCACGGCACGTTCGACGACGTGGTGAGGCGCCTGCCCGACATCCGGGAGATGGGTTTCGACGTCCTCTACTTCCCGCCGATCCATCCGATCGGCAAGACCAACCGCAAGGGCAAGAACAACACGCTGACGCCCGCGCCGGACGATCCCGGCAGCCCCTACGCGATCGGCTCCAAGGACGGCGGCCACGATGCGCTGCATCCCGAACTCGGCTCGTTCGAGGACTTCGCCCGCATGGTGAAGGCGGCTCGCGAGCATGGGCTGGAGGTGGCGATCGACTTCGCCATCCAGTGCTCGCCGGACCATCCCTGGATCAAGCAGCACCCCGAATGGTTCGACTGGCGTCCGGACGGCACGATCAAGTTCGCCGAGAACCCGCCGAAGAAGTACGAGGACATCGTCAACGTCCACTTCTATCGCGGCGCGCTGCCCTCGATCTGGTATGCGCTGCGCGACATCGTCCTGTTCTGGCTGGGCAAGGGCGTCCGGATCTTCCGCGTGGACAACCCGCACACCAAGCCGTTCCCCTTCTGGGAGTGGATGATCGCCGAGGTGCACAAGGTCGATCCCGGCGTGATCTTCCTCGCCGAAGCCTTCACCCGGCCGAAGGTGATGAAGCGCCTCGGCAAGGTCGGCTACAACCAGTCCTATTCCTATTTCACCTGGCGCAATACCAAGTGGGAGCTGACGGAATATCTGACCGAGCTGACGAAGACGGAGTGCGCCGACTACATGCGGCCGAACTTCTTCGTCAACACGCCGGACATCAACCCGGTCTACCTCCAGACCTCCGGCCGGCCGGGCTTCAAGACGCGCCTCGCGCTCGCGGCGACGCTCGCCGGCAATTACGGCGTATATTCCGGCTTCGAGCTGTGCGAGTTCCTGCCCGTGCCCGGCAAGGAGGAGTACCTCAACTCCGAGAAGTACGAGATCCGCGCCTTCGACTGGAAGGCCGAGGGCAACATCCGCGACGACATCGCCTTCTTCAACCGGCTGCGGCAGGACGAGCCGGCGATGCGGCAGTTCCGGAACCTGCAGTTCTACAATTTCTGGAACGACCACGTCCTCTATTACGGCAAGCGGACCGAGGACCTCTCCTCCTTCCTGCTGTTCATCGTCTCGCTCGACCCGCACGCCTCGCAGGGCGGGCACTTCGAGGTGCCGATGTGGGAGTTCGGCCTGCCGGACGACGGCTCGGTGCACGCGCGCGACATGGTCACCGGCAACGAGTTCGCCTGGACCGGCAAGGTCCAGCACTGGTGGCTGAACCCGCAGGACCGTCCCTACGCCGTCTTCAAGATCACCCGCTGAGACAAGAGCCGAAGGCCGCCCATCCGATGAACGAATTCGTCTCCGTCGCGCCGACCGATGTCGTTGTCGCAGGTCCCGACCTGAAGGCAGCGGACTGGTACAAGGACGCGATCATCTACCAGCTGCACGTCAAGACCTTCGCCGATTCGAACGGCGACGGGATCGGCGACTTTCCGGGCCTTCTGGAAAAGCTCGACTACATCCAGGAACTCGGCGTCACGGCGATCTGGCTCCTGCCCTTCTATCCCTCGCCGCTGCGCGACGACGGCTACGACATCTCGGACTACCGGTCGGTCAACCCGTCCTATGGCGCGCTGGAGGACGTCGAGCGCCTGATCGACGAGGCGCACAAGCGCAACATGCGGGTGATCACCGAGCTGGTCATCAACCACACCTCGGACCAGCACCCCTGGTTCCAGGCGGCGCGAAAGGCGCCGAAGGGCAGCCCGGAGCGCGACTTCTACGTCTGGTCCGACGACGACAAGGGTTACGACCTCACCCGCATCATCTTCACCGACACCGAGACCTCCAACTGGACCTGGGACCCCGTCGCCCAGCAGTATTTCTGGCACCGCTTCTTCTCGCACCAGCCGGACCTCAACTTCGACAATCCGAAGGTGATGGAAGAGGTGCTGGCGACCATGCACTTCTGGCTCGACAAGGGCGTCGACGGGCTGCGGCTCGACGCGATCCCCTATCTCGTCGAGCGCGAGGGCACCAACAACGAGAACCTGCCGGAGACCCACGACGTCCTGAAGGCGATCCGCGCCGACCTCGACAAGCACTATCCCGACCGCATGCTGCTCGCCGAGGCCAATCAGTGGCCGGAGGATACGCGTCCGTATTTCGGCGAGGGCGACGAATGCCACATGGCGTTCCACTTCCCGCTGATGCCGCGCATGTACATGGCGCTGGCGCAGGAGGACCGGCACCCGATCACCGACATCATGCGGCAGACGCCGGAGATCCCCGAGAACTGCCAGTGGGCGATCTTCCTGCGCAACCACGACGAGTTGACGCTCGAAATGGTGACCGAGGAGGAGCGCGACTATCTCTGGCGCACCTACGCCTCCGACACGCGCGCCCGCATCAATCTCGGCATCCGCCGGCGCCTCGCGCCGCTGATGGGCAACGACCGGCGCAAGGTGGAACTCCTCAACGCGCTGCTGATGTCCATGCCCGGCACGCCGGTCGTCTACTATGGCGACGAGATCGGCATGGGCGACAACTACTATCTTGGCGACCGCGACGGCGTGCGCACCCCGATGCAGTGGTCGGCGGACCGCAATGGCGGCTTCTCCCGCGCCGACCCGCAACGGCTCTACCTGCCGGTGATCCAGGACCCGGTCTACGGCTATCAGGCCGTCAACGTCGAGGCGCAGTCGAACAATCCGGCCTCGCAGCTCAACTGGATGCGCCGGCTGATCCAGGTGCGGCGGACCAAGGAGGCCTTCGGGCGCGGCACGATCGATTTCCTGCTGCCGTCGAACCGCAAGATCCTCGCCTATCTCAGGACGCATGCCGAAGAGCGCATCCTCTGCGTCGCCAATCTCTCCGGCTCGGCGCAGGCGGTCGAGCTCGACCTCTCGGCCTATGCCGGCACCGTGCCGGTCGAGATGCTCGGGCTGTCGCCCTTCCCGCAGATCTCGGCGAACGGCAACTACGTCCTGACGCTGCCGGCCTACGGCTTCTTCTGGTTCGACCTGTCGGGCAAGACCGACGGCCTCGCGGGCCAGCCGACGCCGCTGCCGGACTTTGCGACGCTCGTCGCCGGCAAGGACATCGCGACCACCATCACGCCGCGCAACCGGCGCGAGCTGGAGACGGTGCTGCCGGACTTCATCGGCGGCCAGCGCTGGTATGCCGGCAAGTCCGAGCGCCCGCGGCGCCTGCAGATCGCGGTGATCGGGCCGGTCGCCAATTCCGGCCGCAATCTCCTGACCGAGGTGACGGTGACGGTCGGGGAGGAGGCGCAGCGCTACCTCCTGCCGCTGAGCGCGGTCTGGGGCGAGAGCCATTTCGGCCCGCAGGCGCCGGCGCTGCCCTATACCATCGCCAAGATCCGCCAGGGGCCGAAGGTCGGCGCGGTGATCGACGGGACGCGCAATCCGGATCTCGCCGAGCTGCTGATCCAGATCATCGCCGCCGGCAAGGACCTCGACCTCGGCGAGGCGAAGCTGCACGTCGAGGCCTCGGCGGCCCAGCGGGAGGCGCTGGAGCGCGCGCTTGCGGTCGAGTCAGGCGCCATCGTGCCGCTCGCCGCCGAGCAGTCGAACACCTCGCTGCTGGTCGGCGCGGAAGCGATCCTGAAATACTATCGCCGGCTGCGCGACGGCATCCAGCCCGAGCTGGAGGTCACGCGGTTCCTGACCGAGAAGACCGACTTCGACGCTGCGCCGGCTCTGCTCGGCTCGATCGAGCTGATCCGCGCCGACGGCAGCCGCACGGCGCTGGTCGCGATGTTCGCGCAGGTGCAGAATCAGGGCGACGCCTGGGCGGTGATCACCGACGCACTCGCCCGCTATCTGCGCGACCACGCCTATACCTATCCCCCCGTCGCCGACGAGGAGGGCGAGGTGGGAACGCCGAGCGAGCCGATGCTGACGATCCAGATCGATCCGGGCGAGGTGCTCGGCCGGCGGACCGGCGAGATGCATGCCGCGCTCGCCACCGTCACCGGCGATCCCGCCTTCGATCCGGAACCCGTCACGCCCGAATTCCTCGCCGACATGGTCGCCGAGGCCAAGCGCGAGGCGAGCGAGGCGCTGGCGATCCTCAGGCAGTCGGCAGCCAATGCCGGCGAGGCCAATGCCGAGGGCGTCGAGCGTCTGATCGGAGCGGAGAAGGACATCCTCACCTGGTTCGACGGCTTCGTCGATCTGAGGGTCGAGAGCCGGCGGATCCGCATCCACGGCGACTACCATCTCGGCCAGGTGCTGGTGGCCAAGAACGACGTCGTCATCCTCGACTTCGAGGGTGAGCCGGGCCGCTCGCTGGAAGACCGGCGTCGCAAGACCTCTCCCTTGCGCGACGTCGCCGGCATGCTGCGCTCCTTCGACTACGCCGCCTTCGCCGCGCGCGACAAGGCGGGGCCGGCGGACGAAGCGACGATGGCGCGGCTGGCCGAGATGGCCGAGAGCTGGCGGGACGAGACCACCCAGTCCTTCCTCGCCCACTGGAGCGAGGCGTCCGGAATTTCTCTTGCCGACGAGGCAACCTCCCGGCTGCTCGATCTCTTCGTCCTCCACAAGGCTTTCTACGAACTGCGCTACGAGGCGGCGATGCGACCCGCATGGCTGTCGATCCCCTTGCGCGGGATCATCGCGCTCCTCGAAAAACGGCAGGTACTGAAATGAACATGAGCACCGACACCGGCGCCGGCGCGGCGCCCATCGACCATCGTCCCGACGAGCACCAGGCCTACGAGTTCGAGCGCGGCGCCCATGGCGACCCGTTCTCCGTCCTCGGCCCGCATTATGTCGACGGCGGCGCGATCGTCCGTGCCTTCCGGCCCGGCGCCCACTGGGCCGCAGTCGTCGACACCGCCGGCAAGGAGCTGGGGCAGCTGGAATCCTTCGGCCCGGAAGGCTTCTTCTCCGGCTTCGTGCCCGGCCTCGATCGGTCCACGGCCTATCGTCTGCGCTTCAGCCATGGCGGCGGCACGCCCTGGGACGAGGAGGATACCTATCGTTTCGGCCCGATCCTCGGCGATCAGGACATCTACTTCCTGGCGCAGGGCAACCACTATCGGCTCTACGAGAAGCTCGGCGCGCACCCGCGTGAGATGGACGGCGTTGCGGGCGTCTCCTTCGCCGTCTGGGCGCCGAACGCGCGCCGCGTCTCCGTCGTCGGCCCGTTCAACTCGTGGGACGGGCGGCGCCACGTCATGCGCCTGCGCCACGACTGCGGCGTCTGGGAACTGTTCATTCCGCAGATCGGCAAGGGCGAGATCTACAAATACGAGGTCGTCGGCGCCGACGGCAACGTGCAGCCGCTGAAGGCCGATCCCGTCGGCTTCAAGCAGGAGCAGGCGCCGTCCACCGCCTCGATCGTCGAGGGCCTGATCGAGCACGAGTGGCAGGACGGCAAATTTCAGGCGCACGACACCGAGTGGCAGAACCGCGAGAAGCCGATCTCGATCTACGAGGTGCATCTCGGCTCCTGGCGCCGGGGCGACGGCAACACCTTCCTCGACTACGATGCGATCGCCAGGGATCTCGTCCCCTACGTCAAGGACATGGGCTTCACCCATGTCGAGTTCCTGCCGGTGTCCGAGCATCCGTTCTACGGATCCTGGGGCTACCAGCCGATCGGCCTCTTCGCGCCGACCTCGCGCTACGGCTCGCCGGAAGCCTTTGCGCGGCTGGTCGACGCGTTGCACCAGGAGGGCATCGGCGTGCTGCTCGACTGGGTGCCGGGGCATTTCCCGACCGACGTCCATGGCCTGGCCCGCTTCGACGGGACGTCGATCTATGAACATCCCGACCCGCGGCGCGGCTTCCACAAGGACTGGAACACGCTGATCTACGACTACGGCCGGAATGAGGTGAAGAACTACCTCGTCGCCAACGGCCTATACTGGCTCGACCAGTTCCACATCGACGGGCTGCGTGTCGATGCGGTCGCCTCGATGCTCTATCTCGACTATTCCCGCAATGCCGGCGAGTGGGAGCCGAACATCCATGGCGGGCGCGAGAACCTCGAGGCGATCGCCTTCCTGAAGGACACCAACGAGCGCGTCGGCGAGTACTTCCCCAAGGCGACGACGCATGCCGAGGAATCGACCGCCTTTCCGGACGTCTCGCGGCCGACCTATGCCGGCGGCCTCGGCTTTCACTTCAAGTGGAACATGGGCTGGATGCACGACACCCTGCATTACATGCAGGAGGACCCGATCAACCGGCGCTACCATCACCACCACATGACCTTCGGCATGGTCTATGCCTATTCGGAGAACTTCGTCCTGCCGCTCAGCCATGACGAGGTGGTCTACGGAAAGGGCTCGCTGATCGGCAAGATGCCGGGCGACCAGTGGCAGAAGTTCGCCAATCTGCGCGCCTATTTCGGCTTCATGTGGACCCATCCCGGCAAGAAGCTGATCTTCATGGGCGGCGAGTTCGCCCAGTCGGCCGAGTGGAACCACGACCAGTCGCTCGACTGGCACCTGCTCGAATACAGCGAGCACAAGGGGGTCCAGCGGCTCGTGCGCGACCTCAACACGATGTACCGCGAGATTCCGGCGCTGCATCAGCTCGACTGCGACCCGGCCGGCTTCGAGTGGATCGACACGGCGAATGTCGACCAGAGCGTCATCGCCTTCCTGCGCAAGGACCGCGAGGGCCGCTCGGTGCTGATCGTCTCCAACTTCACGCCGGTGCCGCGCCACGACTACCGGGTGGGTGTGCCGTCCGCGGGGCGCTGGAGCGAGCGGCTGAACACCGATGCCGAGATCTACGGCGGGTCGAATGTCGGCAATATGGGCGGCAAGGAGGCCGAGGAGCATTCGGTCAACGGTCGGCCCTATTCGATCTCGCTGACGCTGCCGCCGCTGGCGACCATCGCCCTCGTCCACGAGAGATAGGGCGTCTGCTTCGGCGTCGCCCGGGCCGTGGAAGCGGCCGGGCGATCGTGGCGGAAGCATGTTCGGGCTATGCCCGCTGCGCGACTTCGACGCGGTTTCGCCCGGCTCGCTTGGCATCGTAGAGCGCTGCGTCCGCCGTCGACAGCGCGTCCTGCAGTTCGCCCGCTCTGCTGATCTCGGCAACGCCGACGCTCACAGCGGCGCCGACCGGCTGGCCCCGGAAGATCAGGGCGCGTTCGGCGAAGTCCCGGCGGATCGCCTCCGCGACGAGGGCCGCATCCTCCGCGGTGCGGCCGGGAAGGCAGACCGCGAACTCTTCGCCGCCGAGCCGGCCGCAGAAGTCCTGCGGGCCGAGATGAAGCCGCACCGTCGCGCACAAGAGGCGCAGAATGTCGTCCCCGAAGGCATGACCGAACGTGTCGTTGATGCGCTTGAAGTGATCGAGGTCGAGAACGGCGATACTGCCGCCCCCGGGGCCGGACCGCTTGCCTGAAAGGGCGAGGCTGGCGTTCTGCTCGAACGAGCGCCGATTGCCGATGCCGGTGAGGAAGTCGGTTTCGGCCAGCTGCCGCAGAGCGTCTTCCTCGCGTTCGCGGGCAATGGCGATCAGCAGGAAGGCGATCACCACGACGGCGATGGCCCCTTCGAAGATGATCGGTGTGAAGGCGAAGCCGGTCATCCGCAGATCGTCCAGCACCGCCCCCGGCACGCCCAGCAGCGCGACCCGCAGCGCGTGAACCAGGCCGTGCACGGCGAAGACGCAGGCCAGGAGCCGGATGAAGAAGGTGCGGTTTCCGTCCCCGTTCAAGAGGAGCCAGGAGGCGACGAAGGAGAAGGCCGTCATCACCGACGACTGAAGGAAGATCCGTATCTCGATCGAGGAGAATTCCGGGCAGAACATCCAGAAGGCGAGCCAGATCGCCGGAGCGGGCAGCGCGAAGAGAACGATGCCCTTGCGTCCCGTGAACTGGGCGATGCCGCAGACGATGAAGCCGAAACCGGTGCTGAGGAAGAGGTTGCACATGCCGATTGCCAGCCAGTCGAGCCCCGGCAGGAGGCGCAACGGCGCGGTCGCGGCGCCTGCGGCGATACCGAGGAACCCGGCCGCCCACCAGATCATGGCCCCCGTCGCGAGCTTGCGCCATTCCGCCAGGATCGCCAGCGCGACGACGAAGGCGATTCCCGCGAGGACGAGGTAGATGGTGGGGACGTCGACGTGCATGGCCCCTTCCGACATGAATACGGGATGCGATTGGCCATACATCGCGAAAATAGAGGAAGTCTTACCGCACTCAGGCCGGAGCAGCGGACCGCGTCTGCGAGCAGGGCTGGCTGCCTGACATCTCCGCTTCGGGCTCCGCCGCGATCACCTTGTTCCGGCCGCCGGACTTCGCCCGGTAGAGCGCCCCGTCCGCAAGCCTGGTGAGGGTGTCGAGGCTTCCGGCCTCGGCGGCCGACGCGATGCCGATGCTCACCGTGGACTTGACGGACCGCCCGTCGATGACATCCGCGGCTTCGGCGAAGCTGCGCCGGATCGCATTTGCCGTGCGCGTTGCGCTCTCAACGTTCTGGCCCGGCAAGAGGACGGCGAATTCCTCGCCGCCCAGACGGGCGAACAGGTCGGCGGGACCGAGATGCCCCGCGACGATCGCGGCGAACATCTGCAGCACCTCGTCCCCGAAGGCATGGCCATGGGTGTCGTTGAGACGCTTGAAGTTGTCGATGTCTATGATGAGGAGAGAGGTGTTCGGGTTCGTGCGGCGCGGCGCCAGCGCCAGCGCCACCCGC
Source organism: Jiella sp. M17.18 (assembly GCF_041027365.1). NCBI lineage: Bacteria > Pseudomonadati > Pseudomonadota > Alphaproteobacteria > Hyphomicrobiales > Aurantimonadaceae > Jiella > Jiella sp. M17.18. The sequence goes on along the minus strand of NZ_JBFTEH010000009.1, from coordinate 148,431 downwards.
GCCTTGAGGGCGAAGGCCCTCCGATTGTCGATGCCGGTGAGGAAGTCCGTCTCGGCGAGGCGCTTCAGCGAGACCTCGCGTCGGTCGCGTCCGACCGCAAGGAGAAGATAGCCGAGCAGCACCGATGCGAGCACGCCCTCGAACATCACCGAGGTGAAGCTGAAGCCGGTCATCAGCCGCGCGTCAAGGACCGATCCGCTCAGCGAGACCATGGCGATCCGCACGGCGAAGAAGACGGCACGGATCGTGAAGACCCAGCCGACGGTCTTCACCAGGGCGTTGGCGCGCGGCATCTGCAGAAGCAGGACTCCGGCGACCGCGGAGTAGACGACGACGGAGAAGGACTGGACGACGATGCGGGCGAAGACGTCGTCCGAAAGCGGCGAGAACAGCCAGAACAGCAGCCAGACGATGCAGCCGAGCGGCCACAGCGCGGTCAGCTTTCTATGGCCCGTGAAGCTGGCGATGCCCGCGAAGAGCCCGCCGTAGCCGCCGATCGTCAGGGCATTGCTGAGCCCGATCGCCAGGACGTCGAGGCCGATCTGGCGCAGCGGCGTCAGGGCGCTGCCGATTCCGATCACGAGGAAGGCGGGGCTCCACCAGGCGAGCGCCGGCTCGCCGCCCTTCCGCCATTCCATCAGCATCGCGCCGGAGGCGATCGTGCAGGTTCCCGCCATCAGGAGGAGCATTGTTGTGACGTCGAACTGCATGACCCACTGACCGACTGGCAACCAAACCGTTTGCCAAGGGCTACAGTGAAAACGTCGAGGAAATCTTACGATCCTTGGAAGAACTTGGTTTTTCACTCGCAGAAGTTGCCGATGTCTCCCGCATCGGAAGCGACGGATCCTCATGCGGCACCACGTCAACGGCGTGATAGGATCTTTGCGGACCAGCCGTCACGAGCACGCCGGCAACCGGCGCGACATCGTCGTAGTCGCGGCCGAGCGCGACGGCGATATGGCCGTCCCCGGCCAGGACGCCGTTGGTCGGGTCGAAGCCGACCCAGCCGCAATCCGGCCCGAGCCATGCCGTCACCCAGGCGTGCATGGCGTCCGCTCCTTCCAGCCGCGGCTGGCCGGGCGGCGGATCGGTCCGCAGGAAGCCGCTGACATAGCCGGCCGGGATGCCGTTCGCCCGCAGCCCGGCGATCATCACATGCGCGAAGTCCTGGCAGACGCCGCGCCTTTCGGCGAAGGCCGCGGCGGCCCCTGTTCCGACATCGGTGGCGCCTGGCCGATAGGCGAAGTCGGCCTTGATCCGCATCGCGAGGGACAGGATCGCGGCACCGGCACCGGCCTCGTTGTCGAGACATTCGGCGGCGTAGGTCCGCACCGGATCCGGCAGGGCGATGCGCCGGCTGCGGCCGAGAAAGTGCATGGGCGCGTCCGGGCCGCCGCTGCGGCAGAGACGGGCCGCGTCCGCCAGCCGGCCAAGCGGCGGTGTGGCCGCGAGGTCGACGGCCCGACGCGAGACTTCGACACGGGCGCGCATCTCCAGATCCAGCCGGCTGTGGGGCCGGTAGAGCGTTGCCGAGTCCATCGGGTTGCCGAAGAAGTCGGCCTCGGCAAAGCTCTCGTCGGGCTCCGGCGCGACGGCGAGCGCCGAGCTGACGACGCGCTGGCCGGGCTCCGTCCGCGGGCGAACGCGCAGGACATGCCGCGCGTCGGCGACGCTGCCGGCATAGTCGTGGCCGATCTTCAGGACGAGGTCGTAGATCATTCCGATTCCTCGTGACCGGGACCACGCCGCGGGCTGGAGAGGAGATAGCGGCGGGTGAAGAGATCGGAGATGTCGGCGAGGTCGCCGCCGATGCGGGTGAGGAAGGCCGGCGCCACCTCCTGCGCCTCGGCCGTCTGCAGCCGGACGCGCAGGCGCGCCAGCCGCCGGAACAGCATGTCCGGCGTTTCCCCAGCGTCCATTCCCGGCAGCGCCGAGACCGCCTCGAACAGGGCGTTGGCCTGGAAGGCGACGGAGCGAGGATTGAGCGGATCGAGGACGGTCAGGTCGACGACGGTCTCGCGGGAGAGGTCGACGAAATAGCGCCGCCGATAGGTGACGCTGGAATCGGAAAAGCCGAGCAGCGCCTCCAGGGCGCCCTCCGGTGGCTCGCCGGACAGAAGCGAGGCGGCGATGCGCGCCGACATCTGCGCGCGTTCGAGGCTCCGGCCGGACTGCATGAAGCGCCAGCCGAGGAACTGGTACATGTTCTCCTGGACGAGCCCGGCGAAACCAGAGAGGTGGGTGAGGATCGCGCTGGTCAGCCCGACCAGCTCGGTTCCGTCGTCGTCCTGTGCCTCGACGATCAGCCGGACGATCTCGCGCAGCGTGCGCCAGCCGTCCGGCGAAAACCGGTCGCGGATGCGCGAGGCGGTATCGGCCGCCTGGCGGGCGAGCGCGAGGAGCCCGCGCACCGGGTCGCCGGGCGGAACGGTCACGCCGAGCTCCGCGAGAAGGCCGCCGATCCGCATTTCCAGCTCACCGGCTTTCCAGCCCTCGCCGGTCCGGGCGCCGTAGAGCCTGAGGAGACGTGTCGCCACTTCGCAGCGCTCGGCATAGCGGCCGAGCCAGTAGAGATTGTCCGCAGCGCGGGCGGGAACGGCGCCGGGGAGCCGGCGCGCGAAGCGCGTCCCGCCGGTGCCGATCAGGGTGACCGGCCTCGGCGGGTTGTCCGACGGGATCCAGACATCGGTCGAGCCGCCGCCGCGCTGCAGCGAGACCACGCGCGCGTCCCGGGAATCCGATATGCGGGCAAAGCCGCCGGGCATGACGTGCCAGCCGTCGCGGTCGCGCGCCAGGAAGACCCGCAGCGTCACCGGTCGCGGCTCCAGCCTGCCTGCGACGAACACCGGCGCGGTCGAGAGCGCCGCCACCTCCTGCGCGACGATCGCGGTTCCTTCGCGACGCATCAGCTCGTCGAAGCCGCGCGCGGAAAGCCTTGTGATCTCCTCCGCCGCAGGCAGGCCGGCGGCGGCATCGGCGGCGGGCGGAAAGGCCGGCGCCAGTTGCAGCCGCTCGCGGTGCGCCGTCACGTAGGCGCGCGCCGCCTCCTGGCCGCACCACCAGGTGGCGATCGTCGGCAGCATCAGTTCGGTGCCGATCGTCGCCCGGGCGAGAGCCGGCTGGAAAGCCAAGAGGCCGGCCGTCTCCAGAAGGCCGGAGCCGAGCGCATTGACCGTGACGAGGGCGCCGGAGCGCACCGCCCGCAGGAATCCGGGCGTGCCGATGCGCGAGCCGCCGAAAAGCTCCAGCGGATCGCAGAAGTCAGCGTCGAGCCGCCGCCACAGGACGCGGATCGGGCGGAAACCGTCCACCGTCCTCACCTCGGCGCGATCGTGGTGGACGACGAGATCGCCGCCCTCCAGCAGCAGCAGGCCGAGATAGCGGGCGAGATAGGCGTGCTCGTAATAGGTCTCGTTGTGCGGGCCCGGCGTCAAAAGGCCGATGCGCGTGACATCCGGCCCCGCCAGATCGTAGAGCGTGTCGCGGAAGCGCATGAAGAAGGGTGCCAGCCGCTCGACGTTCATCTCCCGGCTGATGTCGGGAAAGGCCTTCGACGTCGCGACGCGGTTCTCCAGCGCGAAGCCCGCGCCCGACGGCGCCTGCGTCCGGTCGCCGAGCACCCACCAGCGCCCGTCCGGCCCGCGGCCGAGGTCGATCGCGATGAAGCGGATCAGCGGCGCGCCGGAAAGGCCCTGCTGGCTCAGCGGGCGCAGGAATTCCGGGTTCTGGCCGACCAGCGCGCCGGGGATCACCCCGTCGCGGACGAGCCGCCGCTCGCCGTAGAGGTCGGCGATCACCCTTTCCAGGAACTCCGCCCGCTGGACGAGCCCCTCCGACAGCGTCGCCCACTCGGCCGGGTCGAGGACGAGCGGCGGCTGGGCGAGCGGCCATTCATGCGTCTGCTCGGCCGCGTCGCCGGAGCCGTAGACCTGGTGGAACACGCCGGCTTCGGAGAGATACTGACGCGCCGAGGAAAAGCGCGCCTCGCGCTCGCTGCGGGGCATCGTCGAAAGCGCGTTGAGGAGCGGCGCGTAATGCGGCCGCACGCCGCCCCCCGGCGCGATCATCTCGTCGCGGCCCACACCGACGAGGCTCGCATAGCTTGGAAGGGCGGTGGATTCGCTGGTCACGGGGCTCCAGGGAAGAGACGGCGGCGGTGGTTGTGTACCCACCGCTGGCTTTCCTGGCGGCGTGGCAAGGCGATGTCCTCGCCTCATGATGATACCGTATTCGAATGCGCCCGGATCTGGGAAGGCGCCTTGAACGCTCCTGCTTGCAGATTGTGCTAGCAAAGGCCATATTGCCGCATGAACAGCCGTCAGCGGAAGACGCTCGAAGCGGTGTTTGCAAATCCGGTCTCCGGCACGATCGCCTGGGCCGATACCGAGGGCCTGCTTCTCGCCGCGGGCTGTCGCCTGATCGAAGGGAGCGGCTCGCGCGTCCGCTTCGAGAAGGATGGCCTCGTCGCGAGCTTTCATCGTCCGCATCCGGGGCGGGAGGCGAAGCGTTACCAAGTCCGGGATGCGCGGGAATATCTGGAAAAGCTGGGAATGCGGCCATGAGCATGCTCACCTACCGCGGCTATACGGCGAAGGTCGACGTCGATGTCGATGATGACATCCTCGTCGGGCGGATCCTCGGCATCAACGATGTGATCGGCTTCCACGCCGACGATCCGAAGAGCATCCGGGCGGCCTTTCAGGAGGCCGTGGACGATTATCTCGATACCTGCGCGAAGGTCGGAAAGGAGCCGGACAAGGCTTATTCCGGAAAGATGCTGTTCCGCGTCGACCCGGCACTCCATCGAAGCGCAGCGATCGCCGCCGCCGCGGCCGACCAGAGCCTGAACGAGTGGGGCGAGGCGGTGCTGCGCAAGGCCGTCGAAGGCTGAAGCCGCGCAGGGCTGAGCGATCCCCGATGATCCGGGCCCTGCCGCTAAACGTCACATCACCGCCAGCCCCGCCGGCCGCCTGAGATCCAGCGTCATCGGGAACGACGGGTCTGGGATCTCCCGCACCGGCTCATAGCCGCCGGGCGTATGCCCGATGTCCTCGAACCGCGCGAGGCGCCGGGCCTCCGCCTCGTAGGCGTTGACCGGGAAGACGTCGTAGTTGCGCCCGCCGGGATGGGCGACGTGGTAGACGCAGCCGCCGAGCGAGCGCTGCGACCAGCGATCGTAGATGTCGAAGGTGAGCGGCGCATGCACCGGGATCGTCGGGTGCAGGCCCGAGGCCGGCTGCCAAGCCTTGAAACGGACGCCGGCGACCGCCTCCTGGCCCCGTCCGGTCGGTGTCAACGGCACCTCCCGACCGTTGCAGGTGACGACGTGGCGCGCCGCCTCGAAGTTCGAGAGCTTCACCTGCAGCCGTTCGACGGAGGAATCGACGAAGCGCACCGTGCCGCCGATCGCCCCGGTCTCGCCCATCACGTGCCAGGGCTCCAAGGCCTGCCGCAGCTCCAGCGAGACGCCCTCGCGCTCGATCCGGCCGCAGAAGGGGAAGCGGAACTCGGCCTGCGCCTCGAACCATTCCGGACGCAGCGCATAGCCGGCGCGGCCGAGATCGCCGAGCACGTCGAGGAAGTCGGCCCAGACGAATTCCGGCAGCATGAAGCGGTCGTGGAGGCTGGTGCCCCAGCGCACGAACTTGCCCTCTTCCGGGCGCTTCCAGAACTTCATGATCAGCGCCCGGATCAGCAGCTGCTGGGCGAGGCTCATCCGCGCGTCCGGGGGCATTTCGAAGCCGCGGAACTCGACGAGGCCGAGCCGGCCAGTCGGCCCGTCCGGCGAATAGAGCTTGTCGATGCAGATCTCGGCGCGATGGGTGTTGCCGGTGACGTCGATCAGGAGGTTGCGGAACAGGCGGTCGACGAGCCAGGGCGGCGTCGCGGAGGAGACGGCCGGCATCTGCGCCATCGCGATCTCCAGCTCGTAGAGCTGGTCGTGCCGCGCCTCGTCGATGCGTGGTGCCTGGCTGGTCGGGCCGATGAACAGGCCGGAGAAGAGGTAGGAGAGCGAGGGGTGCCGCTGCCAGTAGAGCACCAGCGACTTCAACAGGTCCGGCCGGCGCAGGAACGGCGAGTCGAGCGGCGTCGCGCCGCCGACGACGACATGGTTGCCGCCGCCGGTGCCGGCATGCTTGCCGTCGATCATGAACTTGTCGGTGCCGAGCCGCGACTGGCGCGCGTCCTCGTAAACGCCGGTGGTGATCGCCTTGGCCTCCTCCCAGGAGGCGGCCGGATGGACGTTGACCTCGATGACGCCGGGGTCCGGGGCGACGCGGATGACGTTCAGCCGCGGATCGTGCGGCGGGGCGTAGCCCTCGATCTGAACCGGAAGGTTCTCCGCTTCTGCGACCTGTTCGATCGCGCCGAGGAGATCGAGATAGGCCTCGGCGGTCTCGAGCGGCGGCATGAAGACGCAGAGCTTGCCCTCGCGCGGCTCGATCGACAGGGCGGTGCGCACGGCGCCGTCGATCTCGCCGGGCCCGGAACCCGGCGCGCCGAAGGTCATGATCTGGACCGGGAGATTGGAGGCTCCGCTCGGATTGCCGAGCGGCGGCAGCGACTGGCGCATCGCGCCTGCCGGCCCCTCCATCGCCTGGCTCATCCCTGCCTGCAGGGGGCTGTCGGGGTCGCCGTCTCCGCGCTCCTGGCTCTGCATCTCCAGCCGCCCGTATTGCGTCCGGTTCTGCGGCGGCAGCGGCGGGAAGGGCTGGGTCGGATCGGCGGGATGGATAAAGGGATAGTCGCCGGGCTTCAGATAGGGCAGGGACCCGAGCGGCAGGCGGTAGCCGAGGGCGGAATCGCCGGGCACGAGGAAGAGGTGCCCCCGGCGCGTGCGCCAGCGCTCAGAGACCCAGCGCACGGAGCGGTCGCGCCCCTGCCAGGCCTGGACGGGCAGGACGTAGCCGGTCGGGCGCGACAGGCCGCGCTCGAACACCTTGGCGAGACGCGCCCGCTCCTCCCGGTCCTCGAGCTTCGAATCCGTCGGCTCGACATTGTCCGGCAGCTGCGCCTCGCGGGCGATCCAATAGGCCGCGTCCTCGAAGGCCGGGGCGACATTGTCGGCCGAAACGCCGAGCGCCTCCGCGACCTTCGTCGCCAGCCGCTCGGCCTCGTCCGGCCCGGCGGGACCCGACTCGGTCTCGCGGGCGACGAGGCCCTCGTTATTCCAGATCGGGACGCCGTCCTTGCGCCAGTAGAGCGAGAAGGTCCAGCGCGGCAGCGTCTCGCCGGGATACCACTTGCCCTGGCCGTAATGCAGGAAACCGCCGGGCGCGAAGCGCTCGCGCAGCCGGCGGATCAGGGCGTCGGCGAGGCCGCGCTTCTTCGGGCCGGTGGCGTCGGCATTCCATTCGGGGGATTCGAAGTCGTCGATCGAGACGAAGGTCGGCTCGCCGCCCATGGTGAGGCGCACGTCGTTGGCCGCGAGGTCCGCGTCGACGGTCTTGCCGAGGGCATCGAGCGCCTGCCAGCTCTCCTCGGAGAAGGGGTAGGAGACGCGCGGGCGCTCCGAGATGCGGGTCACCGTCATCTCGAAGTCGAAGGTGACCTCGGCGAAATCGACGCCGCCGGTGATCGGGGCGGCGGAGCGGTAGTGCGGGGTCGCGGCGAGCGGGATGTGGCTCTCGCCGGTCAAGAGCCCCGAGGTCGGGTCGAGGCCGATCCAGCCGGCGCCCGGCAGATACACCTCGGCCCAGGCGTGGAGGTCCGTGAAGTCGACGCTGGTGCCGGCCGGCCCGTCGATCGCCACCTTGTCCGGCTTCAGCTGGATCAGGTAGCCGGAGACGAAGCGGGCGGCGAAGCCGAGATGCCGCAGAATCTGGACGAGCAGCCAGGACGTGTCCCGGCAGGAGCCGGAGCCGTTCTCCAGCGTCTCCTCCGGCGTCTGTACGCCGGGTTCCAAGCGCACGAGATAGGCGATCTTCTGCTGCAGGTCCCGGTTCAGGCCGACGAGGAAGTTCACCGTGTTCAGCTCGCTGCGGTCGAGCGTCCGGAGGAATTCCGTCAGCAGCGGCCCCGCGGGCTCGGCGCCGAGATAGGCCGACAGGTCGCTGCGCAGCGGCTCCTCATAGGTGAACGGCCAGCGCTCGGCGGCCTCCTCCACGAAGAAGTCGAACGGGTTGTAGACCGTCATGTCGGCGAGAAGATCGACCTCGACGCGGAACTCCGTCGTCTTCTCCGGGAAGACGAAGCGGGCGAGATGGTTGCCGAACGGGTCCTGCTGCCAGTTGACGAAGTGGGGCTCGGGCAGGACCTTCAGCGAGTAGGACGGCACGCGCGTGCGCGAATGCGGGGCGGGACGAAGCCTGATGATCTGGGGGCCGAGATGGACGGGGCGGTCGTATCGGTAGTGGGTAACGTGATGAAGCGCTGCGAGGATGGACATCCGTGCCCCTTCGTGCCGTCCTGATCATTCGTTCGCCTTGGACCATATAGGCTGGCGGCATGGCGGCAAGCGCTGCAGTGCGGAAGGCGTCACGATTTCTGTCGCCGCGGCGCGCCCGCTGCGGAACCTGGGCCCGCTTCAAGCATTCCTGCGCGCAACTCTCTTCGCGGTGCGCCGCGCCGCTAGGTTTCCGACAATGAAACTCTTCTCCTGCCCCGCATGTTCGCAGGTGGTGTTCTTCGAGAACGTCGTCTGCGAGCGCTGCAACCACGCCCTCGGCTTCGAGCCGCGGTCCAACCGGATGCTGGCGCTGGAGCCGGACGACGGCATCTGGGTCGCGGCCGGGCGCCATTCCGACGGCGGAAGCTGGAAATACTGCGACAATTATCAGTTCGGCGTCTGCAACTGGCTCGTTCCCGGCCAGGGGAGCGATACGCTCTGCGCCGCCTGCCGGCACAATGTCACGATCCCGGACACGTCGGATCCCCAGAACGTCGCGCTCTGGCAGAAGATGGAGTTCGCCAAGCACCGGATGATCTACACCGCGATGCGGCTGAACCTGCCGCTCCTGACGCGGGCTGAGCATCCCGAGGGCCTCGGCTTCGACTTCCTGACGGAGACGTCGTCCGGCGAGAGGGTGATGACCGGGCACGACCGCGGCCTGATCACCATCGCGCTGGCCGAGGCGGACGATGCCGAGCGCGAGAAGCGCCGCACCGTCATGGGCGAGCCCTACCGCACGCTGCTCGGCCATTTCCGTCACGAGGTCGGCCACTGGTACTGGGACCGGCTGGTGCGCGACGGCTCCGCGCTTTCCGAATGCCGCGCGCTCTTCGGCAATGACGAGGAGGACTACGGCGAGGCACTCCAGCGTCACTACCAGAACGGCCCGAAGCCGAACTGGCAGGACGAATTCGTCTCCTCCTATGCCGGATCGCACGCCTGGGAGGACTTCGCCGAGACCTGGGCGCACTATCTCCACATCGTCGACTCGCTCGAGACCGGTCACTGGTGGGGCGTGTCGGTCGATCCGCGGGTGAAGGATTCCGGCCTGTTGACGACGACGATCGACTTCGACGTCTTCGGCGAGGCGACGACGATCCGCGAGATCCTCGACGCCTGGCTGGCGCTGTCGGCGGCGCTGAACTCGTTCAACCGCTCGATGGGCCACCACGACCTCTACCCCTTCGTGATCTCCGAGGTGGTGACGCAGAAGCTCGGCTTCATCCACGACCTCGTCCACCGCCGGGTCGGCGCAGCCTGACGCATCGGCGCCGCCGCGCCGACCGGCGACAGTGGCGTCCGGTGCGGATTTCCTTACCCGAACAAGGACTTGTGGACGGCGACGGAAATATCGACCCGGCGTCAGGCTTGAAGCGCACTCACGCGCTCCAGTTAAGCCGAGAACAGACATCGCGGCTCGCTCCCCGCGGGACGGGTGCGGACCGAGCGCGCGCGACAATGCAGCGGAAAGGCCAGGCGCCGCCCGCCGCTCTCGCACGCTCGTGCCCCATCGACGTCCCGCGCAGCGTTCGGGCCGCCCGACCCGTCGAGTGGACATGGCAGAGCCGAACCGATTCTCCTTCAAGACGTCCTGGGGCGCCAGTCGCGACGGCGACGCCACCACCTTCCGCCTCTGGGCACCGAGCGCCACGCAGATCGAACTGGCGTTCGAGCCCGCCGGCGAGGAGCGCCGGTTCCGCGAGATGCAGCGGGGCGATGACGGCTGGTGGCAGGTCACCACCGCCGAGGTGCCGCTCGGGGCGGGCTACGGCTTCCGCGTCGATGGCGGCATGGTCGTGCCGGATCCGGCGGCGCGTGCGCAGGTCGGCGACGTCCACGGCCTGTCCAGGCTGATCGATCCGCAAGCCTTTGCCTGGCGCACCGCCGGCTGGACGGGACGGCGGTGGGAGGAGGCCGTGTTCTACGAGCTCCACACCGGCACGTTCACGCCGGACGGCACGTTCGACGCGATCGTCGAGAAGCTCGACTACCTCAAGGAGACCGGCATCACCGCGATCGAGCTCCTGCCGGTCGCCCAGTTCGCCGGGCGCCGCGGCTGGGGATATGACGGCGTGCTGCTCTACTGCCCGCACGAAGTCTATGGCGGAGCCGAGGGGCTGAAGCGGCTCGTCGACGCCGCGCACGAGCGCGGGCTGATGGTCTTCCTCGACGTCGTCTACAATCACTTCGGCCCGGACGGAAACTATATCGGCGCCTATGCCTCGGGGTTCTTCCACGAGGAGATCCACACGCCCTGGGGCGCGGCGATCGCCTATGACGAGACGCCGGTGCGCGAGTTCATGATCGAGAACGCGCTGTTCTGGCTGGAGGAGTACCGGATCGACGGGCTCCGGCTCGACGCGATCGACTCGATCAAGGACACCACCGACACGCCGCTGGTGAAGGAACTCGCCGCGCGGGTGCGCAAGACGTTCCCCGACCGCCACGTCCACATCACCACCGAGGACGACCGCAACATCGTCTGGCACATCGAGCGCGACGGGAAGGGCGAGCCGGAACTCGTCTCCGGCGAATGGAACGACGACTTCCACCACTGCGCCCATGTGCTGGCGACGCATGAGGAAGAGGGCTACTACGCCGACTATTCCCGCAGGAGCGTCGAGCAGATGGCGAAGGCGCTCGCCACCGGCTTCGTCTTCCAGGGCCAGCACTCGGAACACCGGGGGCGCGACGTCGGGACCGCGTCGGCGCATCTGCCGCCGACCGCCTTCGTCAACTTCCTGCAGAACCACGACCAGATCGGCAACCGCGCCTTCGGCGACCGGCTGACCGACCTCGCCTCGCGCCGCGTCGTCGAGTGCCTGCAGGCGATCCTGCTTCTGTCGCCGCAGATCCCGCTGATGTTCATGGGCGAAGAGTTCGGCGACACCCATCCCTTCTGCTTCTTCACCGACTTCCACGGCGAGCTCGGCGAAGCCGTGCGCGAGGGCCGGCGGAGCGAGTTCAAGAAGTTCGCGGCCTTCCGGGACGAGGATGCGCGCCGGCTGATCCCCGATCCGAACGCTGCCTCGACCTTCGAAGCCTCCAAGCTCGACTGGTCGATGATCCAGCGCCCGACCTATCGCCGGCGGCTGGAGATGGTGAAGCGGCTCCTCGAGAAGCGCCAGAAGCAGATCGTGCCGCTCTTGAAGAACATTCCCGCCTGCTGCGGTGCCTGGCAGGCGTCGGACGACACGCGGGCCTTCGTGGTGGCCTGGACATTGAAGGACGGAGCCGTCTTGTCGCTCTACGCCAATCTCGACGACGAACCCTGGGCGGTGCCGCAGGGCGTGGCGAAGGGAGACCTCTCCCGCGGCTCTCTCGTGCACTCGCATCCCAAGGAGGCCGCCGACGTGCTGGAAACCGGCATCCTGCCCGGACCATCGGTCATCTTCCGCCTCGATGGCCAACAGCTTCTCGCGGGGCTGGCCTCTTGAGCGATCATCTCGACCGCCTGGCCGCGAGCCACGGCATCCAGCTCGCGTACATTTCCGAGATGGGCGAGCGGAAGCACATCGACGATGCGGCGAAGCGGGCGCTGCTCTCGGCGCTCGGTGTCGATCCGGAGAACGGGCCCCTCGGATCGTTCGACGAGACGGGCGACCAGCCGAGCCGCCGCTGCGCGCTGCCGCCCGCCATCCTGGAGCATCGCTCCTGGGGCGTCGCCTGCCAACTCTACGGCCTGACGTCGCAGCGCAATCTCGGCATCGGCGATTTCGAGGACCTGGCGCAGCTGGCGGCGATCGCCGGCGAGGAGGGCGCCGCCTTCGTCGGCGTCAACCCGTTGCACGCGCTGTTCCTTGCCGATCCCGGGCGCTACAGCCCCTATTCGCCCTCGACCCGGCGCTTCCTCAATCCGCTCTACATCGCCGTCGACCGGCTGAAGGGCGGGGCGGCGGCGATCGAAGCGCTGCGCAGCGAAAAGCCGGCGCTGTTCGAGGGGCTGGACGGCGACCTCGTCGATTATCCGAAAGCCGGCCGGCTGAAGCGGGAGCTGTTCAAGCGCATCTTCGCCGCACGAGTCGACGAGATCCGCGAGGAGCAGGCCTTCGAGCGCTTCTCCGCCGGGGGCGGCGAGACGCTGGCTGCCTTCGCGCTGTTCGAGGCGATCTCCGAGCGCCAGGTGGAGGCGGGCCGTTATGCCGGCTGGCATTCCTGGCCCGACGAGCTGAAGGACCGGAAGGGCGAGGCGGTGGCGCGGTTCGCCGCCGAGAACGCCGATCTCGTCCTGTTCCATCAATGGCTGCAGTTCGAGGCCGAGGAGCAGCTCGCCAGCGCGCAGGCACGCGCCAAGGCGGCCGGCATGCGGATCGGCCTCTACCTCGATCTTGCCGTCGGCGTCGCGCCGGACGGAGCGGAAACCTGGGCGGATCCCTCGCTGACCGTCGGCGCAGCCCGCGTCGGCTCGCCGCCCGACATGTTCAACAGCCAGGGCCAGGACTGGGGCCTCGCGCCGCTGTCGCCGAAGGCCCTCGCCGAACGGAACTACAAGCCGCTGCGCGAATCCTTCGAGGCGCTCACCCGCAATGCCGGGGCGGTGCGCATCGACCATGCGATGGGGCTGGCGCGGCTCTGGTGGATCCCCGAAGGAACCGGCTCGGCGGGCGGCGGCTATGTCCGCTATCCGCTCGGCGCGATGGTCGACACGGTCGCCGCGGCGTCACAGGAGAATGCCTGCCTCGTCATCGGCGAGGACCTCGGCACCGTCCCCCCGGGCTTTCGCCACACGATGGAGGCGGCGCAGATCCTCTCCTACCGGGTGCTGTATTTCGAGCGGCATCGCGAGACGGAATTCCTGCCACCGGCAGCCTATCCGAAGCTCGCGCTCGCCTGCGTCTCGACCCATGATCTCGCGACGCTCGCCGGCTGGTGGGTCGGCGCCGACATCAGGCTGCGCGCCGAGGCCGGAACGCAGGACGAGGCCGCGAGCGAACGGGACCGGGCCGACCGGCGGCGCGACAAGCGTGCGCTGATCGCCGCGCTCGCCGAGGCGGGCATCCTGCCCGGCGAATACGCCCGCGTCGCCAGCGGCGAGGAGGAGGTGCCGGGCGAACTGTCGCCGGACCTCGCCGTCGCCGTCCACCGCTTCGTCGCGATGACGCCGTCCGTGCTGGTCACGGTCCAGCTCGACGACATGATCGGATCGACGCGCCAGCCGAACCTGCCGGGCACCACCGACCAGTATCCCAACTGGCGGATCCGCACGCCGGTCGGGCTCGAAGACCTCAGAGACAATCACCGCTTCCGCAGCCTGGCGATGGCGATGCGGCAGGAAAGGCCGGAGAAGCCATGAGCCGTCCCCTCGTCGCGACCTACCGGCTGCAGTTCCGGGAGGGCATGGATTTCAAGGAGGCCGGCAAGCTCGGGCCCTATCTCGCCCGGCTCGGCATCAGCCACCTCTACGCCTCGCCCATCTTCGCGGCCTCGCCCGGGTCGACCCACGGCTACGACGTGACCGACTACAACGCCTTCGAGGAGGGGCTCGGCGGGATCGCCGGCTTCACCGACATGAGCGACGCCCTGTCCTCGGCGGATCTCGGGCTGATTCTCGACTTCGTGCCCAACCACATGGGCGTCTCGCCGCTGAACCACTGGTGGGAGGACGTGCTGCGCTGGGGGCAGGAGAGCCGCTACGCCCGCGCCTTCGACATCTCCTGGGAGGCCGAGAAGATCCTCGTCCCTGTGCTCGGCAAGCCCTATGGCGATGCGCTGGAGGACGACGACCTGTCGGTGAAGCTCGATGCGGAGAACGCCCGGTTGCGCTTCGACGCGGCGGGCTACGGACTGCCGATCGATCCGCGGACCTATGGCCATGTCTTCGGCCTGATCGACCATCCGGAGAAGGACCGGCTTGTGCGGCGCTTCTCGGTCTCGACGCCGGCCGAGGCCGACGAGCTTGCCGAGCGCTTCTCCGAGCATCTGGAGGACGGGAGCTTCCGCGCCGCACTCGACCAGGCGATCGCGGCGATCAATGCCGACCCGGCCGCGCTGCACGAACTGCACGAGGCGCAGGCCTGGCGGCTCGCCTGGTGGCGCACGGCGCGCGAGAAGCTGACCTATCGCCGTTTCTTCGAGATCGCCGACCTGATCGGCGTGCGCCAGGAGCTGCGCCGGGTGTTCCGGGAATCCCACCAGCTGGTGATCCGGCTGGCGCGTGAGCGCCGCCTCGACGGCATCCGCATCGACCATGTCGATGGTCTCGCCGACCCGAAGGGCTATCTCGAACAGCTGTGCGAGGCCTTCCACTCGGTGCGGCGCTCGCCGTCGATCCATGTCGAGAAGATCCTCACCGGCGACGAGCGCCTGCGCACCAGCTGGGCGATCCAGGGCACCACCGGCTACGAGTTCATCACCGCGCTCTCCGGCCTCTATGTCGACCCGTCGAAGGAGGCGGCGATGAGCGAGGCCTACCACGCCTTCATCGGCGAGGAGGAGGACCTGCGGGCGATGATCACCCGGCAGAAGCGCTCGATCTTCCAGCGCAATCTCGCCGGCGAGCTCGCGGCCCTGAGCAGCCTCGCGCTCAGCGTCGCCGAACGCGGCCTGTCCACCCGCGATCTCGGGCCGGACACGATCGCGCGCTCGATCGTGGAGGTCGCGGCCGCGCTGCCGGTCTATCGCACCTATGTCTCGGTCGACGGCGTGCCGCGCCGGGACATCGCGATCATCGACGAGGCGGTCGATCGCGCGATGAGCGGCCGCGAGGTGGAGGCGGACGAGCCGATCCAGTTCATCGGCCGGCTGATGAAGCTCGACTTCGTCGACGGCGCCGACATCGCCGGCGCGCTCGACTTCACGCGGCGGTTCCAGCAGACCACCGGCGCGGTGATGGCGAAGGCGGTCGAGGACACCGTCTTCTACCGCCATAACCGCCTGATCGCGCTCAACGAGGTCGGCGGCGAACCCGACCATTACGGTGCCGACACCGAGATCTTCCACGAGGCGATGCAGATCCGGCTGGAGGACCAGCCGGAAGGGCTACTCGCCACCTCCACCCACGACACCAAGCGGGCGGAGGATGCCCGCGCCAGGCTCTACACCCTGTCCGAGGCGCCGGAGCGCTGGCGCGACATGGTGGCCGAGTTCGCCGGCCATATGAGCGGATGGCGAAAGGAGATCGAGCCGGGACTTCTCTCGCCGGATCCGGCCACCGAGTGGGGGCTCTATCAGTCGCTGCTCGGCGTGCTGCCGGCCGATTTCGATCCCGCCGACCGCGAGCAGTGCCGCCGGATCGCCGGGCGCCTCGCGGCCTTCGCCGAGAAGGCGGTGCGGGAGGCGAAGCGCTGGACTAGCTGGACCTCGCCGGCGGAAGCCTATGAGACGGCGCTCCGGGACTTCGTCCATGCCATGCTGGAGGGCGGCGAGGCGGAGAGCTTCCTGTCGCGGTTCTGGGAGGCCGTGCAGCCCTTCGTCGCGGCGGGGGCGCTGACCTCGCTGTCGCAGGCGACGATCAAGCTCGCCGCCCCCGGCGTGCCCGACATCTACCAGGGGACCGAGTTCTACGACTTCTCGCTCGTCGACCCCGACAACCGCCGCAGCGTCGATTTCGCCGCCCGCGCCGAGGCGATGGGCCGCGAGTACTCCTGGGCGCAGGCCATGGCGGAGTGGCGTAGCGGCTGGATCAAGGCGAAGCTGACGCGCGCCGGACTGGCCTTGCGCGGCCGCAATCCGGAACTCTTCACCCGCGGCGCCTACGTGCCGCTGACGGGTGAGGGTGAACGCGCCGCTCACATCGTCGCCTTCGCCCGGACGAATGGCGACGGTCGCGCCGCGATCGCGATCGCGCCGCGCCTCTGCCTGTCGCTTCTGGAGGGGGCGGTCGATATCGGGGTCCCGGCCGAGCGCTGGGGGACGACGCGGCTTGTCCTTCCCGAGGCGCTGCGCGGCCGCGCGTGGCGGAACGCCCTCACCGAGGTGGACCTGCCGGCGCAGGACGCGCTGGACCTTGCCGCCGTTCTCGCCGATCTGCCGTTCGCGCTGCTGGAAACGGCCTGAGGCCCGAGCCGGCCGGAGTTCGCATCTGCCCGGCCCCGCCCCGAAGCCTGCGGAGAAAGCCATGCCCATCCGAGCCCTCGTCTGGAACGAGTTCCGCCACGAGCGCGAGAACGAGACCGTCAGGAGCATCTATCCCGACGGCATCCACGCGGTCATCGCCGCGGCGCTCGCCGAGACGCCGGACTTTCAGGTTTCGACCGCGACGCAGGACGAGCCGGAGCATGGCCTGCCGCAGGAGCGGCTCGACCAGACGGACGTGCTCCTCTGGTGGGGCCACAAGGCGCACAAGGAGGTGTCCGACACGGTCGTCGAGCGCGTCGCGGCGCGCGTCCACCAGGGGATGGGCCTGATCGTTCTTCACTCCGGCCACTTCTCGAAGATCTTCAAGCGGCTGATGGGGACGCCCTGTTCGCTGCGCTGGCGCGAGGCCGGCGAGCGCGAGCGGCTGTGGGCGGTGAATCGCTCGCATCCGGTCGTCCAGGGAGTGGGGCCGTCGATCGACCTGCCGAATGCCGAGATGTACGGCGAGCCGTTCCTGGTGCCGGAGCCGATGGAGACGGTGTTCATCTCCTGGTTCGAGGGCGGCGAAGTCTTCCGCTCCGGGCTGACCTATCAGCGCGGCGCCGGCAGGATCTTCTATTTCCGCCCCGGCCACGAGACCTATCCGATCTATCACAACCCCGACATCCGCCGGGTGTTGAACAACGCGGTCCGCTGGGCCTACAACCCGGCGCCCGCGTGGGAAGATGTCGCGGCGGCGCCGAACGTTCCGGTGGACAAGGCGCCGGAGAAGATCGAGCAGCGGGGCCCGGCCCTGCACAGACCAGGGGAAGAGGGATTCCGGTGAGCATGACGGGGAACGAGGCGCGCGGCGCGACGGCGACGGGCGAGAAGCGTATCATGATCCTCGGCACCGGCGGCATCGCGCATCGCCACGCCGAGCACTTCACCTCCATTCCCGGCTGCCGGATCGTCGCGGCCTGCGACGTCAACGCCGAGCGGGCTCGTGCTTTCGCGCAGATGCATGCAATTCCGGAGGCCTTCGACAGCCTGGAGCGGGCGCTCGAATGGGGCGCGTTCGACGCGGCGGTCAATTCCACCCCGGACGGGGTCCACAAGGCGACGACGCTGCAGCTGCTCGCCGCCGGCAAGGCGGTGTTCTGCGAGAAGCCGCTGGCGGTGAACGCAGAGGACGCCTTCGAGATGGTCGAGGCGGCGGAGGCGGCCGGCGTCGTCAACATGGTCAACCTCACCTATCGCAACGCCCACGCGATCCAGATGGCGCGGCGGCTGATCGAGGCCGGGGAGATCGGCGAGGTGCGCCACATCGAGGCGAGCTATCTGCAGAGCTGGCTGTCCGCGAACCACTGGGGCGACTGGCGCACCGACGAGCGCTGGCTCTGGCGCCTGTCCTCCGCGCACGGCTCGAAGGGCGTGCTCGGCGACATCGGCATCCACATCGTCGACTTCGTGACCTTCGCGACCGGCCTCGACATCGCCGCTCTGCAGGCGCGGCTGAAGACCTTCGACAAGGCCGAGGGCGGCGCGCTGATGGGCTATACGCTCGACGCCAACGATTCCTGCGCGATGACGGTCGAGATGACCAACGGTGCGCTCGGCGTCATCCACATGAGCCGCACCGCCACCGGCAAGGCCAACGACCTCGACCTCACTATCCACGGGTCGAAGGGCGCGGTGAAGGTCTGGTCGAACACGACGGAATCGACGCTGCAGGTCTGTCTCGGCCCGGATATCGAGACGCAGACCTGGCAGCCCTACGAGTGTCCGCCGACCCCGCGCAACGCCGACCGCTTTGTCATCGCGCTGCTCTCCGGCGAGAACGGCCAGCCGGACTTCCGCCGTGCCGCCGAGGTGCAGACGATCCTCGACCTGTGCTTCGTCTCCGATGCCGAGAAGCGCATGCTGCCGGTTGAACTGCCGCCGGCGGAGTGACGCTCGCGGTCACGGCCCGTTAACGCCCATGCGGTAGAAAAGGTCGGCGCCAGCTTTCTCTGGCATGGCTGGGGCCGCCCCAACGCGCCTCCGGCACCGGTCCGTGCGGCGCTGATCGCCCATGGACGAGCCGCAGATGCTGTCGAGCTTCCTGACCTATCAGCTTTACGCCAGCGACATGCAGCGCTCGCTGAACCGGGTCGCGGCGGAACCGCTCGTCAGCCGCGAGGCGGCCTATTACAAGGCGAACATCGGCAACGTAAAGACGATCGACGACTTCCTCGGCAACTATCAGCTCTATTCCTACGCGATGACCGCCTACGGGCTGGAGGACCAGATCGGCTCCAAGGCGCTGATGAAGAAGGTGCTGGAAAGCGACCTCACCGATTCCTCGAGCTTCGCCAACCAGCTCGCCGACGACCGCTACCGAACCTTCGCCGCGGCCTTCCACTTTTCGGCCGACAGCACCTCCAGTTCGAGTTCCAGCTCGTCGACCACCAGTTCGTCGACGACGCCGATCGCCCAGTCGACGCAGCAGAGCGACCTGACGACCGAAGCCTATTCGGACTGGCGGGTGCGGGCCGGGCAGGCCCAGGCCTTCAACGCCAGCCACTATGTCAGCGCGATCGGCAGCGTCACCTCGCTCGACCAGTTCATGAACGACAAGGCGCTCTACAATGTCGCGCTGACGTCGGTCGGCATCGATCCGGCCATCACCTCGAAGGACTTCATCAGGCAGGTCCTCACCTCGAACGCTGCGGACGGCCCAGCGGCCAAGGGCGATACGCGCTATCTGCAGCTCGCCGACATGCTGCACTTCAACACCGACGGGACGGTGCCGGCCGGCGCACTGCAGGATGCGGCGGCCGCCAACACCACCGTCTACAACTATTTCAATGCCAAGGGACTCGGCTCCACGGCCCAGGCCGCGAGCTACCAGGTCAGCTATTACGAGCAGCAGATCGGCCAGGTGAAAACCGCCGACGACTTCGTCAACGACAAGCGGCTTCTCGGGATCGCGCTGACCTCCGTTGGTCTCGACCCGGCGACGACCTCCTCGACCTTCGTCTGGCAGGTCCTCACCAGCGACCCGAACGATCCGAACAGCGTTCTCAACAAGATGTCCACCGCGACCGGTGCCGACCAGGACCGCAAGGCGCAGTTCCAGGCGCTGGCGGCCGCGTTCGACTTCGACACCCAGGGCAATGCCGGGGCGGGCGGAGCACAGACCGCCGACGCCGTGACCAAGACCACGGACGCCTATCTGCAGAAATACCGGACCGCCACGCAGCAGGCCGACGCACTGCAGACCAGCCTGTTCAAGGGCATGGTCGGCGGCATCACCAGCGTCTCGGACTTCATCGGCAACAGCACCGTCTACAACTATGCGCTGGAGGCCTTCGACCTCGACCCCAAGGCCGAGAGCATGACCACGATCATGCGGGTTCTGAAGAGCGATCCGTCCGACCC
Source organism: Jiella sp. M17.18 (assembly GCF_041027365.1). Lineage (NCBI taxonomy): Bacteria > Pseudomonadati > Pseudomonadota > Alphaproteobacteria > Hyphomicrobiales > Aurantimonadaceae > Jiella > Jiella sp. M17.18. The sequence goes on along the minus strand of NZ_JBFTEH010000009.1, from coordinate 128,618 downwards.
GAAGAGCTTCGCGCGGCAATTGGGCGACGACCGCTATGTCCGGCTTGCGGCGGCCTTCAACTTCGATTCCAAGGGCAAGGTTGCCACCGAGCGTCTGCCGCAGACGGATGCGGCGCAGCTGGCGACCGCCAACCGCTACGCCGCCCTCCTCGGCGACAAGCCCAGCGCCACCGACCTGGCGAAGGCGAAGTCCGAAACCGCCGACTACAAGGCTGCGCTCTATTCCGTCGCCACGATCGACGACTTCGTCTCGAACGACACGATCATGAACTACGCGCTGAAGGCCTATGGCCTCGATCAGGAGAAGCTGTCGAAGGACGACGTGAAAGCGATCCTGACCAGCGATCTCAACGATCCCAAGAGCTTCGCCGATTCCAAGAACGACAAGCGCTATGTCGAGTTCGCCTCGGCCTTCTCGTTCAACACCGATGGAACGATCGCGCTGGACAAGCAGCAGGTCCAGACCGCCGCCGACGTGATGAACACGCAGGACCTCTACCTGCAGCAGACGATGGAGAGCGAAGCGGGCGACGACAACCAGGGCGTCCGCTTGGCGCTCTACTTCAAGCGCAAGGCGCCCGATCTGAAGAACAGCTACGAGATCCTGGGCGACACCGCGCTCTTGACCGTGGTGCAGACGGCGCTCGGCATCCCGACCGAGTCCAGCCAGAGCAACATCGACCTGCAGGCCAAGACGATCGACAACAAGCTCGACCTCTCCAGCCTGAAGGACTCCAAGACGCTCGACAAGTTCATCAACCGCTTCCTGGCGATGTACGATCTCAACAATGGCTCGGGCGCCGCTGCTTCGTCGCCGGCGCTGACGCTTCTCGGCGGGGGAAGCTCGAGCTCCGGCAGCACCGGGATCGAAAGTCTGCTCTGACAGGCCACGAGGGGGCCGGACGGGACAGGTTACGCAAACGCCGCGAGGCAGTTCGTCCCGCGGCGTCTCTCGTTTGTCCAGATGTCGTCCGGATCAGCGCACGGACAGGACTTCGCCGCTGAACCGGTCGATCGACACCGACATGCGGTCTCCGCGCCTGTCGGCGCCGGCGACGCGGAAGGAGCGCGGGGTCCTGGTAATGGCGCGAACGTCGCGCATGCCCTGACGCCGTGCGATCCGAACCGCCTCATGCTCCGAAATCTCGGAAATGTGACGTTCGTCGCGCCGGTTGTAGCGGCCGTGATCGCGGTGATCGCGGTAGCGATACGAGTCGTTCGGAACGACGCGCACGCCGTTCGGCCCGATCTCGACGCTCTGTGCCAGCGCCGGGGTTGCGACGGCCAATGAAGCAGCCGCCATGATGCCGTAAGTCCAGGACTTCTTCGTCATCGGTCTTCTCCTCGAAGATCAGTTCTGCATCGTCCCGTGTCGGGGATGCTTTATGTGCCGATAAACAAAGAGGAATTCGCTTCGTTCCCTGCAGTTTCATTCCGCAACGATGTAAAGGATCGTGCCCCGCCAATACTTCGTGACGAAAGATTGTCCGGATCGGGGAGAAGTCGGGATACACGCTGCCGTGATGAGCTTCTGCGGACACCGCCACCGCCGTGTCCGCGATGCTCCCGGTGCGAGACGGCGCCGGGCGCCACCCGGATCAGCCCATATATTGCCCGCCATTGGCGGTCAGGGTCGAGCCGGTGATGAAGGCGGCGTCGTCGGAGGCGAGGAATACCACGCAGCGGGCGATCTCGTCCGGCTCGCCCAGCCGGCCGACCGGGATCTGCGGCAGGATGTGCTTCTGCATGACGTCCTCGGAGATCGTCGCCATCATCGCCGTGTTGATGTAGCCGGGGCAGATCGCGTTGACGGTGATGCCCTTCCGGGCCCCCTCCTGGGCCAGCGCCCGGGTGAAGCCGAGATCGCCGGCCTTGGCTGCGGAATAGTTCGCCTGACCCGCCTGGCCCTTCTGGCCGTTGATCGAGGAGATGTTGATGATCCGCCCGAAGCCGCGCTCGCGCATGCCCTCCCAGACCGGGCGGGTCATGTTGAAGAGGCCGGTGAGATTGGTGTCGATGACCTCCTTCCACTGCTCGGGGGGCATCTTGTGGAACATCGCGTCGCGGGTGATGCCGGCATTGTTGACGAGGACGTCGACGGGGCCGAGTTCTGCTTCCACCTTGGCGATGCCGGCGACGCAGGCGTCATAGGAGCGCACGTCCCACTTGTAGACGGAGATGCCGGTCTCCTGCCGGAAGGCGTTCGCGGCGTCGTCCTGCCCGGCATAGGTCGCCGCGACCTGATATCCCGCCGCCTTTAGCGCCTTTGCGATGGACGCGCCGATGCCGCGCACGCCGCCGGTTACGATTGCCGTTCTCGCCATGCTCTTCCTCCCACCGTTGCCTGCCGCGCGAGCGGCCCCCGATACGAAGCCGACCGCCGAAAGGATGCCTCCTCCCAATCATTACGGCGACGGCTCCCGCTTGGCACCCCTTGCGGGAAAATTTCTCATGCGCTGCGTGGTCGCGACCGCCGTCAGGTTCGCCTGCGACGCGGGCTGTCACCAAAGGAAAGGGCGAGCGGCTCCCTGAGCCACCCGCCCCGATTTCCTGCTTTGCGGCCGGCGCCCGGGGGCGGCCGCAGGTGCCGTCACATCCGCTCGAAGCACATGGCAACGCCCATGCCGCCGCCGATGCAGAGGGTGGCGAGGCCCTTCTTCGCGTCGCGCCGGATCATCTCGTAGATCAGCGTATTGAGGATGCGGTTGCCGGACGCGCCGATCGGGTGGCCGATGGCGATGGCCCCGCCGTTGACGTTGACGATGTCGGGATTCCAGCCGAGGTCCTTGTTGACCGCGCAGGCCTGCGCGGCGAAGGCCTCGTTGGCTTCCACCAGATCCAAGTCGTCGACCGTCCAGCCGGCCTTCTCCAGCGCCTTCTTCGAGGCCGGGATCGGGCCGGTGCCCATGATGGCGGGATCGACGCCGGCGGTCGCCCAGGAGACGATGCGCACCAGCGGCGTCAGCCGGCGGCGCTCGGCCTCCGCCTCGCTCATCAGGACGGTTGCGGCTGCCCCGTCGTTGATGCCGGAGGCGTTGGCGGCGGTGACCGAGCCCTCCTTGTCGAAGGCGGGGCGCAGCTTCGAGACGCCCTCCATCGTCACGCCGTGCTTGATGTACTCATCGTCGGAAACGACGGTGTCGCCCTTGCGGCCCTTGACCGTGAAGGGGACGATCTCGTCCTTGAAGCGGCCGGCCTTCTGCGCAGCCTCGGCCTTGTTCTGGGACTTCACCGCGAATTCGTCCTGCGTCTCGCGGGTCAGCTGCCACTGGCGCGCGACGTTCTCGGCCGTGTTGCCCATGTGATAGCCGTTGAAGGCGTCGATCAGCCCGTCCTTCAGCATGGTGTCGACGAGCTTCAGGTCGCCCATCTTCTGGCCCGAGCGCAGATGCTGCGCGTGCGGGGCCATCGACATGGACTCCTGGCCGCCGGCGACGATCACCTTGGCGTCTCCGCAGGCGATCTGCTGCATGCCGATGGCGACGGTGCGAAGACCGGAGCCGCAGAGCTGGTTGAGGCCCCAGGCAGTGGTCTCCTTGGGGCAGCCGGCGGCCATGGCGGCCTGCCGTGCCGGGTTCTGGCCCTCGGCGGCCGTCAGGATCTGCCCCATGATGACTTCGTCGACCTCCGCCGCGTCGACCTTGGCGCGCGCCAGCGCCTCCTTGATGACGGCGGCGCCCAGTTCATGGGCAGGAACGCTGCCAAAAGCGCCATTGAAGGCGCCGACCGGGGTGCGGGCCGCCCCGACGATGACCACCGACTGTCCGTTGCTCATGACATTTCCTTCGATCGAGCGCGAGCGATAGGGTTCAGATAGAATGCTTCAGGCTCTTCCGCGACCTTTGTCGCAACTCTCTCGGCGGCCTGTCAAACGGCTCCGGTCGTCACCGGGAGCGACGATGCACCCCCGCCTGCCGCCCTCTTTCCGACGGCGCGCCTCACGCCGCACCGTCACCTTGCGGTGGATCGAAGCCTCCGTCCTTCGAAGCATTTGGAATACGGCGGATTTTGTGCCTATGATTTATGCGGCGCAACGCGGGAGTTTGCGCTGCGAATGCGCCGGCGGGTGCGGCACGGGTCAAGGGGTGGAGCATGGCCAGGGATTCCGACGTGACGGTCATCAAGAAATACGCCAACCGTCGGCTGTATAATACCGGGACGAGCACCTACGTGACGCTCGAGAACCTCGCGACCATGGTCAAGAACAACGAGGAGTTCGTCGTCCAGGACGCCAAGACCGGCGAGGACATCACCCATTCGGTGCTGACCCAGATCATCTTCGAGCAGGAGAACAAGGGCGGCCAGAACCTGATGCCGATCGCCTTCCTGCGGCAGCTGATCCGGTTCTACGGGGACCAGATGCAGATGGTCATTCCCGGCTATCTGGAGCAGACGATGAGCGCCTTCTCCAAGGAGCAGGAGAGCTTCCGTGAGCAGATGGCGGGCGCGATGACCCAGACGCCGATGAAGCTGATGGAAGCGCAGGTGCGCCGCAACACCGAGATGTTCCGCCAGGCGATGGCGGTGTTCAACCCGTTCATGGCCGGAACGATGGGGGAGGCGGGCACCGCCTCGGGCGCCGGCCCTGCCGCCGGGAATGGGCCGGGCACCGACAGCCGCGACGACGATCTTAAGGCGATGCGCGAGCAGCTTCAGCGCATGCAGGAGCGGCTGGAGGCGATCGACGCCCGCAAGGCCGAGTAGAAGCCTGTCGGTTCAAGGGCGAAGCCGGTTCGCCGCGAGCGTCAGTATTACGAGCAACGCAAAAAGGGCCGGCTCCCCGTGCGGGACCGGCCCTTGCTGTTCGATGGGCGCCGCGGCCGAGCCGTCGGCGCGAAGCGGCTTACGCCTGCTCCTTGACCTTCAGGATCTGCTTGCCGCGATACATGCCGGTCTTCAGGTCGATGTGGTGCGGCCGGCGCAGCTCGCCCGAGTCCTTGTCCTCGATGTAGGTCGGCGCCTTCAGCGCGTCCGCCGAACGGCGCATGCCGCGCTTCGACGGGGTGGTCTTCCGTTTGGGTACGGCCATGTCCTGCTCCATTCGGCCCGCCGCGTACCTTGGAAGGCTGAGCGGCCGGGCGGTCTCGATGTGTCCGGTCTGCGCCGGTCGGTCGCAAGCGGCGCCTGGTCCGACCCGGTGCATTCGCGTCGCAAAGCGCATACGGTCGACCGAAGGCCGCCGCAAGGCTTCGCCATGACGGGAATTCGAGGCTGCCCATAGCAAAGCTCGGCGCAAATTGGAAGCCCCGCAACGCGCACGAAGACGGTGGCAGGACGTGGGCCTGCGGCGTGCTATGTCAATCGGAGGACGGCCTGCTTTCGGGAGTGGCGGCCACGGGAGGATGGCGACATGTTCGACAGGTCGATGAATTTCGCTCTGGGAGAAGAGATCGAGGCGCTGCGGGAGAGCGTTCACCGCTTCGCCGAGGACAGGATCGCGCCGCGCGCGGCGGAGATCGACCGGAGCAACGAGTTTCCGAACGCGCTCTGGCCCGAGATGGGCGAGCTCGGCCTGCTCGGCATCACCGTCGAGGAAGAGCACGGCGGTGCCGGCATGGGCTATCTCGCGCACTGCGTCGCCGTGGAGGAGATTTCCCGCGCCTCGGCCTCGGTCGGCCTCTCCTACGGCGCCCATTCGAACCTCTGCGTCAACCAGATCCGGCGCAATGGCAGCGACGCGCAGAAGCGCAGATACCTGCCGAAGCTGATCTCCGGCGAGCATGTCGGCTCGCTGGCGATGTCCGAGTCCGGGGCCGGCTCGGACGTCGTCGGCATGAAACTGAGGGCCGAGAAGCGCAACGACCGCTTCGTCCTCAACGGCACCAAGATGTGGATCACCAACGGGCCGGACGCCTCCACCCTCGTCGTCTACGCCAAGACCGATCCGGACGCCGGGCCCCGCGGCATCACCGCCTTCCTGATCGAGAAGGAGATGGCGGGCTTCTCGACGGCGCAGAAGCTCGACAAGCTCGGCATGCGCGGCTCCAACACCTGCGAACTGGTGTTCGAAGACTGCGAGGTGCCCTACGAGAACGTCCTCGGCGAGGTCGGCGGCGGCGTGAAGGTGCTGATGTCCGGCCTCGACTACGAGCGCGTGGTGCTGGCGGCGGGGCCGCTCGGCATCATGGCCGCCTGTCTCGACGTCGTCGTCCCCTACGTTCACGAGCGCAGGCAGTTCGGCCAGCCGATCGGCGAGTTCCAGCTGATGCAGGCGAAAGTCGCCGACATGTATGTTTCGGCAAACGCCTGCCGCGCCTATGTCTACGCGGTGGCCGCCGCCTGCGACCGCGGTGCCGTCAGCCGCAAGGACGCGGCGGGCTGCATCCTCTACGCTGCGGAGGCCGCGACCCAGATGGCGCTGCAGGCGATCCAGGCGCTCGGCGGCAACGGCTACATCAACGACTATCCGACGGGGCGCCTGCTGCGCGACGCCAAGCTCTACGAGATCGGCGCCGGCACGAGCGAGATCCGGCGCATGCTGATCGGCCGGGAGCTGTTCCGCGAGACGGCTTGATGGAGCCTACATACCTATCTAAGTAGGTAGGACTGGCGATGGAGGTTTCATGCAAGTCGACCGTGAGGCGATGTCGAAGATCGTCGCAGGGCTTCCGACGAAGGCCGCGAAGATTCGGGCTCTCGATGAGAAGGGCTTCAAGCGAGCGGACATCGCGCGCTTTCTGGATATCCGCTATCAACACGTCCGCAATACGCTGGAACGGCCGAGATCCGGAAAGTCGGCGGCCGCGGCTTCGCCTCGGGCTGCGTTCGTGCCGCACGAGAAGGCGGATGCCTTCACGGCGTTGGCGCTCGACGAAGGCGGACGTCTCGTTATTCCGGATGAGCTGCGCCAGCTGATGAAGCTCGGCCGAGACGGCAAACTGATTGCCAGGATCGACGAGGACGGCGAACTTCGGCTGGTCTCTCCAATGGCGGCGATCGACAAGGTGCGTCGGTTGATCGCTCAGAGCGGTTTCAGCGGCGGCTCGCCTGTCGACGAATTGATCGACGAGCGTCGCGCCGAGGCGCTTCGCGAGGAAGCGGAGACATTGATGCACGGCGCGCGTTCTTGACGGTCGTGCTCGATAGCTCGGCAGTCCTCGCCTATCTGTGGAGTGAGCCGGGCAGCGACGACCTTGCCTCGCTTATTCCAGATGGGCGGATTTCCAGCGTGAACGTGGTTGAGGTCGTGAGCAAGCTGATCGACCACGGGCTGACCGGGGAGGCGGCGAAGCTCCTGCTCGCCGGTCTTGATCTTGCGACCGTTCCCTTCGACCGCATTCAGGCACAACTGGCTGGAACGCTGCGCACAGAGACCCGGCGGATGGGACTTTCGCTTGGCGATCGCGCCTGCCTTGCGTTGGCTCTTCAGGAAAAGGCAAGGGTCGTCACCGCCGACCGCGCCTGGGCCGATATCGACATCGGCGTCGAGGTCGAGCTGATCCGATGAACTGCGGGAGCCTGCGATGCCGATCCTGACCTCCAGCATCTCGACGCGCTCCGAGGCCTTCGCGACGAACCGTGCGGCGATGCTGGAGCAGATCGCGGCCGTCGAGGCGGCCGCGGCGGCGGCGCTCGCGGGCGGCGGCGAGGCAGCGCGGGAGCGGCATGTCACACGGGGCAAGATGCTGCCGCGCGACCGGGTCGAGGGTCTCCTCGATCCCGGCTCGCCGTTCCTGGAGATCGGCCTCTTCGCCGCGCATGGTCTCTACGGCGGCGAAGTGCCGGCGGCCGGCGCGATCGCCGGGATCGGCCGCGTCGCGGGCCGCGAGGTGATGGTCCTCGCCAACGACGCCACGGTGAAGGGCGGAACCTACTTCCCGCTGACCGTCAAGAAGCACCTGAGGGCCCAGGAGATCGCCGAGGAGAACCGGCTGCCCTGCGTCTACCTCGTCGATTCCGGCGGGGCGAACCTGCCGAACCAGGACGAGGTCTTCCCCGACCGCGACCATTTCGGCCGCATCTTCTACAATCAGGCGCGGATGTCAGCGAAGGGCATCGCCCAGATCGCCGTCGTCATGGGCTCCTGCACGGCGGGCGGCGCCTATGTCCCGGCGATGAGCGACGAGACGATCATCGTGAAGGGGCAGGGGACGATCTTCCTCGCCGGCCCGCCGCTGGTGAAGGCGGCGACGGGCGAGGTCGTTTCGGCCGAGGACCTCGGCGGCGGCGATGTGCACACGCGGCTCTCCGGCGTCGCCGACCATCTCGCCGAGGACGACCTAGACGCACTGGCGATCGCGCGGCGCATCGTGGCGAACCTCAACGAAAGGAAGCCGGAGACCGTCGTCATGGAGGCGCCGGAAGACCCGGCCTACGATCCGGCCGAGATCCTCGGGATCGTCCCGGCCGATCCGAAGACGCCCTATGACGTCCGCGAGGTGATCGCCCGCCTCGTCGACGGCTCCAGATTCGACGCATTCAAGGCGCGCTACGGCCAGACGCTGGTCTGCGGCTTCGCCCATGTCCACGGCGTGCCGGTCGGTATCCTGGCGAACAACGGCGTCCTTTTTGCCGAAAGCGCCATGAAGGGCGCGCATTTCGTCGAGCTCTGCTCGCAGCGCAGGATTCCGCTGGTCTTCCTGCAGAACATCACCGGTTTCATGGTCGGCCGCGCCTACGAGGCGGGCGGCATTGCCAAGCATGGCGCCAAGCTCGTGACCGCCGTCGCCACCACCGCCGTGCCGAAGGTGACGATGCTGATCGGCGGCTCCTACGGCGCCGGCAATTACGGCATGGCCGGGCGCGCCTATGGACCGCGCTTCCTCTGGACCTGGCCGAACAGCCGCATCGCGGTGATGGGCGGCGAGCAGGCAGCGGGAGTTCTCGCGACGGTGAAGCGCGAGGCGATCGAGCGCAGGGGCGGCTCCTGGTCGGCGGAGGAGGAAGCCGCGTTCAAGGCTCCGACGATCGAGACCTTCGCCCGCCAGAGCCATCCCCTCTACGCCTCCTCCCGGCTCTGGGACGACGGCATCGTGCATCCGGCGAAGAGCCGCGAGATCCTGGCGCTGTCGCTCTCGGCGGCACTCAACGCGCCGATCCCGGAGACGCGGTTCGGGCTGTTCCGGATGTGAGTCCGCAGCTATGATATCGAAATGATATCAAGAGGAATGCCATGGGCCAGATGCTGGTACGGCAGATCGACGATGCTTTGCTGGAGCGCCTGAAGACGAGAGCCAGGCAGAACGGACGCTCGGCGGAGGCCGAGGCGCGTGCGATCCTGGCGGAAGCGCTCGCGGTGCCGGCTACACCGCGCTCCTTGATGTCGCTGATCGGCGCCGGTTCCTCCAGACATTCGTTCCGCACATCAGAGGAGATCATGGCCCATGTGCGAGCGCTGCGCGAAGAGGGGGATCGATAGGTGGAACCCCCGCCTGTCTATCTCGATACGAACGTGCTGATCGCGCTGATCGAGCCGGTGGCGCCGTTGACCGTCTCTCAGAAGCAGTTCGTGACGCAGCTGGACGCGGGGCGGGTGGTCGGGATCACCAGCGAGATCGCGCTGTCGGAATGTCTGGTCAAGCCGCTGGCCGATGACGCGGCGCAGACCATCAACGCCTACCTCGCCCTCTTCTCGTCCCAGTCCTGGCTGGCGGTTCTGCCGGTGTCGCGCGACGTGCTCGTCGAAGCCGCCGTGCTTCGATCCATTCATCGCATGGCCTTGCCCGATGCCATTCACGTTGCTTCCGCCCGCCTTGCCTCCGCAACGCTTTTCATCTCCGACGATCGTCGCCTCAAGACCCCATCCCTCGAACGAACGAGTTGGTCGGACCTGCCGGAGCTCGGCCAATGACTGAGACGATCGCCACCCTCCTCATTGCCAATCGCGGCGAGATCGCCTGCCGCATCATCCGCACGGCGCGGCGGCTCGGCATCCACACGGTCGCGATCTTCTCCGATGCCGACGAGGACGCGCTGCATGTCGCGATGGCCGACGAAGCCGTGCGGATCGGCCCGCCGGCGGCGGCCGAGAGCTATCTGCGGGGCGACCGCATCGTCGAGGCGGCGCTGAGGACCGGCGCCGACGCGATCCACGCGGGCTACGGCTTCCTGTCGGAGAACCCGGACTTCGTCGATCAGGTCGAGAGGGCCGGGCTGACCTTCGTCGGGCCGTCCGCGAGTGCCATCCGGGCGATGGGGCTGAAGGACGCTGCCAAGCGGCTGATGGGCGAGGCGGGCGTGCCGGTGGTGCCCGGCTATCACGGCGACAGCCGCGATCCGGACGAGCTCGCCGCCGAGGCGGACAGGATCGGCTACCCCGTGCTGATCAAGGCGCGGGCCGGCGGCGGCGGCAAGGGCATGCGCCGGGTGGACGCACCCGCCGACTTTCGTGCCGCACTGGAGGGCGCGCAGCGCGAGGCGGAAGCGGCCTTCGGCGATCCGCACTGCCTGATCGAGACCTATGTCGAGACGCCGCGGCACATCGAGATCCAGATCTTCGGCGACAGCCACGGCAACGTCGTCTACCTCTTCGAACGGGACTGCTCGCTGCAGCGCCGCCACCAGAAGGTCATCGAGGAGGCGCCGGCGCCCGGCATGACGGCCGAGATGCGCGCGGCGATGGGGGCCGCGGCGGTGAAGGCCGCGAAGGCGATCGGCTATGCCGGCGCGGGCACCGTCGAGTTCATCGTCGACGCGTCCGAGGGGCTTCGGCCCGACCGGTTCTGGTTCATGGAGATGAACACCCGGCTGCAGGTCGAGCACCCGGTCACCGAGGCGATCACCGGGCTCGATCTCGTCGAACTGCAGCTGCGCGTCGCTTCGGGCGAGCCGCTGCCCTTCGCCCAGGACGATCTCGCGATCGACGGCCACGCCTTCGAAGCGCGCCTCTATGCCGAGGATGCGGCGCGGGGCTTCCTGCCGGCGACGGGCACGCTGGCGCATCTGCGCTTTCCCGAGGCGCGGGACGGCGTGCGGATCGACACCGGGGTTCGCGAAGGCGACCGGATCACGCCGCATTACGATCCGATGATCGCCAAGCTGATCGTTCACGGGCCGAGCCGGGCCGCCGCGCTCGGCAGGCTGCGAACGGCGCTCGGGCAGACCCGGATCGCGGGCTCGGTCACCAATCTCGCTTTCCTCGGCCGGCTCGCGGCCCATGACGGCTTTGCCGCCGGCGACGTCGATACCGGGCTGATCGCGCGCGATCTCGCGGCGCTGACCGCACGGCCCGACACACCGCCCGAAGCGCTGGCGATCGGGGCTCTGGCCGAGCTCGGCCTTCTCGGCGAGAGCCGCGCGGCCCGGCGCGATCCGGACCCGTTTGCGGCGTTCCGCGGCTTTCGCGCCTGGGGCACCGCCCGGAACGTCGCGCGCTTTGGGTCGCCGGACGGGGGCAGGCTCGACGTCCCGGTTGCCGACCAGGGAGACGGTCTGTTCGTCGTCGAGGCGGCCGGCTCGGCGATCGCGGTCCGGCTTCTCGGCGAACGCGAGGGCGGCGAGGCGCGCGTCGAGATCGGCGGTCGCGTTTTCTCGGCCGGGCTGCTGCGCGACGACCGGTCGGTGACGGTCTTCCTGGAGGGGCAGCCGCACCGCTTCGAGCGGCATGCTCCTGCTGCCGGCGCCGTTGAAGCCGCAAGCGGCGAGCGCGTCACCGCACCGATGCCGGGCCTCGTCAAGCTGGTTTCCGCGGCCGCTGGCGACACCGTGACTGCCGGCATGCCGCTTCTCGTCCTCGAGGCGATGAAGATGGAGCACACGCTGACGGCTCCCCGCGACGGAACACTCGCCCAGGTCCTCGTCGCGGCGGGCGATCAGGTCGAAGCGGGCGTGCTCCTCGCCGCCCTGAAGCCGCTGGCCTGAGCCGAAGCGGGCTGCGCGCCGCGCGGAGTTCCGCCTGAAGCGCTCGGCCGGTCCGCTGCCGGGGCTCCGCAAGCGGCCGAGCCGGCCGCGCCTGCTTCGGCTGAGCTTTACCCTGCGTTAGTCATGTCCTTGAACGGAACGGCAAGTGCGAGGTGCTAACCGTTCTTTCGTCCTGAGACGCAGCGGCCGCAACGGAGGAACCCCATGCAGACCTGTCTGGTCATCGACGAGGCTCCGGTGATCCGCAAGATCGCCTCGCGCCTGATCCTGCAGTTCGGGCTCGCCGTCGAATGTGCCGCGACACTTGCCGAATCGCGCGCCTGGATCGACGAGAACGGCCTGCCCGACATCGTCATCGTTTCCGTCGGCTGCAGCGACCAGGCCGGGGTTGACTTCGTTCGCGAACTGCGTCAGCGCTCGGGGAAGGGACAGACGGTGATCCTGGCGGCGATCGTCGAAGCCAATCTCGGGCTGATGACGCGCCTCAGGCGCGCCGGCGTGACCGGCTACATCTACAAGCCGTTCGACCGCCAGGCGCTGATCGACTGGCTGTCTCCGTTCATTTCCTCGGAACAGGCGGCCTGAACCGCAATATCGCCTCTTCCTGCTGCGGGTGGCGTGGCCCAGGTGATGCTCGCCCTGCTTCGAAGCGCCTCTCCGGCGGCGTCCCGAGCCGGTGCCGCGACGAAGAGGACGGGCAGCATCGGCTGCGAACGGCCAGGCAGGTCGTCGCGCGCCGAACGGAACGAAAAAGGCCCGCCGCGGCGGAGCCGGGCGAGCCTCGAATAGCGTCGGCGTTGGAGTTCGGGAGAGACCCCTGTCAGGCGGCCTTCACCTCGTCCGGCTCGCGCAGCACGTAGCCGCGGCCCCAGACGGTCTCGATGTAGTTCTTGCCGTCGGTGGCGGTGGCGAGCTTCTTGCGGAGCTTGCAGATGAAGACGTCGATGATCTTCAGCTCCGGCTCGTCCATGCCGCCGTAGAGATGGTTGAGGAACATCTCCTTGGTCAGCGTCGTGCCCTTGCGCAGCGAGAGCAGCTCCAGCATGGCGTATTCCTTGCCGGTCAGATGCACTCGCTGGCCGTTCACCTCGACCGTCTTGGCGTCGAGATTGACCGTCAGGTCTCCGGTGTTGATGACCGACTGCGCATGGCCCTTGGAGCGGCGGACGATCGCATGGATGCGGGCGACCAGCTCGTCCTTGTGGAACGGCTTGGTCATGTAGTCGTCGGCGCCGAAGCCGAGGCCGCGGACCTTGTCCTCGATGCCGGCCATGCCGGAGAGGATCAGGATCGGCGTCTTCACCTTCGACAGGCGCAGCGTGCGCAGCACCTCGTAGCCGGACATGTCCGGAAGGTTGAGGTCGAGGAGGATCAGGTCGTAGTCGTAGAGCTTCCCGAGATCGACGCCCTCTTCCCCCAGATCGGTGGTGTAGACGTTGAAGCTCTCGGACTTGAGCATCAGTTCGATGCTCTGCGCGACCGCGCTGTCGTCTTCGATCAAAAGAACGCGCATCAGAAGTTCCTCTCCGCCAGCCGAGCCGAACCGGGCATATCCGGCAAAGCGTTCGTTGTCATAGTTCGGCCCAAACTGGCACCAAATGGTTAACAAATCCTCCTGGCCCATCATGGACCCAGGCCGCGACAAGCCGCGGACTGGTCGAAAGCTCGGATCCGCCCGGCGGGATCTGGCGCCGTCGGCGCAGCCCCGTAACAAGTGTCGATCCCGGTTTACCCAGCCTTAAACCCTCGTCCCTATGATTAACCGTGCGCGTAAACAGACGGTTAAAGGGCATAGTTCGCGAGCCTTGCCCGAAACCCGACGACGCGGTGTTCAAGCGCGCTTCGTTCCCCGGAGCCGCGAGTTGAGGATGTGGTCATGAAGCGGGACAACTTGGTGCGACTGACGCGGTTCAAGGTTCTGGAAAAGCGTCGGCAAGTCGAGCAGCTCGAGCTGATGCTGGGCGAGTTCTCCCGCATGGCAGGGGAGCTCGACGCCCAGATTTCCAGCGAGGAGAAGAAGGCGGGCATCAGCGACGTCAACCATTTCGCCTATCCGACCTTCGCCAAGGCGGCGCGCCTTCGCCGCGACAATCTGATGAATTCCGTCAAGGATCTCAAAGTGCAGATCAGCGCCGCCCGCCTGGCGCTCGACGAGGCGGAGGCCGAACTCGCCAATGCCGAAAAGCTCGAGCAGCGCGACAGCCTGCGCGACGAGCACGAGGAGCGGCGTCAGGCGGCGATCGGCTGACGCAGCGCCCAGCCCCGGCCGGCAGCAAGGCCCGGACAGGGTCCACGGCTGTAGGGCGAGGGAGGCCGGGCGCTGGCTCGCAGCCCGCCGGCCGAGTCGCCGCGTAGCCGGCGAGGCGGCGACGGCCGGGTTCCCGCCGAGCCTCGCGCCGGGCCGCAAGCTTGCCCGTCGCGGCCGGCTTCGATAGACGCGGGACCATCGCAATGCGTCACGCCTGGACGAACATGCAGCCAAGATTAGCCGTCATCGGATGTGGCCAGTGGGGCCAGAACCATGTCCGCACCCTGTCCGAGATCGGCGTCCTCGCCGCCGTGTCCGACCGCAACCCCGATCGCGCCGAGATGTTCGCCGAGCGCTACCGGGTGCCGGCGATCGAGCCTGCGGCCGCGATCGCCTCTCGGGACATCGATGCGCTGGTGCTGGCGCTGCCGGCGAGCGCGCAAGGGGAGATGGCCCGGGCGGCATTCGCCGCCGGCAAGGACGTGCTGATCGAAAAGCCGATCTCGCTCGATCCGGCAGATGCCGAAAAGACCGCTGCGGCGGCGCGGGCGGCGCATCGCCTGCTGATGGTCGGCCACGTCCTGCGCTTCCACCCGGTGTTCCAGCGGCTGTGCGCCGTCGTTGCCGAAGGGCGCATCGGCACCGTCCGGCACATGGTCGCCAATCGCATGGGTCTCGGTCGCTTCCTCGGCATGGATGCGCTCTGGGACCTTGCCCCGCACGACCTCTCGATGATCCTGCATCTCGCCGGCTCGCTGCCGACGCAGATCATCAGCCAGAGACGGTCTGTCCTCTCCGACGAGACGGACATCGCCGACATCGAACTCGATTTCGCCGGCGGCCTGAAGGCGGAGGTGCATGTCTCGCGCGTTTCGCCCTATCGCGACCGCCGCTTTTCGGTCGTCGGCACCGAGGGCATGCTGACCTTCGACGATCTGGCGCCGGAGGGCGAGAAGCTCGCCTTCTACGCCCACAAGGTCTGGCGCAGCGGGGAGGGCTTCGCCTTCGAGAACGCCCCCGTCGCCTATATCCCGACCGAGCCGGGCCTGCCGCTCGACCGCGAACTGCGCCACTTCGTGGACTGCGTCCAGCATCGCCGCGAACCCGAGACCGGGGCGGTCGAGGCGGTCGAGACGGTGCGGATCCTTGCCGAGGCGTCGCCGCTGAAGCAGGCCGGCTGAGCGTCCGCAGCTACAGCGCCCACGTCTGTTCCCGCGCCGGCGGCTCCCGCCCGGTGCCGGCTCAGCCGGCGGCGCGGATCTCCGCGGCCGGCTGGGGCCGAAGCTCGGCCCGCTGCGCCTCGCTGATCACCCCGCCGCCCAGAACCTCGGCGCCGGCTCCCTCGCCATCGTAGAAGACGCAGGCCTGGCCGGGCGCAACGCCGCTCTCGCCGCCAAGAAGCTCCACCGACCAGCCGCCATCGTCCCCGACGATACGGGCCGGCGCCGGCGGCCGGGTCGAGCGCACCCGGACGAAGACCTCGGTGCCGGTCTCGGCATAGGAGTCCGGCGTGCGCCGGCCGAGCCAGTTCACGTCCCGCAGCGTCAGGCGATGCGTCAGAAGCGCCTCGCGCGGGCCGACGACGACGGTCGCCGTCTTCGGCTCCAGCGCGACGACGTAGAGCGGCTCGCCGGCGGCGACGCCGATACCGCGCCGCTGGCCGATGGTGAAGTTCAAGATGCCGTCATGGGTGCCGAGCCGCCGGCCGTCGAGATGCACGATCTCGCCCGGCGCGCCGGCGTCCGGCCGCAGCTTGCGGATGACGTCGCTGTAGCGGCCGCTGGCGACGAAGCAGATGTCCTGGCTGTCGGGCTTGGCGGCGATGGCGAGCCCGTGCTTCTCGGCCAGCGCCCGCGTCTCGGGCTTGGTCAGCCGTCCCAGCGGAAAGCGCAGGAAGTCCAGCTGTTCGCGCGTCGTGCCGTAGAGAAAATAGCTCTGGTCGCGATCGAGGTCGTGCGGGCGGAACATGGCGCGGCGCCCGTCCACCGCCCGCGTCTCGATGTAGTGCCCCGTCGCCAGGGCATCGGCGCCGAGATCGCGCGCGGTCTCCAGGAGATCGCGGAACTTGACCGTCTGGTTGCAGGCGACGCACGGAATCGGTGTCTCGCCCGCGAGATAGCTTTCGGCGAAGGGGTCGATCACGTCGCGGCGGAAGCGGTCCTCGTAGTCGAGGACGTAGTGGGCAATCCCGAGCGTCTCGGCGACGCGGCGCGCGTCGTGGATGTCCTGGCCGGCGCAGCAGGCGCCGGCGCGGCGCGGGACGGCACCCGAATCGTAGAGCTGCAGCGTGATGCCGACGACGTCGTAGCCTTCGTCCTTCAGGATGGCGGCCACCACGGAGGAATCGACGCCGCCGGACATGGCGACGACGACACGGGTGTCGGCGGGCGACTTTTCGAGATCCAGGCTGTTCATAATCGGCTGCCCCGGCGGGGTTCGAAAGGCATGGCGAGCCCCGCTTCTATCGTTTCCGGGCCCGAAGGCCAAATTTCGCTTCCGCCCACCGGATCACCCGGCTGCCGGCTTATTCAGCGGAAATGGCCGGGAATCGCGGCGAAAATGGCCCGCTGCGGGCCGGCTGAAGATGAGGACGCGATCTCGCTTCGTGAAGTCGGCGATTTGACTCGTGTTGTTATCGAAACCTTACGCGGGGCTTGACGGATTTTTAAAAGCACCCGGCTACGGTCAGGGACGATTAGGTCTTTGAATGGTGTTCGAGAGTGCAATGACCGATCAGGTTAGACCACGAGTGAAATACGTCATCGGTCCCGACGGGAGCCCTTTGACGCTGGCGGACCTGCCGCCGACCAACACGCGCCGGTGGGTGATCCGCCGCAAGGCGGAGGTGGTGGCGGCGGTTCGCGGCGGCCTCCTCAGCCTTGAGGAGGCATGCTCGCGCTATACGCTGACGGTGGAGGAATTCCTCTCCTGGCAGATGTCGATCGACCAGCACGGCCTCGCCGGGCTGCGCACGACGCAGCTGCAGGAATACCGCAAGCGGGTCGATCTGCACTGATCGTGCAGAGCGGCCGCCGCGACGGCAGCACCCGCATCGCATAGCGCTTCGCCTGAGACGGCGGGGCGGCGGGAAGGATCACGCTCTCGAGCCCCATCCGCGGGTTCGGGAGCGTTTTTCATTCGGCATTCCGCTCCGGGGGCCGCGGCTCCGCCCGCGACTCACCCTGCGTATTTGTCGAGGAAGGCCTCGGCCGAGAGGTTGCGGAAGTCGGGGAGGGCGGCCCGCAGCGTCTCGTGCGGCCAGTCCCACCAGGCGAGGCGCTCCATGCGCTCCCCGATTCCCGGCGCAAAGCGCGGCTTGATGGGGCGGGCCGGAACGCCGCCGACGATCGTGAAGGGCGCCACGTCCTTCGACACGACGGCGCCTGCGCCGATCACGGCACCGTTGCCAATCGACACGCCCGGCAGGATCGTCGCGCCGTGGCCGATCCAGACGTCGTGGCCGATCGTCACCTTGTTCTCGCGGCGCCAGTCGAAGAACTCGGCCTCGTTGGTCTCGCCCTCGAAATAGTCGCCCGCCCGGTAGGTGAAGTGGTGCAGCGTCGCCCGCCAGGTCGGGTGGTTGGTGGCGTTGATCCGCACCGCCGCCGCGATGTTGGCGAACTTGCCGATCTCGGCCGCCCAGACCTGTCCGTCCCGTTCTATGTAGGAATAGTCGCCCATCACCGTCTCGGTGACGCGGCAGCGCTCGGCCACCTCGGTATAGCGGCCGAGGAAGGAATCCTCGACCTCGGCGCTCGGGTGGATCAGCGGAGACGGGGAGAGCTTCGGCATTCCGGGGTCACTCGGCGAAGGTTGCGGGACGGTCTTGCGAAGAGAGCTCGGCCTCCGGCTCCGATACACGGCCGCTTGCGACTGCCTGCGGTGAGGCCGGTCGCCGGACCGGAGGACCTTCCGACGAGACGGTCACGACGGTCACCGCCCCTGCGTCGTCAGGATCTTGATTGCGAAGGCGGAGAACACGCCGGCAAAGACGTAGTCGATCATCCGGGTGATCTTCGGCCGGCGCCGCAGCGCCGCGGCGAGCTTGTCGGCGGCAAAGATCATCGCGATGACGAAGGGCGTCGCGAAGGCGATGAAGTAGACGCCGAGGAAGAACAGCTTGCCCGCCGCGTTCGGATCGCCGGCATGGATGAACTGCGGCAGGAAGGTCACGAAGAACAGGATGATCTTCGGATTGGTGAGGTTGATGCCGATGCCGGTCGCCCAGCTCGCTCGGAGCGACCGCGCCTTCTGCCCGCCCTTGGCGTCGAGCTTGAAGGTCGATCCGGAGCGGATCGCCTGAACCGCCAGAAAGATCAGATAGCCGGCGCCGCAGACCTTCAGCACCAGGAACGCCTCCGGCGAGGCGGCGATCAGCGCGGAGAGGCCGAGCGCGGCGAGGCTCGTATGAATCAGCGAGCCGGTGGACGCACCGGCATAGGCGGCAAAGCCCGCCGCCCGTCCTTCCGCCAGCGTCCGGCCCAGAAACAGCGTCATGTCGGGGCCCGGCGTGATCGTCAGCACGAAGCAGGCGAGCGAGAAGGCGAGGAAGGTCGGAAGGTCGGGCAGGAAGGTCATGACCAATTATACGAAGCCGCCGGCGGCCGCCATAGTCCGGGAGCCGTGACCGAGGACTCGGCTGCGGTCGCCGCGCGCCCGGCCATCCTCCGGCCGGCAGCCTGTGGGCCCATGTGTCAAGCTGCGGCTTCTCATCGGCTGTCAAACCGGCTAGCCTCACGCCCATGAGGATCGCCTTTCCCTTTTCCGCCATCGTCGGGCAGGACCAGATGAAGCTGGCCCTGACGCTCGCCGCCGTCGACCCGTCGATCGGCGGCGTTCTCGTCTTCGGCGACCGCGGCACCGGCAAGTCCACCGCGGTGCGCGCACTGGCGGCGGTTCTGCCGCAGATGCGGGCGGCGGACTGCGCCTATCGCTGCGACCCCGCCCGGCCCGAGGAGGCCTGCGAGACCTGCCGCGCCCGGCTGGATTCGGGCGAGGCGATCGACGATCGGACCGTCCCCGTCCCGGTGGTCGACCTGCCGCTGGGAGCGACCGAGGACCGTATCGTCGGCTCGCTCGACCTCGAGCGCGCGCTCGCCGCCGGCGAGAAACGCTACGAGCCGGGCCTGCTGGCGCGCGCCCATCGCGGCTTCCTCTATATCGACGAGATCAATCTCCTCGAGGACCATCTCGTCGACCTCCTCCTCGACGTCGCGGCGTCGGGCGAGAACGTCGTCGAGCGCGAGGGCCTGTCGGTGCGCCATCCCGCCCGCTTCGTCCTCATCGGTAGCGGCAATCCGGAAGAGGGGGAGTTGCGGCCGCAGCTTCTCGACCGCTTCGGCCTCTCCGTGGAGGTGACGACGCCGACCGACCTTCCGACCCGCATCGCGGTGGTGAAGCGGCGCGACGCCTTCGAGCGCGACCCGGCCGGCTTTTCCGCAACCTACGCGGCCGAGAATGGCGCCGTGCGGGACGCGATCCTCACCGCGCGTGACCGGCTCGGCGATGTCGGGGTTCCCGACGCGACGCTGGAGAAGGCGGCGCAGCTGTCGATCCGGCTCGGCACCGACGGTCTGCGCGGCGAGCTGACGCTGATGCGGGCCGCCCGGGCGCTCGCGGCGCTGGACGGCGATGCGGTCGTCGAATGGACGCATCTCGCCCGCCTCGCGCCGCTGGCGCTGTCACACCGGCTCCGCCGCGATCCCCTCGACGAGGCGGGCACGGCGACGCGTGTCGAGCGGGCGATCGGCGAACTCGAGGCGGCGTGACCGGCCCCCGCCAAGCCGCGGCATCACCGCCCTCGCGTCGGGGCGCAGGGCCCGCGCCGCTGGCCCCTGTCCTAACCGGAACCGGCGCGGTGGCCGGGTTCGGGGGAGCCGGATCCGCAGCGGGCGACGCGATGGCGTCCGATGGCCGCACCGAAGCCGCGGTCACGGCCGCCGATCGCTGGCAGGAGGCAGTCGCCGCTCTCGCGCTCTTTGCCGTCGATCCCTCGCTCGGGCTGCGGCTCCACGCCCGCGCCGGCTTCGTGCGCGAGGCGGCGCTCGCCCTGCTGAAGACCCTTCTGCCGGCGGACATCCCGTTCCGGCGCATGCCGGCCGGGATCGGCGACGCCGCGCTCGTCGGCGGTCTCGATCTCGCCGCATCGCTCGACGCCGGCCGGCCGGTCGCCGAGCGCGGCCTGCTCGCCTCCTGCGACGGCGGCGTGCTGGTCGCCGCGATGGCCGAGCGCCTGCCCCCGGGGACGGCGGCCGTGCTCGCCGACACGCTGGACACCGGCGCCGTGCGGCTGGAGCGCGACGGTCTGTCGGCTAAGACGCCGGCGCGGCTCGGCATCCTCGCCCTCGACGAGGGCATGGAGGACGACGAGGCGCCGCCGCCCGCGCTCGCCGAGCGGCTGGGCCTCTGGGTCGACCTGGAGGGCGCCGATCCGCGCGGCATGGGCGACGAGGCACCGGCGGCCGAAGCGGTCTTCGCGGCGCGGCGGCGGCTTACCACGATCGCCGTCGACGATGATGCCGTGATGCTGCTCTGCCAGGCGGCGGCGGCCTTCGGCATCGCCTCGCTGCGGGTGCCGTCCCAGGCGCTGAAGGCCGCCCGGGCGGCAGCCGCGCTCGCGGCGCGCGACCAAGTCGCCGAAGCGGACCTCGACTGCGCCATCCGCCACGTCCTCCTGCCCCGGGCGACGCGGATGCCGGCGGGGCCGGACGAGCGCGACGAGCCGCAGGAGCCGGACCGGGAGAGCGAGGCGCCGCAGGACGCCGCGCCGCCCGAAGCGGGCGCGCAGGGGGACGCGCCGCAGGACGACGACGTGACGTCGGCGGACGGGCCCGATGACGTCACCGTCGCGGCGTCGGACGTTGCGCTCCCCGCGGACCTGCTCGACCGGCTGTCCGCACTGATGGCAGCCTCGCCTTCAGCCCATCGCGGCGCCGGCCGATCCGGGTCGTCGGCCAACAAGGCCCGTCGCGGCCGGATCGTCGGCACGCGCGAGGGCGATCCGCGGCGCGAGCGGCTGGACCTCGCCGCGACGCTGCGATCCGCCGCGCCCTGGCAGCCTCTGCGCCGACGGGAGGCGGGCAGAGCGCCCGCCGAGGCCCCAGCCGGTGCGTCCAAGGCCGCCGCGAGCGGCCGCATCCTCGTGCGCTCGTCCGACATCCGCGTCCGGCGCTATCGCGGCAAGGCCGAGACCGCGACGATCTTTGCGGTCGACGCCTCGGGCTCGGCGGCGCTCGCCCGTCTTGCCGAGGCCAAGGGCGCGGTCGAGCGCATCCTCGCCGAATGCTACGTCCGGCGCGAGCGCGTCGCGCTGGTCGCCTTCCGCGGCACGAAGGCCGACGTGCTGCTGCCCGAGACGAAGTCGCTGACCCGGGCGAAGCGCAGCCTCGCCGCCTTCCCGGCCGGCGGCGGCACACCGCTCGCCAGCGGCATCGCGGCGGCGCTGGCCCTGGCGCGAACATCGGCGAGAGACGGCCGCCGCCCGCTGATTGCGCTCCTCACCGACGGGCGCGCCAATATCGCCCGGGACGGTGCGGCCGGGCGCCCGGCGGCGCAGGCCGACGCGCTGGCCGCGGCAAGGGCCGTGCGCGCCGCGGGCATCGCGGCGCTGCTCGTCGATGTCGGCCAGCGACAGGGATCTGCCGCGCGCGAGCTCGCGGTCGCCATGGGAGCGACCTATCTGGCGCTGCCGCGGGCGGATTCGCAGGCGCTGTCGGATGCTGTCGGCGCGGCCTCGCGAGAGGCGTCCGGCTCGGCACGCCATACGGCCGCAGCGCGATGAGCCGGCCGCTGGAGTGGGCGCGCGACGGGCGGGACTGGCCGCACCGGGAGGCCAGCCGCTTCGTGTCGGCAGGGGGCACCAGCTTCCACGTCCAGATCCTCGGCGCCGGCGAGCCGCTGCTCCTTCTCCACGGCACCGGCGCCTCCACCCATTCCTTCCGCGACCTCGCGCCCCTTCTCGCCGCGGATTACCGCGTGGTGATGCTGGACCTGCCCTCCCACGGCTTCTCCGGCCGTCCGCGCTGGCGCCAGCCCTCGATCGCGGGGATGCGCGACCTCGTTGCCGAGGTGTTGGACCAGCTGGAGATCGCGCCGGCCTACGCCGCCGGGCATTCGGCCGGCGCCGCCGTGCTGTTGCGCATGGCGATCGACGGGCGGATCGCGCCGAAGCGCATCGTCTCGCTGAACGGCGCGCTGCTGCCGTTCCCGGGCGTTGCGGCGCATCTCTTCCCGGGCCTTGCCAAGCTGCTCTTCCTCAACCCCCTGGCGCCGCGCTTCTTTTCCTGGAGGGCGCGGCATGGCGATGCGGTGGCGCGGCTGATGGAGAGCACGGGCTCGACGATCTCGCGGGAGGGCCTTGCCTTTTACGAGCGGCTGCTCGCGAGCCCCGCGCATGTCGAGGGCGCGCTGTCGATGATGGCGAACTGGGACCTCGAAGGCCTGAGGCGCGACCTGCCGCGCCTGTGTGTGCCGCTGACCCTCGTCACCGGCACGCGCGACAGGGCGATCCCGCCGGAGGTGTCAGAGCGCGTGGCGCGGATGGTCGCGGATGCCTCCGTCGTCAGCCTGCCCGGCCTCGGCCATCTCGCCCATGAGGAGGCGCCGGACCGGGTGGCGGACGTGATGCGGGAGGCGTTCGCGCAAGGCCTCAGCCGATCGCTTCCTGCTGCCGGAACCGGCCCGGATTGCGCCGCCAGACCGAGTAGTTGAGGCAGGCGGCGATGCAGGCCCAGACGAGATAGGGCACGAGCAGCCAGGCCGCGACGGCGTCGATCGGCGCGAACAGGGCGATGTTGGCGGCGATCGCCAGCGCCATCAGGATCACGTCGGCAAACGCGATGTCCGGCCGGCGCATGCCGAAGAAGAATGCCGACCAGGCCGCATTGAGAACCAGCTGCAGCGCGTAGACCGCGAAGGGCAGGCCGACGAGGCCTGCCGTCCCGTAGACCCGCCAGCCGGCGACCGCGATCATCACGTAGAGCGCCGACCAGACGACCGGAAAGGCCCAGTTCGGCGGCGTCCAGCCCGGCTTGTCGAGCGTCTGGTACCACGGCCCCGGCTTGAACACCGCGCCGCTCATCGCCACGGCGAGGACAAGGGCGAGGAAGACGACGAAGCTGACGATCGAGGCGATGCTCATGACGAAGATTCCCGTTGCGCGGGTGGCGTGGCGCATGGCCTAGTGGGCCAGCCGTTCCGGCTGGAGGAGATCCCCGACATGCGCCGACAGTGCCTGACCTTATCGCTGCTCGCCCTGTTTGCCCATCCCGCCCTGGCGGCCGACACGGCCAAGGGCGATCTCCGCACGGTGAAGGCCTGCCTCGCCAAGGCCGGCGACGACCCGGCCTCCTGCATCGGCGTCGTCGCGAACCCTTGCGAGGAGACGCCGGACGGGCAGACGACGCCCGGCATCGACGAGTGCCTCGGCCGCGAGCAGGCGGCCTGGGACGTCATCCTGAACGAGAATTACAAGGCCTCGCTCGCCGACGCGAAGGATCTCGACAAGCGTCTCAAGGACGAGCAGGGCACCGAGCCGAGCGCCGCCGCGGCGCTCCTGAAGGCGCAGCGCGCCTGGCTCGCCTATCGCGACGCGGAATGCGACCGGATCTTCGAGATCAACAAGGAAGGCACGATCCGCACCAACGCCGCGTCGGCCTGCCAGAACGATCTGACGGCGAACCGCGCGATCGCGCTGCGGCCCGACCAGATGTGAGCCGGCGCGGCCGCAGCCGGACGCTGCGGTGCAGCGGTCCGCTCAGGCCGCCCTGCGCGCCGAAAAGGCGCTGACGTCGACGATGCGCGTCGCGATGCGGGCGCGCACCGCGTCGTCGTGGAAGATGCCGAGGATCGCCGTCCCCGCCGCCATCTTCGCCTCGATCATATCGCAGACGACGTCGCGATTTTCCGCGTCGAGCGAGGCGGTCGGCTCGTCGAGCAAAAGGATCGGATGGTCGGTGATGAAGCCGCGGGCGATGTTCACCCGCTGCTTCTCGCCGCCTGAGAAGGTCGCCGGCGGAAGCTCGAAGAGCGCCTCCGGCAGGTTCAGCCGCGCCAGCAGTTCGCGCGCCCGCTCGCGCGCGTCGGCGGGGCCAACGCCGCGCGAGAGCAGCGGCTCGGCGACGACATCGATCGCCGGGACCCGCGGGATCGCCCGCAGGAACTGGCTGACATAGCCGATGCGGGTCTTGCGCAGGTCGATGACGGTGCGCGGATCGGCGCCGGCGAGGTCGGTGGTCTGACCACTCTCGGGGTCGGTCAGGAGGATCGCCCCGGCGTCGACGGCATAGTTGCCGTAGATCATCCGAAGGATCGACGACTTGCCGACCCCCGACGCGCCGCCGAGGACGACGCATTCGCCCCCCGCAACGTGGAAGGAGACGTTCGCCACCACCGGCAGCCGGACGCTGCCGCGCAGATGCATGGTGAAGGACTTCTCGACGCCGCGGACGGAAAGGAGGGGAGACATCGGATCAGACCTCCGGGATCGAGGCGACGAGGAGCTGGGTATAGGCGTGGTGCGGGTCGTCGAGGATGCGATCGGTGAGGCCTTCCTCGATGACCCGGCCGTCCTTCATCACGATCATGCGCTGCGACAGGAGGCGCGCGACGGCGAGGTCGTGGGTGACGATCACCACCGACAGCCCCATTTCGGAGACCAGCGTCCGGATCAGGTCGAGGAGCCGTGCCTGCACCGAGACGTCGAGGCCGCCGGTCGGCTCGTCCATGAAGACCAGGCGCGGCCGCGTCACGAGGTTGCGGGCGATCTGCAGGCGCTGGCGCATGCCGCCGGAGAAGGCGACCGGCCGGTCGTCGATCCGGTCCGCCTGGATCTCGACGCGGTCGAGCCAGTCGAGCGCGGTGTCGCGGATGTTGCCGTAGTGGCGCTCGCCGACCGCCATCAGCCGCTCGCCGACATTGGCGCCGGCCGAGACCCGCATCCTGAGGCCGTCGCTTGCCTGCTGATGGACGAAGCCCCAGTCGGTGCGCATCAGGAAGCGCCGCTCGGCCTCCGAGAGGTCGGCGAGGTCGCGCACCGCGCCGTCCCGGAAGGTGTAGGCGACCGATCCGGAGGTGGCATCGAGGCGCGCCGAGATGCAGTTGAGCAGCGTCGTCTTGCCCGATCCGGACTCGCCGACCACCGCCAGCACCTCGCCGGGATAGACGTCGAAGGACACGGCCTCGCAGCCGATGCGTGCGCCATAGCGCTTGGTGAGGCCGCGGACGGTGAGGAGGGGGGTGGTCATCGGGCAAAGTCCCAACGGCGGTGAGGAGTCGAACGGTTGCAGCGTTCGCAGCCTGTGGTAGCGTCACGCATGACGCAAAAGCGCATCTTCGAGTGGCATGAGGCGAAGGCTCAGGAAAATCTCCGTCGTGGTCGTCCACCGTTCGAAGATGCCCTGGAATTCAGCTTCGCGACTGCGATTTTTCGCGAAGACACGCGCGCGGACTATGGCGAGGTACGAATTCAGGCCATCGGCTACATTGCTGAGCGCCTCCACGTTCTCATCTATACCGAGCGAGGCGACACAATTCGCGTCATATCCCTTCGCAAGGCCAATGACCGAGAGGTTCGGCGCTATGATCGTGAGACAGCAAGCCGTCATAAGGACGCAACCGACCGCTGAGGACTGGGCGGATGCGCGCCGCAAGACGAGCAAGACTCTGGAGGAGATGACTCCGGAAGAAGACGCAGCCATCACGGCCGATGCGCTCAGCGATCCGGACAATCCGCCAGTCGACGACAACGCCGAGTTCATGAGTTGGGACGAGATGCAGGCGCGGCTCAAGAGCCGCACGCGGGTTGCGGTCGACCGTGACGTCGTTGAGCGCTTCCGCCGCGCCGGCGACGACTGGGAGGAGCGGATCAATGCCATTCTGCGCGAGGCTGCACCGACAGACGCGGCGGAGTGACGGCTAGGCAGTTGCGCGACTGCTGGATCCATAAGGTCTGCGGGCCGGTTCATTGCCCCGCCTCGACATCGTCCGCCCCCACAAACCCCATCTCCCGACGCTCCTCGCAATGATCCGTGTCCGAGCAGACGAACATCCGCCCGCCCCGGTCGTCCGTCACCACCTCGTCGAGATAGACGTCTTCCGCCCCGCAGAGCGCGCAGGGGCGGTCGAAGGCCTGTACGGCGAAGGGGTGGTCCTCGAAGTCGAGCGAGACGACGTCGGTATAGGGTGGCAGCGCGTAGATGCGTTTCTCGCGGCCGGCGCCGAAGAGCTGCAGCGCCGGGGAGCGGTGCAGCTTCGGATTGTCGAACTTCGGGATCGGCGACGGGTCCATGACGTAGCGCCCCTCGACCTTGACGGGATAGGCATAGGTCGTGGCGATGTGGCCGTGGCGGGCGATGTCCTCGTAGAGCTTCACATGCATCAGCCCGTATTCGCTCAGGCTGTGCATCACCCGCGTCTCGGTCTCGCGCGGCTCGAGGAAGCGCAAGGGTTCCGGGATCGGCACCTGGAAGACGAGGGTCTGGCCCTCCTTCAACGGCGTCTCCGGGATCCGGTGCCGGGTCTGGATGATCGTCGCCTCGGTGGTCTTCGTCGTCGTCGCGACACCAGCGGTCTTGGCGAAGAAGGCGCGGATCGACACCGCGTTGGTGGTGTCGTCGGCGCCCTGGTCGATCACCTTGAGCACGTCGTGCGGCCCGATGATCGACGCCGTCACCTGCACGCCGCCGGTGCCCCAGCCATAGGGCATCGGCATCTCGCGGGAGGCGAACGGCACCTGGTAGCCGGGGATCGCGATCGCCTTCAGGATGGCGCGGCGGATCATCCGCTTGGTCTGCTCGTCGAGATAGGCGAAGTTGTAGCTGGGCAGGGCGGCGGTCATTCGGCGGCGTCCCGTTCTTTCGCATCCTCGTCCGCGGCATCGGTCGCTCGCGCCTTCTGCTCCCGCCGCATCCGCCTGACGAGATCCAGCTCGGCCTGGAAGTCGACGTAATGCGGCAGCTTCAGGTGCTCGACGAAGCCCGTCGCCTGGACATTGTCGGAGTGGGCGATGACGAATTCCTCGTCCTGCGCCGGGGCGGTGCGCTCCTCGCCGAACTCGTCGGCCCGCAGCGCCCGGTCGACAAGGCTCATCGCCATCGCCTTCCGCTCCGACTGCCCGAAGACCAGGCCGTAGCCGCGGGTGAACTGCGGCGGCTCCTTGGCCGAACCCTGGAACTGGTTGACCATCTGGCACTCGGTCAGGCGCACACGGCCGATCGTCACCGGAAACCCCACCTCCGGCATCTCCACCTCGACATCGACCATGCCGATCCGGACCTCGCCGACGAAGGGATGGGTGCGGCCATAGCCGCGCTGGGTGGAATAGGCGAGCGCCAGCAGGAAGCCCTCGTCGCCGCGCGACAAAGCCTGCAGGCGCAGGTCCCGGTCGGCCGGGAAGTCGAGCGGCTCGCGGGTGAGGTCGCCGGGCGCCTCGCTGTCCGCCGACTTGTCCGGCTCGATCAGCCCCTCATGGCCGAGGATGTCGGTGACACGGGGGCAGGACTCGCCCGGCCAGTCCCGCCGCGCGCCGTCCTCGACCGGCTCGTCGCCGGCCATGGCCGGGTCGATCAGCCGGTGGGTGTAGTCGAAGGTCGGACCGAGCAGCTGGCCGCCCGGCATGTCCTTGTAGGTCGCCGAGACGCGCCGCTCGATGCGCATGCGGCCGGTGTCGACGGGCAGCGACGTGCCGAAGCGCGGCAGCGTGGTGCGATAGGCGCGGATCAGGAAGATCGCCTCGATCAGGTCGCCCCGCGACTGCCGGACGGCCATGGCGGCGAGTTCCGGATCGTAGAGCGAGCCCTCCGCCATGGCCCGGTCGACGGCAAGCGCCAGCTGCCCGGCGATCTGCTCCAGGGTGAGGGCGGGCACCGAGCGGTCGCCACGGCGCCGGTCGGCGAGCAGACGATGCGCATTGGCGATGGCGGTCTCGCCACCTTTGACGGCCACATACATCGGCGTCAGGCCTCCTCGATCCGGGTGGTGCGGGGGAGGGCGAGCGCTCGGCTGCCGGCGCAGAGGATCATGTCGATTCCGCGGGGAAACTTCGCGCAGTTGGACCGCCAGTCCGCCAGGAAACCGGCGGGCAGGCCCTGCGGCGCGATCGTGGCGGTGGTCTCGATGCCGGGGCCGGCAAGGGTGAGGCCCGCGTCGCCGGTCAGGCTCGGCAGGCAGAGGATCAGCGTCGTCGAGCGGTCGGGATAGGCGTCCGTGCCGAGCGCGAACCGGCCGAGCGGCGGCATCGCCCGGGGATCGCAGATCAGGGCATAGCGGCCGTCCGCCGGCTCGGCCACGACGGGCGCGCCGGTGTGGAAGCCGAGCCAGGCGGCCATCGCCCCGCCGGCCGCCGCTTCGTCGAGAAACACCGGCGTGTCGGCGTCGGCGAGCGTCGCCAGCACCGCGCCCGCCGCCTCCGGCACCGGTCGCGGCGGCTGGGTGCGGCCGGCAAGGTCGACGATCGTGCCGGGCCGGGCGAAGGCGTTCATGACGGCCGAAAACACCGCCTGCGCGTCGAAAACGGGATCGGCGAAGCCGCCGGTCAGGGCTGCGTCGCCCGCAAGGTGCGATGTGTCCGCCATCAGTCGTCGCCCCTGACCATGGTGAAGAAATCGACGCGCGTCGCCTCGGTCTCCTCGGCGGCCTTTCGATCCGCTTCGGCCTGCGCGGCAAGGGCCGGCACGATGACGTCGGCTTCGATCGCCTCCCGCCAGTCCGGCCGCTGCCAGCCGGCGTCGAACAGCGCGGCAAGCCGGGCGTGGTCGAGGTCGCGACCGAGCACCATGGCGTGGCCGACCTCGCCGGTCGCCAGACGCACGCTGGCGCGCGCGACGCTCGCCTCGCCGAGATTGAACGGCGCCCCGCCGCCGCCGATCCGCCCGCGCAGCATCACCAGCCCCGCCTCCGGCCCGCGCAGCATCGCGGCCTGGGTATCGCCGGCGAGCCGGGTCCAGGCCGCGGCGAGGGCAGCCGGATCGGCCGCGGCGAAGGCCTCCATCGCCCGGCGCCGGCCGCGCGCAGCGTCCTCCGCCGCATGTTCGAGATGATCCGCCATGATTAGTCTACTTGATTAGACAACTAGATCTGATACGACAGACATAGCCCGGCGCCGATGACGCGACAATGACGTCTGCGAAAAAAGCCGGGCGATGCGGAAGGAGAGGCGATGAGCCAGAGCGCGGACGGGATCGCCCGCTGGCGCCGCGTGGCGGACGAGATCCGGGAGATGATCGGTGGGGGCCTAGAGAAGCTGCCGGTGGAGACCGAACTCGCCGCCCGCTTCGGCGTCAACCGCCATACCGTGCGCCGGGCACTGGCGGCGCTCGCCGCCGAAGGGCTGGTGCGCTCCGAGCGCGGGCGCGGCACCTTCGTGGAGCGCCTGCCGGAGCGGCTCGTCTACCCCGTCGGGGCGCGCACGCGCTTCACCGAGAACGTCTCGCGTCTCGCCCGCCAGCCGGCCGGACGGCTCATTGCGGCAACGCGCGAGGCGGCGGACGGCCAGCTGGCGCGGGAGCTGAGCTTGCGTCCCGGTGCGCCTCTGCACCGGCTGGAGACGCTGCACGTCGCCGACGCGATTCCCCTGTCGGTCGGCACCGCCTGGTTTCCGGCGGAGCGCTTCCCGAACATCGTCGCCGCCTATGCGGAGACCGGCTCGGTGACGAAGGCGCTCGCCGCCCATGGTGTCGACGACTACCGCCGCCACCAGACCCGGATCGGCGCCGAAAGAGTCGGCCGGGCCGATGCCGCGCACCTCGCCTGCCCGGCGGACGGCATCGTCCTGGTGACGGAATCGGCGAACTACGATCCTAAGGACGTGCCGATCCAGTTCTCGCGCAGCCGCTTCCTGGCCGACCGCGTCGAACTCCTGATCGACAGCTGAGCGGCAGAGTGAGCCGCAGCGCGCCGGACGAAGCGGATCGTCCGGCGCCTTCGGGCGATTACAGGCTCGCCTTGGCGTTCGCCTGGACGATCATCGGGTGGAAGGTGAACACGTCGCGCGAGTTCGGGTCGACGTCGACCTTCACCCAATGGACGTTAGGGCTGCCGAACGTCTCGACGCGGGTGAAATTCGCCAGCAGGTGGGTGGCGTTGATCAGCGGCTTGTCGATCTTGAAGTAGTGCGTGTCGCCATGGACCAGCACGACCTGGCCGTCGAAGGCCTTGGTCTGCTCGGTCAGGGCGTCGAGAAGGTTGGCGTAGCCGTCATAGCCGGGCAGGCGGCTCTCATCGGTGTCTTCCGTCTCCGGAAGATCGAAGCCCATGTCGGCCTGGATGACGATCATGATGCCCTTGTCGCCCTCGGCCTTGGCCTTGTCGAAGGCCTGCCGCAGCCAGTCGATGTTCGCCTTGTCGCGCTCGCGGTATTCGGCGTTGTCGGCTTCGCACTGCGCGGGCGTGCGGGCGCTCTTGTGCGTGCAGCTCTTCTCGCCGTCGACCTTGTTGTTGTTGCTGCCGGGCACGTTCAGGCCGACGAACATCGCGCCGCCCTTGGAGAAGCGGACGTTCTCGGCGAATTTCTTGCCGGGCTCGCCCTGATGCTCCGGGGTCAGCGTCGTCTTGCCGAAGCTTTCGGGCCTGGCGAACATCACCTGGCGCAGATGGTCGAGCCGCTCGAGGTTGTCGTAGCCGCCATTGTTGGTGCGGTGGCAGTCGGTCCACTCGTTGTCGCCGGGGACGTAGATCACCGGCTTGTCCAGGCTGTCGAACATCTTCGCCGCGTCCTCGTAGCTGGCGTCGGTGCACTTCGAGGAGCCGTCCTTGGTGTCGCCGTCATAGATCGAAAAGGCGATCTCCGAGGCGTTCATGTCGGCGATGAGCGCCGGGATCTTCGGCCCGTCCTTCGCCTTGGCATAGGGCATGTCGCCCCACAGGCCGACGGAATAGCCGGCGTCGGCGGCGAAGGCGGGAACGCAGGCGGCGCCGGCGAGGGCGACTGCCGCGACGGCGAGCCGCAGCCTCGCCGCGATGATGGTCGATGTCATGATGGTCTCCTGTGAGCATGGGCGTGGATGGACGCCGCAACTGCCCTATGGGAACATCATGTCAGGCATGCCACAGCCGAGCCGGGGCTGTCATCTCGCCGACAGGCTTTGGACAGGTTCGCAGCTCTCAAAGCCAGAGCGGGTTCGACCAAGCGCGGCGGCCGCCGGCATCGGTGACGACGACGCGGCACCAGTCGCCGGCCAAGCGGGTAAGGTCGATCTCCGCCTCGGTCAGGTCGCTGCCGACGACATCGACGGCGCGCGAGCCGCGCCCGACGACCGCGACGACGCTGACCGGCGAACAGGCGACGCGCAACCGGCCGCCCTCGACGGCGAGCCCCGCGATCTCCGGGCCCTGGGACGAGTAGAACCGCCCGGCCTTCATCGCCGCCAGAAGTGTTTCCGGCTCGTTCTCCTCGGCCTTGACCATCATCCAGCCGCCGAAGCCGTCGGCGATCCTAAAGTGCGCGTCGTCGGCGGCATAGGCGGCGAGCCGATGGCCGTCGTTCAGCAGCATGTCGAGGAAATAGCCGCTGTCGCCGCGGTCGCATTCGATCGCGCAGCCGGTGTTCCAGATCTCCACGGCATGGGCGAGGCCCGCCATCTGCCGGCCGTCCTCGATCGACAGCGACGACCAGTTGGGATGGGCGATGCCGAGGAAGGCGCCGGCCTCCACCGCGCGCCGCGCCAGCGCGACCGCATCCTCGTCCGGCTCCAGCGGCGCGAAGTCGTCGGGCAGGCCGCAGGCGAGGAGATGCCAGATCTCGCCATGGCTGTTCTGCGGCGCGTGGATTTCGGCGCCGAGGATCGTCGTCATCCGGTTGCTGCGCAGCTCCCGCGTGTCGGTGACGGGGAAGCCGAAGCGCTCCAGGAAGTGGTCGGAGAGGCAGAGGAAGTCGTAGCCGGCCTCCGCATAGGCGCGGCAGACGGCGTCCGGCGACAGCGCACCGTCGGAACGATCGGAATGGGTGTGGATGTTGCCGCGAAAGAAGCGGCCGGGGGCGGAGAAGGCGTCGCGTCCGGGCATTGAAGTGGGACTCCGTGCATGCGGATGGGGGCAGTCGCGGCGGAGCCGAGGGCGTCCGGGCGAGCGGTCGCCTCGGCTATGGCAAAGCTCCGCGTCGCTTCGATGACGGACGGTTCATGCGGCGGCAAGCCTGAGCCGATGTCGGTCCGCCGCAGGGGCGGATAGCAAAAGCCGCCGCGAACCGGAGCGCGCGACGGCTGGATGGAGCCCGCTTCGCAGCGGGAGCGTGGCGTGGCGCCTCAGCGCACGCGCCGCCGCTCCACCGCCTGGAAGGCGAGCTTGGCGTGATAGGTGCAGTAGGGCGAGGCGTCGCCTGAATGGTTGCCGCAGAAATGGAAGTCCGGCTGCAGGGGATCGCCGACCGGCCACTTGCAGGTGCGGTCGTTGAGCTGGACGAGGGTCAGCTTGCGCGCGATCGGCACGACCTCGCCGCTCTGGCGCTGCGGCTCGGCGTCGGCCTCGGTCTCGAACTCCGGCTCCATCTCGACCTTCAGCGCCGTCGCGCCGACGCTGCGCGGCATCGCGGGGCGCACCATGGTGGGCGCCGGCTGCGAGGCGACGACGCGCGGCATGGCGACCTCGACGACCTCTTCGCGCACGGTCTCGGCGACGACCGGCTGCGCCTGCGGCACCGGCTGGGGAGCGGCGACGCCGGGCGTCCTTGCCCGCGACTCCAGCTTCAGGCGATGTACCTTGCCTATGACCGCATTCCGGCTGACGCCGCCGAGCCGATCGGCGATCTGGCTGGCGCTGAGGCCTTCGGTCCACAACTGCTTCAACAGGGCGATGCGTTCGTCGGTCCAGCCCATGGACGAGCTCCTTCTGAGATGGCGGCCGGACGGAATCCTTCGGCCCCGCGCATCCAGGGCACGGGACAGGCACACAACATCTAGGGGTACACTAGGGTCCGCCGCTCGAAATCTAGTATCCGGCCCGAACATTAACGCATTGGCTGACTCTGTGACAAGAGTCAGTCGACCGGGCCAGAATCGCGCGCGAACTTTTCCCCAACCTTGTGGCACCGCGATTCGCGCCGGCAGCCGGGCACATTCCTTGCGCTTTCGTTGACACCTGGCGGCAACGGCGTGGTATAGCCATGGTTCCGAGACATCGGAGACTTCGACCAAAGCCTGCCCTGCGGCAGGCTTTGACGTTTCAGGAACCCGACGGGGATTGCCGAAAGAGCGACCATCATGCCCGAGACGACGCAAAATCATTCGCCGCTTTATCAGACCTATGCCCGCGCGCCGGTGGCGTTCGAGCGTGGGGAAGGCGTCTGGCTCGAGGCGACCGACGGGCGACGTTTCATGGACTTTTCCGGCGGCATCGCGGTGAACCTGCTCGGCCACGCCCATCCGCATCTCGTGGAGGCGCTGACGACGCAGGCCGGAAAGCTGTGGCACACCTCCAATCTCTTCGAGATTCCGGGGCAGCGCCGGCTCGCCGAGCGCCTGACGGCGGCGACCTTCGCCGACCGCGCCTTCTTCACCAATTCCGGTGCGGAAGCGCTGGAGGCGGCGATCAAGACCGCGCGGCGCTACCACTACGTCAACGGTGAGCCGGAGCGCTACCGCATCCTCACCTTCGAGGGCGCCTTCCACGGCCGCACGCTGGCCACCATCGCGGCCGGCGGCCAGGCGAAATATCTCGAGGGCTTCGGGCCCAAGACGCCCGGCTTCGACCAGCTGCCCTTCGGCGATCACGACGCCCTGCGCGAAGCGGCGGCCGGGCCCGAGGTCGCCGCCATCCTGATCGAGCCGATCCAGGGCGAGGGCGGCATCCGCTCGGTGCCGCTGCAGTGCCTGACCGGCCTGCGCGAGCTCTGCGACGAGCTCGGCATCCTCCTGATCTACGACGAGGTGCAGACGGGCGTCGGGCGCACCGGCAAGCTCTACGCCTACCAGCATTCGGGCGCCGCGCCGGACATCATGGCCTCCGCCAAGGGCATCGGCGGCGGCTTCCCGATGGGCGTGTGCCTGGCGACCGAAGAGGCGGCCAAGGGCATGACGCCCGGCACCCACGGCACGACCTATGGCGGCAATCCGCTCGCCATGGCGGTCGGCAACGCCGTGCTCGACATCGTGCTGGAGGACGGCTTCCTCGATCACGTGAACGAGGTTTCGCTTCAGTTCAAGCAGTCGCTGGCCTCGCTGGTCGACCGCTATCCGGACGTCCTGGAGGCGGTGCGCGGCCAGGGCCTCCTGATCGGGCTCAAGGCGAAGGTGCCGAACGGCGAACTCGTCGCGGCGCTGCGCGACAACGGGCTTCTCTCCGCACCGGCCGGCGACAACGTGGTGCGGCTGCTGCCGCCGCTCGTCGTCACCGCCGAGGAGGTGCGCGAGGGCATGAACCGGATCGAGGCCGCGGTCGAGGGTCTGTCCCTCGCCGGCCGGCGCAAGAGCGCGTAAGGAGCCCGATCCCATGACAGCTCCCAAGCACTTCCTCGACATCTCCGCCGTCGGGCGGGACGACCTGAAGGCGATCATCGCCGACGCGATCAGCCGCAAGGCGCTGGGGCGCGAGGGGCCGAAGCCGCTCGCCGGCAAGGTCCTGGCGATGATCTTCGACAAGCCCTCGACGCGCACCCGCGTCTCCTTCGACGTCGGCATGCGCCAACTCGGCGGAGAGACGCTGTTCCTCTCCGGCGCGGAGATGCAGCTCGGCCGCTCCGAGACCATCGCCGACACGGCGCGGGTCCTGTCGCGCTATGTCGACGCGATCATGATCCGCACCACCTCGCACGACCGGCTGATGGAGATGGCCGACCATGCGACCGTGCCGGTCATCAACGGGCTGACCGACGACACCCATCCCTGCCAGATCATGGCGGATCTGATGACCTTCCAGGAGAAGCGCGGGCCGGTGACCGGCAAGACCATCGCCTGGACCGGCGACGGCAACAACGTGCTCGCCTCCTTCGTCGAGGCATCCGCCCGTTTCGACTACGCGCTGAAGATCGCGACGCCCGAGGGCTCCGATCCCGACATGCGCTTCGTCGACTGGGCTCGCAAAGAGGGCGCCTCGATCCTAACTACCAGTGACCCGGTCGAAGCGGTGAGCGGCGCGGATCTCGTCGTCACCGACACCTGGGTCTCCATGGGCCGCGAGGATCAAGCCCGCGGCCACAACGTCTTCATGCCCTATCAGGTCAACGAACGCCTGATGGCGCACGCCAAGCCAGAGGCGCTCTTCATGCATTGTCTCCCGGCCCATCGCGGCGAGGAAGTGACCGATGCCGTCATCGACGGGCCGCAGTCGGTCGTCTTCGACGAGGCCGAAAACCGTCTTCATGCGCAAAAGTCGATCCTCGCCTGGTGCTTCGGCGCGATCGACGACGCCGCGCCGAACCTATCCGAGGGTGCCGTTCATGGCTGAGACGCCGCGCGCTCTCGGCGACATCGACCTCGCCGGCGACGATGCGGTCGTGCCCTTCGGGATCGAGGCGCTGGACGCGCGCGGCCGCGCCGTCCAGCTCGGCCCGATGCTCGACCAGATCCTCGGCCGCCACGACTATCCCGAGCCCGTCTCGCGCCTCCTGGCGGAGATGATCGTGCTGACCGTGCTGCTTGGCACGTCGCTGAAGTTCGAGGGCAAGTTCATCGCGCAGACGCAGACCGACGGGGCGGTCGACCTCCTGGTCGTCGACTTCTCGACGCCGTCGAGTGTGCGCGCCTATGCGCGCTACGACGAGGAGAAGCTCGCGGTGGCGGTCGATGCCGGCGCGACCACGCCCGAATCCCTCCTCGGCAACGGCATCCTGGCGCTGACCGTCGACCAGGGCGAGTACATGCAGCGCTACCAGGGCATCGTCGAACTCAACGGCGCCTCGATGGAAGAGGTGGCCGAGAGCTATTTCCGCCAGTCCGAGCAAATCCCGACGACGGTGAAGCTCGCCGTCGCCAAGATCGCCCGGCGCGGCGAGAAGGGCTTCGTCGAAAGCTGGCGGGCCGGTGGCCTGATCGCGCAGTTCCTGCCGGACTCGCCGGAACGCATGCGCATGCCGGACCTGCCGGGTGGCGACGCGCCGGAGGGCTCGGGCGACTTCGACGAGACCGACGAGATGGACGACGCCTGGCTCGAAGTCCGGGCTCTGGTCGACACGGTCGACGCCTCGGAACTGACCGATCCCGAGATCGGGGTCGAGCGGCTGCTCTACCGGCTGTTCCACGAGCGCGGCGTGCGGGTGTTTCCGGCCAACACGGTCCTCGACGACTGCTCCTGCTCGCGCGAGCGGATCAAGGACGTCCTGTCGAACTTCTCCGCCGAGGAGATCGACGAGAGCATCGAGGACGGGCGCATCCAGGTCACCTGCGAGTTCTGCGGCGAGGGCTACGAGTTCGACCCGGCGGAATTCGCGGCCGACGGCGACGACACGCATTCGCAGCACTGAGACGGCGGCGGCCGCGGATGGCCGCCGTGAACGGTCCGCCACCTCCCCGCGCTGCTGCGGCGCGCGGCGCGCGCCTTGATCCGTCCCCTCATCAGGCGCATTTTCATCCGAGCCGAGTGCGGAAACGTCGCGGGGGCTGCAGATGGACCGGGCCGAAGTCATTCGTCGCCTGAAGGCGTGTGAGCCGGAGTTGCGGGCGCTCGGCGTCGGCGCCCTGTATCTCTTCGGCTCCTACGCCCGTGACGAGGCGCGGTGGGATTCCGACATCGACGTGTTCGTCGATCCGGCAGATGCGGAGTTCGCCCGGTTCGACCGCTTCATGGGCGCTTACAACGCGATCGGCGACGCGTTGCCCGGCCGCGACATCGGTTATGGAACGCGGGCGGGGCTTTCGAAGTACATCCGCTCGGCCGCCGAGCGGGAAGCGGTCCGAGTCTTCTGATGGCGGCCTCGAAGACGCCTCTCGTGCGCCTGTTTCACATTCGCGACGAATGCGAAGGCGTTGCGCGCTTCATCGCCGGGTCCAGCCTTGAGGAGTTGGAGGGCGACTACATCAAGCGCAGGGCAACGGAACGCGCCATCGGAATCATCTCGGAAGCTGCCGCGGCCTTGCCGAGAGATCTCACGGATCGGTATCTCGAGATCGACTGGCGGGCGATCCGCGGCATGGGAAACGTTCTCCGACACGAATACCAGCATGTCGAGACGCCGGTTCTGCTGGACGTGGTGCGCCACCATCTGCCGGTTCTGGCCGCCACGGTCGCGCGGATGATCGCCGATCAGGAGCGATCGCCGAAACCGTGAAGCGCCCGCTCGCTCAGTTCAGCACCCGCGTCTCGGCCGGGACGTCCAGCGAGAAGGCCGGGATCTCCACCTCGAAGAACCCGCCGCCCGTCGCCTGCATCCGGTAGTGGCCGCGCATGAAGCCGGAGGGCGTGCCGAGCGGGCAGCCGGAGGTGTAGGTGAAGCTGTCGCCCGGCTTCAGCACCGGCTGCTCGCCCACGACGCCCGGCCCGCGCACCTCTTCGACATGGCCGTTGGCGTCGGTGATGTGCCAGTATCGTGATCTCAGTTGAACCGTGTCGCCGCTGCCGTTCTCGATCTCCACCGTGTAAGCCCAGACCCAGCGGCCGCGCTCGGGCTGCGACTGGTCCTGGAGAAAGGTCGGCCGGACGGTGACCGTGACCCCCTTCGTGATTGCCTGATACATGGCTGTTCGAGCGCCTGCCGGTTTGATGGGTGTAATAGAACGCCATTCGGGCGCGAAAGGTCAATTGGACCGGGCTTGATCGTGGCAAGACAGGAAATCGCGTGCTCGACAGCGTTCTGAGGAAGCGGATCGATCCGCCGGTCGAGCGTCTTGCGGCCGGTCTCGTCCGCCTCGGCGTCGGCGCCGACATGGTGACGGTGACCGGGTTCGTCATCGGCCTTGCCGCCGCAGTGGCGATCGCGCTCGATCAGCTGACGCTCGCCCTGTTCCTGATCCTCTTCTCCCGCCTCGCCGACGGACTCGACGGCGCCATCGCGCGGCAGACGGTGCCGAGCGACTTCGGCGGCTTCCTCGACATCACCTTCGACTTCGTCTTCTATGGCGCGATCCCCGTCGCCTTCGCGATCCTCGATCCCGGCGCCAACGCGCTCGCCGCCGCGATCCTCGTCGCCACCTTCTACGCCAACGGCGCCTCCGTCCTCGCCTTCGCGGTGATGGCGGAGAAGCGGGGCCTGGCCGAAGCGGGGCGGCCCGGCAAGTCGCTGCTGTTCACGACGGGGCTGGCGGAAGCCAGCGAGACGATCGCCGCCTTCGTCCTGTTCTGCCTGTTCCCGCAGTGGTTCCCCGTCATCGCCGCAGTCTTCGCCGCAATGACCGCCTGGACCTTCGTCTCGCGCGTCTGGCTCGCGGCGAAGACGTTCGGGTAGTCGGCGATCCCTTCTCCCGCCTGCGGGAGAAGGCCGCAGGCTGGCCCGCCGAGGCTTTATCTGCTCGCACGGCAGCGACTGAAACGGCCGCCTCACACCGCCGCCAGCGCCGCCTCGATGTCCTCGCCCAGATCGTCGGCGTCCTCCAGCCCGAGCGACAGGCGAAGCAGGCCGTCGCCGATGCCGAGTTCGGCTCGGGCCTCCGGCGAAAGGTTCTTGTGCGTCGTCGTCGCGGGATGGGTGATGAGGCTCTTGGCGTCGCCGAGATTGTTGGAGATCAGGATGATCTGCAGCGCGTTGGAGAAGCGGAAGGCGGCCTCCTTGCCGCCCTTCAGCTCGAGCGCGATGAGCGTCGAGCCGCCGGTCATCTGCTTCTTCGCGATCGCGGCGTCCGGATGGTCGGCGCGGCCGGGATAGAGCACCTTGGCGACCTTGCCGCTTTCCGCGAGGAGGTCGGCGATCCGCGCCGCGGTCCGCGTCTGCTGCGCGACGCGCAGGGGAAGCGTCTCCAGCCCTTTCAGCAGCGTCCACGCGTTGAACGGCGAGAGCGACGGGCCGGTGTGGCGGTGGTAGTCGTGGAAGAACTCGTCGATCCAGTCCTTCGAGGAGAGGACGATGCCCCCGAGGCAGCGTCCCTGGCCGTCGATATGCTTGGTCGCGGAGTAGACGACGACGTCGGCGCCGAGCTGCAGGGGCTTCTGGAACATCGGCGTGGCGAAGACATTGTCGACCACAACCCGGGCGCCCGCCGCATGAGCGATCTCCGCGACGGCTGCGATGTCGACGATCTCCAGCGTCGGATTGGCGGGCGTCTCGAAGAAGCACACCTTGGTTTCCGGACGGATCGCCGCGCGCCATTCGTCGAGGTTGCGTCCATCGATGATCGTCGAGGCGACGCCGGCGCGTCCGAGCACCGTCTCGATCACGTAGCGGCACGAGCCGAACATGGCGCGGGAGGCGACGATGTGGTCGCCGGCCTTCACCTGGCACTGCAGCGCGGCGGCGACCGCCGCCATGCCCGACGCCGTTCCGCGGGCGTCCTCGGCGCCTTCCAGCGCCATCATCCGCTCCTCGAACATGCGCGTCGTGGGGTTGGAATAGCGCGAATAGACGAAGCCGGGCTCCTCGCCCTTGAAGCGGGCCTCGGCGGCCTCGGACGTCTCGTAGACGAAGCCCTGCGTCAGGAACATCGCTTCCGACGTCTCGCCGAAGCCGGACCGGGCCGTGCCGCCGTGAACCATCGCCGTCGCCGGCCGCACCTTGCGCCGCTCGTCGCCCTGCTTCGCCATGTCGTCATCTCCGAACAACAAAAAACCGGCCGCGTCGCCGGGCCGGTTCGTCGAATGGTCATTCGTCAAACGGCCCTTTAGCGACTTGTTTAAAGTGGCTGCAAGCCGGCCGGCCAAATCACCACTGCGAGCTTTGCAAATAGACCCGATCCGGCTAGGCGTCAACAAACATGCGGGACAGCCCCGAGAGCCGGGAGAGACGAACGATGCAGCTGACGCGCGCAGGGATATTGCCGGACCGCGAGATCGCCGGCCTGTTCGACGAGAGCGCGATCCTCGCCGAGGCGCCGCGCGACGCCGACCAGATCCAGCCGGCGAGCCTCGATCTCAGGCTCGGCCCGGTCGCGTACCGGGTGCGCGCGAGCTTCCTGCCCGGGCCCGGCCAGTCGGTGGCGGACAAGCTGGCGCGGTTCTCGCTGCACGAGTTCCGGCTCGACGGCGGCGCCGTGCTGGAGACCGGCTGCGTCTATATCGTGCCGCTGCAGGAGCGCCTGGCGCTGCCCGAGGCCGTCAGGGCGACGGCCAATCCGAAGTCCTCGACCGGCCGGCTCGACATCTTCACCCGAGTTCTCACCGACGGCGCGCAGGAATTCGACAAGGTGCCGGCCGGCTACCGTGGCCCGCTCTACCTCGAAATCTCGCCGCGCACCTTCCCGGTCCTGGCGCGGCAGGGCTCGCGCCTGTCGCAGATCCGCTTCCGCACCGGCGAGCCGACGCTCTCGGAGGCCGAACTCGCCGAGCTCCATGCCCGCGAAGGCCTGACGACGGCGCCCGAGGCGAACATCTCCGGCGGCGGAATCGCGCTGTCGATCGACCTCGCCGGCGACAGCTCCGGCCTCGTCGGCTATCGCGGCAAGCGCCACACCGGCGTCATCGACCTCGACGACCGCGCCGCCTATCCGCTCGCCGAGTTCTGGGAGCCGATGCATCGGCGCGGCAGCGGCGAGATCGTGCTCGACCCGGACGAGTTCTACATCCTCGTCTCCAAGGAGGCGGTGCACGTGCCGCCTGCCTTCGCGGCCGAGATGACGCCCTTCGATCCGCTGGTCGGCGAGTTCCGGGTGCATTACGCCGGCTTCTTCGATCCGGGCTTCGGCCATTCGCCGGCCGGCGGGGCGGGGAGCCGCGCGGTGCTCGAGGTCAGGAGCCACGACGTGCCCTTCATCCTCGAGGACGGCCAGATCGTCGGCCGGCTCGTCTACGAGCGCATGACCGCCGTGCCGGAGCGGCTCTATGGCAGCGACCTGAAGTCGAACTATCAGGCGCAGGGACTGAAGCTGTCGAAGCATTTTCTCTGATCGGTTCCGCTGGCGCGGCCGGCTGGCCGGCGGACCGCCGATCACGCCCGACGGCCGGCGCATGCGGCCGCCTCCGAACTGGCCGGCGGAGCGGCGCGCCTCTCCCGCGTGAGGCGGATTCGCGCCCCGCGATCAGCGGCTTTCGGCCGCCGCGTCCCCGGCAGGCGAGAGCATCGCCAGTAGATCCGAAAACGGCATCGGACGGGCGAAGCGGAAGCCCTGTACCTTGTCGCAGCCGATCTCGGTGACCAGCCGCAGATCCTCCTCGTCCTCGATGCCCTCGGCGACGGTCGTGCAGCCGAGTTCGGCGCCGAGGGTGAGGACGCTCTTGCAGATCGCGAGCTTGGTGCTGTCGGAGGCGCAGCCGTGGACGAAGCTGCGGTCGAGCTTCAGCTCGGCGAACGGCAAGTCCCGCAGCCGGGCGAGCGAGGAGTAGCCGGCGCCGAAATCGTCGATGGAGAGTTCGACCGCGTAGAGCTTCAGCTGCAGCGCGACCTGGGCGACCGCCTTGAGGTTGGCCAGCGCCTCGTCTTCGGTGACCTCCAGGATCATGCCCGGCCACCAGCGCTCCCCGGAGACGTCGCGCACGAAGGCGGCGGGATCGGCCTCCGCGAGGAAGGAGGTGGGGACGTTGACCGAGAGTTTCAGCGGCGTCCCGCCGTCGGCCAGCGTCCGGCTGTCGGCGATCGCCTTCGGCAGCACGAAGGCGGTCAGGTCCAACAGGTCCTGCTGCGTCGCGCCGGTGAAGAGTTCGCCCGGCCCGACGATGGCGCCCTCTTCGGTGCGTCCGCGCACCAGCGCCTCGGCGCCGGTGAGCGCCTGGGTCGCCAGGGTGAAGGTCGGCTGGTACCAGACTTCCAGCCGGCCCTGCTGCAGCCCGTCGCGGACGGTCAGCCGCGACCGGGCCGCGACATCGCCGCCGGCCTGCCGGCGCTCGCGTGCAAGCGAGCGGCTGGCGAGCATCAGATCGACGGCGTGCAGCGCGTCGAGAATATCCGCCTCTTCCACCGGCTTCTTCAGCGCCGGCCCCATCCAGAGCCCGAGCTCGCTGCCGATCGCCGAGGCGTCGAGGAGGAAATCGAGCGGGCTGCCGCTGAGCAGGCAGACGATGCCCTCGTAGCGGGACAGCATGCTCTTGCGCATGATCTCGAAGGCGTCCGACCGGCCGAGCCGAATGTCGAGGAAGATCACCTGTGGGGCGAAGTCGTCGACCAGCGCCGGCAGGGCGACGTCGTCGGCGGCTGTGCGCGTCTCGATGCCGCGCTCCCTTAGCACGTCCTCGATCTGCGCGCAGATGAGGAACTCGTCGTCGATGACGACAGCGCGATGAACGAGGGGATCTTCGCGCGGGCTGAGAGGCATTTTCAGTCTCGAACTGGGGGCTGATCATGGGGAATGCGTGAAGCCGCTGGTTCCTGCAGGCCAAAACGCCTTGCAGGCTGCAGATTCCGCAATGGGAGGAAGCCGGCGGGCCGAGTAAGCCCTTTATAAACAGTACCATCGGCCCGATAGTACGTAAAGCTATGTTTTTTAAACCTTTGAATGACAACCTAGGGTCGGACCGTGAAAGGAGGCCGACTCATGGACCTGGCCGAGAAGGATCGACTGGCGAAGCTCGAGGCATTCAAGATCATGGGCACGGATCCCGAGCCT
Organism: Jiella sp. M17.18; assembly: GCF_041027365.1. Classification (NCBI taxonomy): domain Bacteria; kingdom Pseudomonadati; phylum Pseudomonadota; class Alphaproteobacteria; order Hyphomicrobiales; family Aurantimonadaceae; genus Jiella; species Jiella sp. M17.18. Next base: position 86,027 of record NZ_JBFTEH010000009.1, on the reverse strand, counting down.
CAGTTCAACCGGCTCGCGCGCCTGGCGTCGCACGTGGTCGAGAATCCCATCTCCTGGATCTGCTTCCACGACACCGAACGTCAGTGGGTCAAGGCGCAGGACGGCGCGGAGATTCCGCTCGACATGCCCCGCGACCGGACCCTCTGCCGCCGGGTGGTTGACACGGCCGCCGGCTACCAGGTCGCCGATCTGGCCGAAGATCCGGGCAAGGCCGCCGCCTTCGTGATGGAGCGTTTCGGCCTGAGGTCCTATGTCGGGGTGCCGATCCTCGCGGACGGCTTCGCCATCGGCTCGGTCGCCGCGGCGGACTTCGAGGCCAAGCGCATCGACGCCGAGCGCGAGCGCATGCTGACGGACATCGCCGATCTGGTCATGACCGAGCTTCGCCTGCGCCGCTTCGAGGAGGCGAAGCGACCGCTCGCGACCGGGGAGCGCCGCTGGGGCGACAGCGGCAGTTCCGGCAAGCTGTTCCGCAGCCTCACGCGTGAGCATCTGCGCGTCCTGCAGGCGATCAACGACCCGATCATCGCCGTGAACCGGGCCGGCGAGATCGTCTTCGTCAATCCGGCCGCCGAGCGGATGCTGGCGCGGCCGGCGGGCAGCCTGGTCGGGCACTCCTTCGACCGGATCCGCCATCGGCCGGAGGGCGACGCCGCGGCCTGTCCGATCCGGAAGACCATGAAGGACGGGACCGAACGCATCATCCGCAACCAGCACTTCCTGCGCGGCGATGGGACCCCGTTCCCGGTCGAGATCGTGTCCTCGCCGATCCGTATCGGCGCCGAGGTCATGGGCACGATGGTGATCTGCCGCGATGCCTCCAAGGTCCAGGATCTGCAGGGCGTGAAGCTTCGGCAGGCGCTGAAGGAGATCGCCAAGCTGAAGCAGCAGATCGCCCGCTCCTCGGACGGGAGCCATGTGCCGGAGCTGCTCCCCTTCGAGCGGAACGCAGCGAACCTCAAGCCGCGCGTCCTGCGGGACCAGCAACTGGTCGAAGTCGCCTCCCATCTCCACGCCGCAGAGATCGAGCAGATCATGCGGGCGATGGCGCTGACCGGAAGCGTCATCGAGGGGCCGCTCGGGGCGGCCGCGGTGCTCGACATGCCGGCCCAGAATCTGCGCCGCAAGCTCGCGGCGATCGAGGCCGTCACCAAGCCCAAGCGCATCTCGCGCGTCGACCGCTGGACGGCCTGAGGCGGGCGAACGGCGCGAGGCGAAGCTTGCGCGGGGCAGGGGCGGAGAGCCTGTCCGCGGCGCGTGCGACGCAGACCCCTTCCGGTCGGCCCGATCCTCGCCTATATCTGGGTTCGGCGGGCTGCGCGGTGCGACAGGGGTAACATTTCCTCGGGGCCTTAGTCATTCCTTTGGGAGCTGTTCCTGACTCGGCTCGTGGGCCGGGACACACGGCGCCCACCTACTTTGTAGGTTCCCGGGATCGACTTCCCCATCGGCCGGGTGGCTCGCCAACCCTCCTCATCTTCGATCTGCTGCAGCCTCTGCGCCGGTGTGCCGGCGGTCGCAATGGTTCTTCCCGGGGCCCGGCCGGCGCTTGTGGTCCGGCGCGCGATGGTCCAACAGATTGTCAGGAGGCGAGCCGATGGACGATCTGAAGGACGCGAAGGCGCGGATCAGGCGCGAGGCGCTGGCGCGGCGCGACGCCATGCCGATCGATGTCCGCATCGAGGCCTCGCTCGCCGTCTGCGACGCGCTCGCAGGCGAGTTCCCCGATGTCCCCGATGTCGTCTCGGGCTTCCTGCCGATCCGCTCCGAGATCGATGTCCGCCCGGCGATGATGGCCTTCGCCGACCGGGGTGCGCGGCTCTGCGTTCCCGCCATCGTCGAAGGCCGGCTCGTATTCCGCCATCTCCTGCGCGGTGCCGAGCTGCAGCCGCAGGGCTTCGGCACCTACGCGCCGGGCCCTGACGCGGCCGTCCTCGATCCGGACCTGATGCTGGTGCCGCTCGCCGCCTTCGACAGGCGGGGCGGGCGGATCGGCTATGGCCGCGGCTACTATGACAGCGCGATTGCAGCCCTGCGGACGAAGGGGCGGGCGCCGGTGCTGGTCGGTGTCGCCTTCGCCTGCCAGGAGGTGGATTGCGTTCCGACGGAGCCGCACGACGTGCCCCTGCCGCTGATCGTCACTGAAGCCGGATGCCACCGGAACTGACCGGCAGGGTCGGGGTGCGCCGGTGCGTGTCGGGCGTGCCGAGGACCAGCGCCCAATAGGGCTGGCCGTTCGGGCCGGTCGCCGCGGCGAAGCCCATTTCGGTGACGCGCGGATTGAGGAGATTGGCGCGGTGGCCGGCGGAGTTCTCCCAGCCGGTCATCACCGCCGCGGTCGAGGCGTAGTTCCAGCCGATGTTCTCCGCCGCCGCGGCCGCGTCGTAGCCGGCGAGGTCGAGGCGCCCGCGCAGGTCGCCGTCGAGCGTATGGCTGAGTTCGCCCTTTGCCGCCATTGCCCGCGCCTGGCGCTCGGCCGCCTTGTCGAGCACGGCCGCGTACCGCACCGGCGGCAAGCCGCTCCTGGCGCGGAAGCGGTTCACCTCGGCGAGCGCGCCGCCGCGATCGACGCTGATCTCGTGCGTGCCGGAGAGGCTCACCGAACCGGGCGCCCCCGCGCAGCCGGCAAGGGTCGCCGCGAGGACAGCCGCAGCGAGGCCCCCGCGCAGCCGTCGGCCGAGGCCGAGCCGTCTCATGTCCGGCCGCCGCGTTCCGTTCATGGGTCCGTCCCAGTCCGGCATGCTCTGCCGGCGCGCATTGGTCTGCATCGTCGTTCCGCTCCTTGCGTTCCAGGCCATCTGCCGCAGCATCTAGCCCATCCTTCCTTCGCCGGGCTGGCGTCCTAGCTTGGCGAACGGGAATGGCTTACGGCGAACCACGGCTTTTCAAGGACGCGACATGATCGACCTCTACACCTGGCAGACGCCGAACGGGGAGAAGCCCATCCTCATGCTCGAGGAATGCGGTCTCGACTACGATCTCCACATGGTCGACATCTCGACCGGCGCGCAGAAGGCGCCGGACTTCCTCGCGATCAATCCGAACGGCAAGATCCCGGCGATCGTCGACCGCGACAACGGCCAGCGGGTGTTCGAGTCCGGTGCGATCCTGATCTATCTCGCGGAAAAGGCCGGCCGCTTCCTGCCGGCCTCGGGGCCGGAACGCGCCGAGACGTTCGGCTGGGTGTTCTTCCAGGTCGGCAATACCGGGCCGATGCTCGGTCAATGGCACCATTTCAACGCCTTCGCCGACGAGAAGATCCCCTATGCGATCGAGCGCTACCGCAAGGAATCGCTGCGCGTTCTCGGGGTCCTGAACGACCGCCTGAAAGAGCGCGACTACCTCGCCGGGGACTATTCCATCGCCGACATCATCAATTTCGGCTGGGCACGCTCCGGCGTCTCCGGGCTGAAGGACGAGGGCGCCGGCGATCTCGGGGCTCTGAAGGCCTGGATCGAGCGCGTCGGCTCGCGTCCCGCGGTGAAGACCGCGCTGGAAAAGCTCGACGCGGCCAAGCGCGCGGCCAAGCCGGTCGCGCCCTGATGCGCTTCCTCTTCCTCGGCGACATGGTCGGCCGCTCCGGCCGCAACGCCGTGTTCCAGCGCCTGCCCCGCCTCGTCGCCGACTGGAAGCTCGACTTCGTCGTGGTCAACGGCGAGAACTCGGCCGGCGGCTTCGGCATCACCGAGGCGATCTTCGAGGAGACGCTTGCCGCCGGCGCCGACGTGGTGACCACCGGCAACCACGTCTGGGACCAGCGCGAGGCGCTGGAATTCTCCACCCGTCACGACCGGTTTCTCCGGCCGGCCAATTACCCCCCCGGCGCGCCCGGCAACGGCTCCGGTCTGTTCGAGGCCAAGAACGGCGCCCGCGTGCTCGTCGCCAACGTCATGGGCCGGGTGTTCATGAGCCCGGACCTCGACGATCCCTTCGCCTGCGCCGACCGCCTCGTCGCCGCCTGCCCGCTCGGCGAACAGGCGGATGCCGTGATCTTCGACTTCCACGCCGAGGCGACCAGCGAGAAGCAGTCCTTCGCGCATTTCCTCGACGGGCGCGTCTCCGTCGTCGTCGGCACGCACACCCATGTGCCGACCGCGGACCACCAGATCCTCGTCGGCGGCACGGCCTACCAGTCCGACGCCGGCATGTGCGGCGACTACGACTCCTCCCTCGGCATGGAGAAGGAGGAGCCGCTGAACCGCTTTCTCACCAAGGTGCCGCGCGGGCGGTTCGAGGCGGCGCAAGGGCCGGCGACCATTGCGGGCCTTGCCGTCGAGATCTCCGACCGCACCGGTCTTGCGGAGAAGGTCGCCGCGATCCGGCTCGGCGGACGTCTGTCGGCGAGCGTTCCCGATTTCTGGTAGCGGTCGAGCGTCGGGAGCGTTTCACGAACCGGTGATTGTTGCGCAAAGGCCGCAGACCGCGTGCCAAAACGGCGTAAGCGTGGCCGTCGGCACAATCAGAACCAAATGGCGGCGTATGGTGAGGCTCGCATCGGATAGCCTGCTCTATCCTGTGCCGCAGGCCTGCTCCCATTACAGAAGACGCTAATCTCGATGAAAATCGTTTCCACCCTTTGCGCTGCCGTCCTGGCGGTGGCGACTCTCGGAGGCTGCACCTCCACCTCCACCGCTTCGAGCCAGACCTACGGCTCGCCCGCGAGCGAACTGGCCGCGACCGGCAAGACCGTCGGCTTCGTGCCCTATTCCGGCAAGAGCGCGGTCGGCATCCTCGCCAAGCCCTATTTCATTTCCTTCCGCGGCCGGAACGCGCTGAGCTACGGGCATTCCTTCGTGGTGTTCGGCGAGCTCGATTCGCGCGGCAACGTGCCCTACAACACCAAGGGCGTGCTGATCCCCTCGATGACCGAGGTCGCGGGCCTGCATCCGGCCTCGACGAGCAACGTGCCCTATGCGCTCGGCCACCTGATCGCGGTCCCCTCGGAGACCGGCCCTTCCGACGGCGACACCGAACTCGGCTATCTTGAAGCCGAGATGACGATCCCGCTCTCCCCCGAGGAGTACAAGCGCGTGGTCGCCTATATCCGCAAGCTGCAGCGCACCAGCCCGCTCTGGCAGGCCGAGATCTACAACTGCTCGTCCTTCACCAACGACATCGCGTCGTTCATGGGGCTGCACACGGCGAACCATCTGCTGTTCCCGCCGAACTACATCATGGCGCTGCGGCGCGCCAATCCGGGCGTCAAGACGCTGCCGGGCGTCACCTACAAAGGCTGACACGGATCCGGCCGGGCGCGGGATCTCCCCGCACCCGGCGACCGGCATCTCGGGCGGGTGCCGCGAGCAGGCGGCGCAGCCGCGCCATGAACTGATCGGTCAGTTCGCCGCCGGCAGCCGTCCCTCGTCCACCGCGAAGCACGCCACGTCGGTCGGCCCGTGCTGCTTGAGCAGCGGCAGTTCGCTGCGGCAGCGGTCGTTGGCGAAGGGGCAGCGCGGGTTGAAGGGGCAGCCGGGCGGCGGGTTGAAGGGCGAGGGGAGCTCGCCGGTCAGCTTGATGCGCTGGCCCTTCGACTTCGGGTCCGTCGCCGGCGTCGCCGAGAGCAGCGCGCGCGTATAGGGGTGCAGCGGGTTGGCGTAGAGCGCGTCGACCGGCGCGATCTCGACCGGGCGCCCGAGATACATCACCATCACCCGGTCTGCGACATGCTTCACCACCGAGAGATCGTGGCTGATGAAGATATAGGTGAGGCCCAGCCGCTCCTGCAGGTCGGCGAGGAGGTTCAGGATCTGCGCCTGGATCGAGACGTCGAGCGCCGAGACCGGCTCGTCGAGGACGAGGATCTTCGGCTCCAGGATGATCGCCCGCGCGATCGCGATGCGCTGGCGCTGGCCGCCGGAGAACATGTGGGGGTAGCGGGCATAGTGCTCGGGGCGCAGGCCGACTTCCGCCAGCGCCGTCTCGGCCCGCTTGCGCCGCTCGGCCGCCGACAGCTGCGTGTTGATCTTCAGCGGCTCCTCGATGATCGCGCCGACCTTCTGGCGCGGATTCAGCGCGCCATAGGGATTCTGGAAGACGATCTGCACGGTGGAGCGGAGCTTCTTCTGGTCGCCCGTGCCCTTGCCGGTGATGGTGACGCCGTCGATCGTCAGCTGCCCTTCGGTCGGCGTCTCGATCAGAGTCAGCATGCGGGCGAGGGTGGACTTGCCGCAGCCGCTCTCGCCGACGATCGCCAGCGTCTCGCCCTCCTCGACGGCGAAGGTCGCGTCCTTGACGGCCTTCAGGCCGAGCGGCTTCTGGAACAGGCCGCGGCGGACGTCGTAGACCTGGCTCACATCTTCGGCGGTGACGATGGCGCTCATTCGGCGGCACTCACTTCTGCGGGCACGTTCAGGGGGTAGTGGCACAGCGCCTCGCCCAGCGCCGGCGGCTGGCGCGGCGGCACGATGGTGCGGCAGCGGTCGTCCGCCTTCGGGCAGCGCGGGTTGAACAGGCAGCCGTCCGGCCGGTCCCCCTGGCCGGGCACCACGCCCGGAATGGTCGGCAGGCGCGAGCCGGTGGAGCGCTCGGGGATCGCGGCGAGCAGCGCCGAGGTGTAGGGGTGATGCGGCGCGTCGAACAGCGTCGCGACCGGCTGGCGCTCGACCTGCTGGCCGGCATACTGCACGATCACCCGCTCCGCCGTCTCGGCGATGACGCCCATGTCGTGGGTGATCAGGATCATCGCCATGCCGCGCTCGCGCTGCAGGTCGAGCAGAAGGTCGAGGATCTGCGCCTGGATGGTGACGTCGAGCGCCGTCGTCGGCTCGTCGGCGATCAGGAGCTTCGGCTCGCAGGCGATCGCCATGGCGATCATCACGCGCTGGCTCATGCCGCCGGAGAGCTGGTGCGGAAACGCCTTCATGCGCCGCTCGGGCTCGGAGATGCCGACCTTCTGCAGGAGCTCCAGCGTGCGCTCGTAGCGCTCCTTGCGGCCGAGGCCGAGATGCACCTTCAGCGTTTCGCCGATCTGGAAACCGACGTTGAAGCAGGGGTTCAGGCTGGCGATCGGCTCCTGGAAGATCATCGCCATGTCCTTGCCGACGATCTTGCGCCGTTCGGAGGCGGACATCGCGCGCATGTCGCGGCCCTCGAAGCGCATCTCGTCGGCCGTCACGGTGGCCGACGGCGGCAGGAGGCCCATCAGGCCGAGCATGGCGACGGACTTGCCGGAGCCGGACTCGCCGACGATGCCGAGCACCTCGCCGGGCTCGACCGTGATGTCGACGCCGTCGACCGCCTTGAACGGGCCGGAGGCCGTGTCGAAGGTGACGGACAGGTTGCGGAGGGAGAGAAGGGGCATGCTCTTACACCGGGAGGCAAAAAGGCATATATTGCGCTTTAAGCAGGATCTGGAGATTTGTCATGGTCGGCCCCATTCGTCCTCTGGTTTGAAGCCACGCGGCTCCGCTGAGGCACCGTTGCGCCTGATTCGGCGATGAAGGTTTCCAACGCGTTGAGCGCTTCGCCAGCCGCTACTTTCTGATCAGCTAACGCGATTAGGAGATTGCGACGGTACCGCCTGCGTTCTTCCGGGCTCTGGCCGCTGTACGCCTGTGACCCCAGGAAGTCGGTCAGCATGTTAGATTGTTCGGCCAAGCGGTAATACAATACGATTTGGTGAATCACCGGCTGCGGCAGGATAGAAAGATCTGCCTTCAGTGCATCGAAGACAAAGTCCGTCCGGTCGGATGGGCCGGCCGGCAGTTCGTTTTCCAGAAGGTAGGCTGCCTCGGCTTCGCTATTCTGGTCATCTGCCGCACTTTGCCCCGCCGAGATCTCGGCGTGGAGTGCGAAGACCATGTCGATCTGCCGGTCCCGCCTGCGGTGCAGATCGAGCAGACGCTCCAGGCCCTTGCCGAGAAACGCGCCGAGCAGGACTCCGAGGAGGCCGACGAAGGCAGCCATCTCAGCTCCGCTTCATCTTCGGGTCGAGCGCGTCTCTGAGGCCGTCGCCGATGAGGTTGATCGCCAGGACGGTGATCAGGATGGCGAGGCCGGGGAAGGTGACCACCCACCAGGCGCTCTGGATGAACTCGCGGGCCTCGGCGAGCATCGTGCCCCATTCCGGCGTCGGCGGCTGCGCGCCCATGCCGAGGAAGCCGAGCGCTGCGGCGTCGAGGATGGCGTTGGAGAAGGACAGCGTCGCCTGGACGATCAGCGGGCCGAGGCAGTTCGGCAGGATCGTCACCACCATCAGCCTGAGCGGGCTCGCCCCGACGACCTTGGCGGCGGTGACGTATTCGCGCCGCTTCTCGCTCATCACCGAGGCGCGCGTCAGCCGGACGAAATGCGGCTGAAGGACGAGCGCGATGGCGATCATCGCATTGGTGAGGCCGGGGCCGAGCACCGCGACGAGGACGAGGGCGAGGAGCAGCGAGGGGAAGGCGAGGATGACGTCCATCACCCGCATGATGACCGTGTCGACCCAGCCGCCGACATAGCCGGCGACGAGCCCGATGGCGATGCCGACGCTCACCGCCACCACCACCACGACGACGCCGATGAACAGCGAGTAGCGCGAGCCGTAGATGAGGCGCGAGAGAATGTCGCGGCCGATCGCGTCGGTGCCGAGGAGATAGGTCCAGCTGCCGCCCGTCTGCCAGACCGGCGGCACGAGCTGCGCATTGTTGTTGGTCAGATCCGGCGAATGCGGCGCGAGCAGCGGCGCGGCGAGCGCCGTCAGCACCACGAGAGCGAAGACGACGAGGCCGAGAACGGCGCCGCGGTTTTCGGAGAAGTAGTACCAGAACTCCTCCAGCATCTGCCGCCGCGGGCTCTTGCGCTGGATCGGATCGGGAAGGTCGGTGCCGACGCCCTCTTCGGCTTCCTGGGCGGTGATATGGCTCATCGCGAGTCTCCTATTTCGCCCGGACGCGCGGATTGATCACGCCGTAGAGGAGATCGACGACGAGATTGACGAGCATGATGATCATCGCGATCAGCAGAAGTCCGCCCTGGACGACGGGGTAGTCGCGGCGGAACACCGAATCCACCATCCACTTGCCGATGCCCGGCCAGGAGAAGATCGTCTCGGTCAGGATCGCGCCGGCCATCAGCACGCCGACCTGCAGGCCGATCGTCGTCACCACCGGGATCAGTGCGTTGCGCAGTGCGTGGACGCCGACGACGCGGGCGCGCGCCAGCCCCTTGGCCTTCGCGGTGCGGACATAGTCCTCGCCGAGCACCTCGAGCATCGCCGAGCGCGTCTGCCGGGCGATGACGGCGAGCGGAATCGTCGCCAGCACGATCGAGGGCAGGATCAGGTGCGACACCGCCGAGCCGAAGGCGCCCTTCTGGCCCGAGAGGAGCGAATCGATCAGCATGAAGCCGGTCACCTGGGGGAAATAGTAGAGCAGCGAGATGCGGCCGCCGACCGGCGTCCAGCCGAGCACGCCGGAGAACAGGATGATCAGCAGCAGGCCCCACCAGAAGATCGGCATGGAATAGCCGACGAGGGCCGCGCCCATGATACCCTGGTCGAACCAGGAGCCGCGCTTGACCGCGGCGAAGACGCCGGCCGGCACGCCGAGGCCGACGGCGATGACGATGGCGCAGAGCGAGAGTTCGAGGGTCGCGGGGAACAGCGTGAAGAACTGCGTCGCGACGCCGCGCTTGGTGACGATCGACGTGCCGAAGTCGCCGTGGAAGAGACCCCAGAGATAGGAGAGGTACTGCATGTAGAGCGGCCGGTCGTAGCCGAGCTCGTGCATGATGGCGGCATGGCGCGACGCGGCCATCACCCGCTCGCCGGACATCAGCGCGACCGGGTCGCCCGGCAACAGGCGGATGAAGGCGAAGGCGACGATCGACACCCCGATGAAGGTCGGGATCAGGACCAGGACGCGCGACAGGAAGAAACGAAGCATTCAGCTGACCGTCTTGGGCGCATGCAGCGCCTTTTCGTAGCGAAGGATGGGGATGACCATCTCCCCGTCCTCCGTCTCGACCGGATAATCCACCTTGGCCGCGAAGCGCCAGCCCCGCTTCTCGTAGAAGCGGCGCGCCCGCGCATTGGCCTCGTTCACCACCAAGAAGGCGTTGTCAACGCCGCGCCGCGCGAGAAGCGCTTCCGCGGCGTCCATCAGCGCCCCTGTGACGCCGCTGGTTCCCCGAAAGGCCGGCGCGACGAAGACCTGTTCGGCCTCGTCATGGTGCAGGCGGACGAAACCGGCGACCGCGCCGTCCGCTTCGGCGACGAGCACGTCCTCCAGCCGCTCGCCGGACCGGCGCTGGAAGGTCTCCCATGTGCGGTGGCGCATCAAGGCCTCCGGCACGTGCCCGAGATGCGCCTCGCGCCAGCCCTCGTACCAGATTGTGGCGATGCCCGGAACGTCCTGCGGCCGGGCGGCGCGGATCGGGAACGCCGAGGCAGGCTCGGGCGTCATCGGTCGCGCCCCATGCGGCGAAGCGCGATGCGGCTCGCATGCGAGCGCACCGCGTGGGCAAGCACCTCGAACAGCGGCGCCCCGTCGTCGTAGCCCGGCGGCGCCAGCGCGTCGGGACGCTGCGCCTGCAGCATCTCGCCCTCGGCGGCGAACCCGCCGTCGCGGGAGACGGCGATCGCGAAGCCGCCGACCGAGCGGACGAACTCGAATGCCTGCAGATCGGAGGCGCCGTCGCCGACATAGACCAACTGGTCGAAGGCGACGCGCAGATCCGCCTCGCTCTTGTCCGCATTGGTGCGCGAGGGCGCGTTGGCGCCGTCGGTGTCGATGCCCTTGGCGAGCGCCTGGATGTAGCGGACCTTTTCGGGATGCGAAATCATGCTGCGCACGCCGCGCACGGCGCCGCTCTCCTCGACGTCGAGCCGCGAGCCGAAAGTCCGGTCGAAGGCGCTCGCGACGGGATGCGCGCCGAAGACGTCGCGGTAGCCGGAGGAGACGATGGCGAACTCCAGCTCGACGGCCGGATCGACCGCGCGCGCGACTGCGCGCAGCCGCTCCGGCATGGTCTCCGCCCCCGCAAAGCCGCGCGTCGTACGGCCCGCCTCTTCGACATCGGCGATCGTGACGGTCTTGCCGGCCGCGACGCACATGCGGCGCAGGCCCTCGAACTTCGCCAGGATGTCGTCCCAGCCATTGTCGCCGAGCGGCCGGTAGAAGTCGGACTTCCAGGTGTCGACGTTGAAGCCCATCACGGCGACGAGCCGCTCGAAGCTATCCTCGCCGAGCGTCCAGTCGAAGTCGAAGGCGAGCAGGATGCGCTGCTGGAACGGGTGGGTCGCGGTCATCGCCGATATCGGACCTCATAATGGAGAAGGGGCGGCCGGAGCCGCCCCTTCGATCGGTTCGCAGGAAGAGCTAGGCCCTTACTGCTCGATATCCACGCCGTCGAAGCGGTGATAGCCGAGCGGATCCTGCACGAAGTTCTTCACCGACTTCTGCATCGGCATGAAGACCTTCGAGTGGTCGATGGTCAGCCAGGGCGCCTGCTGCTTGAAGATCACCTGGGCCTTTTCGTAGAGCTTGGCGCGCTCGGCCTGGTCGGAGACCTCCTTGGCCTTCTTGGTCAGCGCGTCGAAGTCCTTGTCGCACCACTGGGCGCGGTTGTTGCCGCCGACGCCGTCGCAGCCGAGCAGGGTCGAGAGGAAGTTGTCGGGATCGCCGTTGTCGCCGGTCCAGCCGAGCATCACGGCGCCGTCGCGGTCCTTGGCCTTCGACTTCGTCAGGTACTCGCCCCACTCGTAGGAGACGATCTGCGCGTCGACGCCGATCTTCTGCAGGTCCGCCTGCATCAGCTCCGCCGCGCGGCGCGCGTTCAGCATGTAGGGGCGCGACACCGGCATCGCCCAGATCTTCATCTTCAGGTTCTTGACGCCGGCGTCCGCCAGCATCTTCTTGGCCTTCTCCGGATCGTACGGATCGTCCTTGATGGCGTCGTTATAGCCCCACATCGTCGGCGGGATCGGGTTCTTGGCCGGCGTCGCCGCGCCCTGGAACACCGCGTCGATGATCGCCTGCTTGTTGATCGCCATGTTGAGGGCCTTGCGGACCTCCGGCTTGTCGAACGGCGCCTGCGTCGTGTTGTAGGCGAGATAGGCGATGTTGAGGCCGTTCTGCTCCTCGACCTTCAGGTTCGGATCGGCCTTCAGCGACGCGACGTCCGCCGCGTTCGGATAGGGCATGATCTGGCACTCGTTGGCCTTCAGCTTCTGCGCGCGCACCGAGGCGTCGGTGGTGATCGCGAAGATCAGGTCGTCGATCGGCTGCTTGCCCTTGTAGTAGTCCGGGTTCGCCTTGTAGCGGATGACCGCGTCCGGCTGATAGGCGACGAACTGGAAGGGGCCGGTGCCGAGCGGCTGCTGGTTCAGCATCTGCATCTGGTTGTCGGCCTTGAGCTTGTCGGCATATTCCTTCGACATGATCGAGGCGAAGTCCATCGCGAGATCGGCGATGAACGGGGCTTCGGGATGCTTCAGCTTGAACTTCACCGTCATGTCGTCGACCTTCTCGATCGACTGGATGAGGTCCGGGAAGCCCATGCTCGCGGCGTATTCCCAGCTGGCGCCGTTGACGTACTGGTTCCACGGGTTCTTCGGGTCGAGCTGGCGCTCGAAGGAGAAGATCACGTCGTCGGCGTTCATCGTCCGGGTCGGCGTGAAGAAGTCCGTCGTCTGGAACTTCACGTTCGGCCGCAGCTTGAAGGTGTACTCCGTCCCGTCCTTGGAGATCTTCCAGGACTCGGCGAGACCCGGCTCGGTCTCGGTCGATCCGTGCTTGAACTCGACCAGGCGGTTGTAGACCGTGCGCGAGGCGGCATCGAAGGTGGTGCCGGCGGTGTAGAGGCCGGGATCGAAACCTTCCGGCGACGCCTCGGAGCAGTAGACCAGCGTCTTGGCCTGAGCCGAAGCCGCGGAACCGAGCGCCAAGGCGAGCGCGCTCGCGGCGAGAAGCCGGGTGACGAGTTTCATGAATGACACCTCCTGTCAGGATCGCGGATTTTTCTCATCCGCTGAAGGCCGGCATCCGACACATTTTGCCGCGACATGGCAAGGGCGTCCGGCGCGAAATTCGTCAGTTTCATGGTCATTTCCCGTTTTGGCTAATGCCTGGGCAGGTGCCTGCGGGAATGGGGCTTGCGGGACCGAGCGAAGACGAACATCGCCGGTTTGCAAGATGGCGAAGCGTAATGACGGCTTTATGATTCGGCCCATCCCTTCTGGCCGGTAGTCTTCGCGTCGACCGGCCGGGTTATGCCCGGCTGGTTGGCCGATCCTCTTCGAATGATCAGGAGCCTTCCGTGTCGCTTCGCATCTTCGGTCGGTATGTCTCGGTCGCGGTTCTGGCTGCCCTTTCTGCGCTCCCTTCCGGCGTGCTGGCCGATGACGGCGCCACCAGCCCTTCGGCGACCCTGCCCACACCCGCCGACCCGTCGAGCGGCAGTCGCGATGCCCGTCGCGACAGGCTGTTCGAGGCCCTGCGCTCGGCTCGCAGCGAGGCGGCCGCGAGAGCCGCCGAGAGCGCGATCTGGCAGATGTGGATGCAGGCGCCGGACACCGAAACGGGGCGGCTGCTGGCCGAGGCGATGCGGCGGCGCGAGAGCTACGACTTCGCCGGCGCCCGCGAGCTGTTGGACGAGGCCGTCGCACGGGCGCCGAACTATGCCGAGGCCTACAACCAGCGCGGCTTCGTCCGCTTCCTGCAGGACGACGATGACGGGGCGCTGGAAGATGTCGACCGGGCGATCGCGCTCGAACCGAGGCATTTCGCCGCCATGGCCGGCCGGGCGCTGATCCTGATGCGCCAGGGCCGTGCCGAGCTGGCGCAGCAGCAGCTGCGCGCGGCACTCGCGATCGATCCCTTCCTGAAGGAACGGGCGCTGCTGGCACCGAGCCCGGAGAACCCGCCCCTGGCGCCGCGGCCGGGGGTGGATCTCTGAGCGGTTCCGGCCCGAGCGGCGGCCGTTGGACGGCGTGCACGCGTCCGTGAAGCAGCCGCTTCATTACCGGCTTGTCAGCTTGCCCCGGCGGGCCTATGGCAGCGTCGCAAGACTCCCTTAGCGATACCCTTTCCAAGGCTCCGGACCGCGGGCGCGACGCCCTGTCTCTCCCGGCCTCGCCCGCCAGCCGCCCACCGGCGACGCTGCCCACCATCGGTCCGACCCAAATGCCTGAAAATCAGACGCTGCGCCGTCCCTTCATCGTCGCCTCGATCATGGCCGCGATGACGATGATCGCCATCGAAGCCACCATCGTCTCGACGGCGATGCCGCAGATCGCCGGACAGCTCGGCGACCTCCACCTCTATTCCTGGGTCTTTGCGTCCTTCCTCCTGACGCAGACCGCCATGACCGTCGCCTTCGGCAAGCTCGCGGACCTCTACGGCCGCCGGCCCATCCTCCTGCTCGGCATCGCGATCTTCCTGGTCGGCTCGATCCTGTGCGGCTTCGCCTGGTCGATGCCCTCGCTGATCGCCTTCCGGCTGATCCAGGGGGTGGGGGCCGGCGCCATCCAGCCGGTCGCGATCACCGTCGTCGGCGACATGTACACCGTCGAGGAGCGGGGCAAGGTGCAGGGCTGGCTCGCCTCCGTCTGGGGCATCGCCTCGGTGGTCGGGCCGCTCGCCGGCGGCCTGATCATCCAGCACGTCTCCTGGGCCTGGATCTTCTGGATCAACGTGCCGATCGGCATCCTCGCCGCGGCCGGCTTCATCGCCTTCCTGCACGAGGGGATCACGCCGCAAAAGCGCAAGATCGACGTCCTCGGCGCAACGCTCTTCGCCATCGCCGTCGCGGCCCTGATGGTGGCGCTGACGGAGGTCGGCTCCTCGGCCGCCACCGTCGTCGTGTCGCTCGTCGTCGCCGTCGTGACCGGGACCCTGTTCCTCGTCCAGGAGCGGCGGGCGAAGGACCCGATGGTGAGCATCTCCCTGTGGACGCGCCGCTCGATCGCCACCACCAATGCGGCGACGCTGCTCAGCGGCATGACCGTCATCGGCCTGACGACCTTCCTGCCGATGTATGTGCAGGGCGTCCTCGGCTATTCGCCGCTCGTCGCCGGCTTCACCTTGACCGCCATGGTGCTCGGCTGGCCGATCGGTGCGACGGTCGCCGCGCGCAACTTCTCCCGCTTCGGCCTGAGGCCGATCCTGCTCTTCGGCGCGGCGCTCCTGCCGCTCGGCGCGGTCGTCTTCGTCTTCCTGCGGCCGGGCACGCCCGCGGCGGTCGCGGCGGCGGGCTCGGTCGTCATGGGCTTCGGCATGGGCTTTTTGACCAACGCCGCGATCGTCATCATCCAGAGCGCCGTCGGCTGGAACGAGCGCGGGGCGGCGACCTCCTCCAACATCTTCGCCCGCAATCTCGGCTCGACCCTTGGCGCCACCGCGCTCGGCGCGGTGTTCAACGTCAGCCTGACGAACAGCGGGCACGGCGTAAACTTCGACCGCATCCAGCGCTTCCTCGACCAGCCGGGCCAGATCGTCGCCGATCCGGCGACGCAGGCCGCGCTCGCCCATTCGCTGAACCTGACCTTCTGGGCGATGTTCGCCGTCTCCGCGCTGACACTGGTGCTGTCGCTGATGGTGCCGAAGAAGGGCGACGCGCCCCGGCCGGAGGTGGCCGAGGCGGCGGCGGAGGCGCCTGTGGTGATGCTGGAATAGAGCCGGCGCTCTATTCCCGGTGCCGTTCCAGCGCGTCGACGATGTCCTGCGCCGAGATCTGGCCGAGGATCTGGCCCTTCTTCGAGACGACGACGGTGCCGCGGCTCTCCGAGACGACGGCCATCACCTTCTTCAGCGGCGTCTCCGGTTCGGCCATCTGCGCGACATGGGCCGGGGTCGAGCCCGCCTTGTCCTTCGGCAGGGGCTTCATCACGTCGCCAGCGGTGAGGACGTTCAGCGGGTTCATGTGGGCGACGAAGTCGGAGACGTAGTCGTCCGCCGGCCGGAGCACGATGTCCTGCGCCGTGCCGACCTGGACGATGCGGCCGCCCTCCATGATGGCGATGCGGTTGCCGATCTTGAAGGCTTCGTCCAGATCGTGGCTGACGAAGATGATGGTCTTCTGCAGCCGCTGCTGGAACTCCAGGAGCTCGTCCTGCAGGCGCGAGCGGATGAGCGGGTCGAGCGCCGAGAAGGGCTCGTCCATCAACAGGATCGGCGCGTCGGTGGCGAAGGCGCGGGCAAGGCCGACGCGCTGCTGCATGCCGCCGGAGAGCTCGCCCACGCGGTTGTCCGCCCAGTCCTTCAGGCCGACGAGTTCGAGCTGGTTCATCACCCGCTCGCGGCGCTTGGACTTTGGCTCGCCGGCGAGTTCCAGGCCGAGGCCGACATTGTCGGCGACTGTGCGCCAGGGGAGCAGCGCGAACTGCTGGAA
The DNA here is from genome assembly GCF_041027365.1 of Jiella sp. M17.18. Classification (NCBI taxonomy): domain Bacteria; kingdom Pseudomonadati; phylum Pseudomonadota; class Alphaproteobacteria; order Hyphomicrobiales; family Aurantimonadaceae; genus Jiella; species Jiella sp. M17.18. The sequence goes on along the minus strand of NZ_JBFTEH010000009.1, from coordinate 69,716 downwards.
CACCATTGCCACCTCGTGGCGGCGCAGGTCCCGAAGGCGCTTGGCGCCGCAGGCCCTCGGATCCACCTCGCCGCGGCCGGTGTCGACCACGACGCGGCCGCGGGTGATCGGGGCGAGGCCGTTGACGCCTCTGAGCAGCGTCGACTTGCCGGAGCCGGACAGGCCCATCAGCACGGCGATCTCGCCCTGCTGAATGTCGAGACTGGCATTGGTGACGCCGAGCGTGGCGCCGGTCTCTTCGCGGATCTCCGCGCGGGTCTTGCCGGCATCGGCGAGCGGGAGGGCCTTTTCGGCGTTCTTGCCGAAGACGATCGAGACGTTCTGGAAGGAGACGATGGGATTGCTCACCGGCCGGACTCCTCGACGCGGAAGAAGCGATCGAGGATGATCGCGAGGAGGACGATGGCGAGGCCGGCCTTGAAGCCGTCACCGACATTGATGGCGTTCAGCGCGCGCAGCACCGGCACGCCGAGGCCTGGCGCGCCGACGAGGGCCGCGATGACCACCATCGACAGCGAGAGCATGATCGTCTGGGTGAGGCCCGCCATGATCTGCGGCAGGGCGTAGGGGATCTCGACCTTGAACAGGCGCTGCATCGGTGTCGCGCCGAAGGCGTCGGCGGCTTCGATCAGCTGGCGCGGCGTCGAGGCGATGCCGAGCCGGGTGAGGCGGATCGAGGCCGGCAGCGAGAAGATCACCGTCGCGACGAGGCCGGGCACCATGCCGAGGCCGAACAGGATCAGCGCCGGGATCAGATAGACGAAGGTCGGGATCGTCTGCATCAGGTCGAGGATCGGGCGCAGGATGATGTAGACCCAGTCGCGCCGTGCCGCGGCGACGCCGAGCGGTACGCCGACGACCATGCAGACGGTGGTCGCCGCCAGCACCAGCGACAGCGTCTGGGTGGTCTCCTCCCAGTAGCCGAGATTGATGATCAGGAGCAGGCCGCACAGGGTGAACAGCACGATGCCGATCGAGCGGCGTGCGAACCAGGCGATGGCGCAGAAGACGGCGACGACGATGAAGGGGTGCGGCGCCTGCAGCACATAGAGGATGGCGTCGACGAAGGCGCCGAAGACATTGGTCAGCCCGTCGAAAAAGAAGGTGAAGTTGGCCGTCAGCCAGTTGGTGAACGCCTCGGCGTAGTCGCCGATCGGCAAGGGGTGGTTTTCAAGCCATTCCACGGAGAACGCGATCCTCTTCGAAAACGGGTCTCGACATTATGAAGAAGGCCGGCAGAACCGGCCTTCTTGCAAGCGGTTTTTCAGACAGCCGATCAGGACGAGATGCCGAGCGAGCTCTTGACCGCCGCCAGGCCGTCCTTGCCGTCCATCGTCTTGACGCCGTCGAGCCACTTGTTCAGCGCGCCCGGATTGGCCTTCAGCCACTCGGTCGCGGCCTGCTTGGGCTCTTCCTTCTTGTCGAGGATCTTGCCCATGATCTGGTTTTCCATGTCCAGATTGAAGGTCAGGTTGTTCAGGAGCTTGCCGACGTTCGGGCAGTCCTGGACATAGCCCTTGCGGGTCACGGTGTAGACCGTCGCGCCGCCGAAGTTGGGGCCGAAATATTCGTCGCCGCCGGTCAGGTACTTGATGTCGTAGTTGGTGTTCATCGGGTGCGGCGCCCAGGCGAGGAAGACGATGCCCTTCTTGGACTTGGTGGCGCGGGCGACCTGGCTGAGCATGCCCTGCTCCGAGGACGCGACGAGATCGAAGCCCTTGAGGTCGAACTTGTCCTTCTTGATCATGTCGAGGATCTTGGCGTTGCCCTCGTTGCCCGCCTCGATGCCGTAGATCTTCCCGTTCAGCTGCTTCTTGAACTTGTGGATGTCGGAAAAGTCGTGCAGGCCCTTGTCGTAGAGGTATTTCGGCACCGCCAGCGTGTACTTGGCGCCCTCGAGGTTCTTGTGGACGCGCACGATCGAGCCGTCTTTGACGTACTTTCCGATCGCCTCGGTCTGGGCCGGCATCCAGTTGCCGAGGAAGACGTCGATATTGTTGTTGGCGAGCGAGGCGAAGGTCACCGGCACCGAGAGGATCTTGACGTCGGGCTTGTAGCCGAGGCCGGTCAGGATCTTGCTGGTGACGGCCGTCGTCGAGGTGATGTCGGTCCAGCCCACGTCCGACAGGCGAACGGTCTTGCAGCTGGCGGCGTCCTGCGCCTGGGCCGGAAGGGCCATCGCGAGAGCCGCGAACAGCGACAGACCTGCAAGGCTACGGGAAAGCTTCATCGAGATCTCCTTGTTGAAACGCTCCGCCCGGACGGCCGGACGGACACGTGCGTTCGATTGATTATTGCGTCAATCAACGAAGGACGCAACATTTTGCGGCAGATTTATCTGGCTGCCTAAAACGCGATCGCAGACGTGTTCTTCACCTCTTCCATCACGGCATAGGTGTGGGTCTCGCGTACGCCCGGCAGCACAAGCAGCTTTTCGGAAAGGAACGCGCGATAGGCGGACATGTCTTCGACGCGAGCCTTGATGAGATAATCAAAGCCGCCGGCAACCATATGGCACTCCATCACATCGGCAAGGGCGCCCACCGCCGCCTTGAACTCGGAAAAGACTGCGTCCGAGGTGCGATCCATCTTCACCTCGACGAAAACGATCATGCCGCGTCCGAGCTTGGCGGGGTTGAGCCGCGCGACCGTCCCGAGGATGAAACCGTCGCGCGTCAGGCGCTTGACGCGTTCGGCCGTCGCGGTCGGCGACAGACCGACACGCTCGGCGAGTTCCAGATTGCTGAGCCGCCCGTTCGCCTGCAGCGCGTGGAGGATCTTTCGGTCCTTCTGGTCGATTTCCATCATACTCCCCGAAAATTCCCGGCCGGCGGAGCATATCCCCCGAAGCAGCGCCTGTCTTTGGTGAGAAGCACGGGGCGACCTTTGCTAAAGGATCCTCCAGCCCAGCCCTTCAGGAGCCGCTTCCATGACCGCGATGCCCGCCCCCTTCTCGGCCCCTTTCGCTCCCGACGATGCCGGGGCGGTGCGGGCGCTGCTCGCCGCCTCGGACGGCTGGACCCATGACGAGGCGGCGGTCGATGCACGGGCCCGGCAACTGATCGAGGGGATCCGCAAGGGCTCCGGCGGGATCGGCGGCGTCGAGGACTTCCTGCGCGAGTTCGGCCTGTCGAGCCGCGAGGGCCTGGCGCTGATGATCCTCGCCGAGGCGCTCCTGCGGGTGCCGGACGCCGCGACGCAGGACCGGCTGATCGAGGACAAGATCGGCACCGGCGACTGGGAGAACTACGAGGGCGGCGACGACCGCATGTTGACCGCGGCCTCCGCCTGGGCGCTCGGCATTTCGGCCCGGATCGTCAAGCCGGGCGAGACGCCGCAGGGCGTCCTGAAGGGCCTCGTGCGACGGATCGGCGCACCGGCGGTGCGCCAGGCGACCCGCCAGGCGATGCGCTTCCTCGGCCGGCACTTCGTGCTCGGCGAGACGATCGAGGATGCGCTGGAGCGCGCGCGCGCCTTCGAGAAGAAGGGCTACCGGCACTCCTACGACATGCTGGGCGAGGGCGCCCGCACCGCCGCCGACGCCGAGCGCTACTTCCAGTCCTATGCCGGCGCGATCGAGAAGATCGGCCGGAAGGCCGGCAACAAGGCGCTGCCGGACCGGCCGGGGATCTCGGTGAAGCTCTCGGCCCTGCATCCGCGCTACCAGCCGACGCAGCGCGAGCGGGTGATGCGGGAACTGGTGCCGAAGGTGGCGGCTCTGGCGAAGCTGGCGCAGAGCTACGACCTGAACCTGACGATCGACGCCGAGGAGGCCGAGAGGCTTGAACTCTCGCTCGACGTCATCGACGCCGTGGCGAAGGACTTCGACTTCAAGGGCTGGCAGGGCTTCGGCCTCGCCATCCAGGCCTATCAGAAGCGGGCGCTCGCCGTCATCGAGCACATCGACCGGCTGGCCGAGGCGCGCGGCGTCCGGATGATGGTGCGGCTCGTGAAGGGCGCCTACTGGGACACCGAGATCAAGCACGCCCAGGAAAAGGGCGTCGACGGCTATCCCGTCTTCACCCGCAAGCCGGCGACGGACCTCTCCTATCTCGTCGCGGCGAAGTCGCTGCTCTCCCGCCGCACCCGGCTCTATCCCCAGTTCGCCACCCACAATGCCCTGACGGTCGCGACGATCGTGGAGATGGCGGGCGACGACCTCACCGGCTTCGAGTTCCAGCGCCTGCACGGCATGGGCGAGGCGCTCTACGAGACCATGCGCCGGACGTTGCCCGCCCCCGTCGCCTGCCGGATCTACGCCCCGGTCGGCGGCTACCGCGATCTTCTCGCCTATCTCGTGCGGCGGCTGCTCGAGAACGGTGCCAACTCCTCCTTCGTCGCGATGGTCGGCGACGAGGCCGTGCCGGTGGAGAAGCTGCTGGTGCGTCCGCGCGACGTGCTCGCCGGCGGCCCTGCGCGCCACCCGAAGATCGGCCTGCCGCAGGATCTTTTCGGCGACCGGAAGAACTCGAAGGGGATCGAGTTCGGCGACCGGCGCGCCGTGGCAGGCTTCCTCGCCGAGCGGGACCGGACTCCGGCGAAGGCGCTGGAAGCCAGATGCGGCTTTGCCGCCGGAAGCAGCGAGCCGGTGGAGGTCCGCTCGCCGGTGGACGGGCACGTCGTCGGCCGCAGCCATCACCTGTCTGCCGAGGCGGCGTCGGCGCTGGTCGCCGAGGCGGCGAAGCATGTCCGGGCGACGGAAGCCGTCAAGCCCGCCGAGCGCGCCGCCCGGCTGCGCAAGGCTGCCGAGCTGATGGAGGCACGCACCGGCGCGCTGATGCAGCTGCTCGCCTCCGAGGCGGGCAAGACCATCGACGACGGCATCGCCGAGATCCGCGAGGCCGTCGACTTCCTGCGCTTCTACGCCGCCGAGGCGGAGCGGCTGTTCGCGGCGCCGAGCCTGATGCCGGGGCCGACCGGCGAGGAGAACCGCCTCGTCTACCGCTCGCGCGGCGTCGCGCTGTGCATCTCGCCGTGGAACTTCCCGCTGGCGATCTTCACCGGCCAGGTCGCCGCGGCGCTCGCCGCGGGCAATGTCGTCATCGCCAAGCCGGCGGAGCAGACGCCGCTGATCGCGTCGATGGCGGTGGATCTCCTGCACGAGGCGGGGTTCGCGAAGGAGAGCCTGTTCCTCGCGCCCGGCGACGGCGCGACCGGCGCGGCGCTCGTCGCGCATCCTACGACCGCCGTCGTCGCCTTCACCGGCTCGACCGAGACGGCGCATGCGATCAACCGCGCGCTCGCCGCCCGCAACGCGCCGATCGCGCCGCTGATCGCCGAGACCGGCGGCATCAACGCCCTGATCGTCGACGCGACCGCGCTGCCCGAGCAGGTCGCCGACGACGTCGTGATGTCGGCGTTCCGCTCGGCCGGACAGCGCTGCTCGGCGCTGCGCCTCCTGTTCGTGCAGGCCGACGTCGCCGACAGGATGGTCGAGATGATCGCGGGTGCCGCCGCGGAGCTGACCATCGGCGACCCGCACGACCTTGCCACCGACATCGGCCCCGTCATCGACGCCGAGCAGCACCGGATGCTCGCCGACCACGCGGCGAAGATGGCGCGCGAGCAGCGCGTCGTGTTCGAGGGCGCGCTGCCTGCCGGTCTGCCGCCCGAGGGGCACTGGTTCGCGCCGCGGATCGTCATGGTCGACCGGCCGGAGGCGGTGGAGCGGGAGGTCTTCGGCCCGATCCTGCATGTCGTGCGCTGGAAGGCGGGAGAATTGGAGAAGGTCTGCCAGGCGATCGAGCGCACGGGCTACGGCCTGACGCTCGGCATCCACAGCCGCATCAACGACACCGCGCTGTTCGTCGCCGAGCGGCTGACCGTCGGCAACGTCTACGTCAACCGCAACATCATCGGCGCCATCGTCGGCTCGCAGCCCTTCGGCGGCTCCGGCCTCTCGGGCACGGGGCCGAAGGCGGGCGGCCCGAACTACGTCGCGCGCTTCGCTCGCGAACAGGTGATCTCGGTGAACACTGCGGCAGCCGGCGGCAATGCCAGTCTCATTGCTATGGAGTCGTAGCAAACGGGTGACAGCATCCTCCCGCGAATGTGGTATGTTTGGCCGTCGAGGGCGAGGTTGTTTGCGATGGCCGTCTTCCTCCCAACCGGCCATCCGTGATCTTGACCTCTTCGACTTCGTCGTCTGGCGTTTCTCCTCCCGACGCCGCGTTGCGACGATCATGGAATGAAGAGCCCGGTGCCGATGGCGCCGGGCTTCTCTCTTTCGAATGGCAGGCTGCTTGCGCCGGCAAGGCCGACGGCCGGGGAAGACTTGGTTCGCCTCGCTGACGTCTCGGTTGAACTGGAGGCCTCTTCGCCGCCAGAGTTCAAGTCGCAGCGGACTCTTGATGACGCGGCCTGCGCCTGTGGCAATCGCCTGCCGTCTCCCCTATGGTCCGTCGATCATCCGCCAAGCGACATGAGGCCATGACAGACGTTCCTTCCGATATCGCCATCGCCAGGGCCGCCAAGAAGCGGCCGATCCGCGACGTCGCCGCGACTCTCGGCATCGGCGAGGCCGACCTCGTCCCCTATGGCCACGACAAGGCGAAGATCTCGGCGGACTTCATCAAGTCGCTTCAGGGGCGCCGGGACGGCCGGCTGATCCTCGTCACCGCCGTCAACCCGACGCCGGCGGGCGAGGGCAAGACGACGACCACGGTCGGGCTCGGCGACGGGCTGAACCGGATCGGCAGACAAGCCGCGATCTGCATCCGCGAGGCCTCGCTCGGCCCGAACTTCGGCATGAAGGGCGGCGCGGCCGGCGGCGGCTACGCGCAGGTGGTGCCGATGGAGGAGATGAACCTCCACTTCACCGGCGACTTCCACGCCATCACCACGGCGCACAACCTCCTCGCCGCGATGATCGACAACCACATCCACTGGGGCAACGAACTCGGCATCGACTCGCGCCGCGTCACCTGGCGGCGCGTCATCGACATGAACGACCGGGCGTTGCGCGACATCGTCGCCTCGCTCGGCGGGCCGGCCAACGGCTATCCCCGCGAGACCGGCTTCGACATCACCGTCGCCTCGGAAGTCATGGCGATCCTCTGCCTCGCCGAGGACCTGAAGGACCTGGAGAGGCGGCTCGGCGACATCATCGTCGGCTATCGCCGCGACAGGAGGCCGGTGACCGCGCGCGACCTGAAGGCGGACGGCGCCATGGCCGTGCTCCTCAAGGACGCCATGCAGCCGAACCTCGTGCAGACGCTGGAGAACAACCCGGCCTTCGTGCATGGCGGCCCGTTCGCCAACATCGCGCATGGCTGCAACTCCGTCGTCGCCACCAAGACCGCGCTGAAGCTCGCCGACTACGTCGTCACCGAAGCCGGCTTCGGCGCCGATCTCGGGGCGGAGAAGTTCTTCGACATCAAGTGCCGCAAGGCGGGCCTAAAGCCGGACGCGGCGGTGATTGTCGCGACGGTGCGGGCGATGAAGATGAACGGCGGCGTCGCCAAGGCCGATCTCGGCGTCGAGAACGTCGACGCGGTGACGGCGGGATGCGCCAATCTCGGCCGCCACATCGAGAACGTCAAAAGCTTCGGCGTGCCGGTGGTCGTCGCGATAAACCACTTCGCCTCGGACACCGAGGCCGAGATCGCCGCGCTCAAAGCCTTCGCGCAGGCCAAGGGCGTCGAGGCGATCCTCTGCCGCCACTGGGCCATGGGCTCGGCGGGGATCGAGGACCTGGCGCACAAGGTCGTCGAACTCGCCGATTCCGGCGCCGCGGACTTCCGGCCGATCTATGGCGACGACCTCTCCCTGTTCGACAAGATCGAGACGGTGGTGAAGCGGATCTATCGCGGCGCCGAGGCGACGGCGGACACCTCCGTGCGCCAGCAGCTGGCGGCCTGGGAGGAGGCCGGCTACGGGCGCCTGCCGGTCTGCATGGCGAAGACGCAGTATTCCTTCTCGACCGACCCGACGCGGCGCGGTGCGCCGGAGGGATTCTCCGTGCATGTGCGCGAGGTTCGCCTGTCGGCCGGCGCCGGCTTCGTCGTCGCGATCTGCGGGGAGATCATGACCATGCCCGGCCTGCCGTCGAAGCCGGCGGCGGAGACGATCCGGCTGAACGACGAAGGGCAGATCGAGGGGCTGTTCTGAAGCTGTGGAGCGAGCCGCAGCGCTCGCTCCACCACTCGCCCGGACTGATGTCGCAGCCGGAGGGCCGGTTCAGGCGGCGTCGGCCTTCGAGTTCTTCCCGACGGCGTCCGCCATCCGCTCGCTCATCGCCCTGAGGCCCGCAATGCCTTCGGCCTCGCTGCGGACCATCGCCTGCGGCTCGCCGACATAGGCCGCAACGTCATCGTTGCGGCGAAGCGTGCGGAAGTAGACGTCCTCCATCAGAATGTGCGCGAACTCGCCGTTGCGGCCGATGCTGTAGAGGCCGTCGACGCCCGTGGTCTGCGCGAAGCGCTGGCGCTCTTCCTCGTAGTCGAGATGGTAGACGGGGTAGGAGATCGGCGTCTTCATGATGCCGCCGGCGCCGAGATATTTGCCGCGCAGATGCGGGTAGAGTTCGCTGAGGCCGTCGAGGCAGATCTCGGCCAGCTTCTCGTCGGACATGGTCCAGTGTTCGTCGCCGACCTGGCAGCCGATGTCGAAGGTGATCAGCGTCTTGCCCTGCGGCGCCAGCCACGGCATCGAGATCGGCGTCTCGGTCAGCCGGAAGAAGGGCAGGTCGCGGCGCGGCACCCAGAGCATGGTGTCGGGCAGATGGTGGCGCCCGTCGAAATGCAGGTTGACGAAGATCATCGGCCGGTAGCGGAAGCGCGCGAGATGGTCGAGCGCGTCCGTCCCCTCCATCAGCTTCGGCAGGACGTGGACCGGCGCGGTGGAGATCACCGCCGATGCCTCGATCGTCTCGCCATGGACGCGCACGCCCTTCACGGCTCCGTCCTCGACCAGGATCTTCTCGACCGGCGATTCCAGCCGGACGAGATGGCGGACCTCGGCAAGCGTCGGCTCGAGCAGCTTGGCGATGCCGCCTTCGGGGTAGACGTGGTAGATGCCGGCGCCCTCCCGCCGCTCGTGCGAATAGCCGATGCAGACGGCACGGCCGGTCATCCGCGCGGACGCCTTGAGGTAGAGCGTCTTCAGCGCGCCGTTCATCATCTTGTTGCCGACGGCCGGCGACAGCCGGTCGGCCGGCGCGCCCGACCAGGCCTCGGCCAGCGGGATCGCGACCTCTTCGGCGAGCGCGTCGCCATAGCTCTGGCGGAACCAGTCGGCGGCGGTCGCCGCCTCGCCGTGCTGGAGCCTCGCGGCGAGAGCGCCGCGGGCGAAGCGCGGGGACCGCATCAGGCCGAAGGGATAGCCGTAGCTCTTGCCGCCAAGATGGACGGCCTCGCCATAGTGCTTCACGGTCCGGCAGATATGGCCGGCACCCAGCGCCTTGGCGAGGCGATTGTTCACGAAGTGCGCGCCGAAGTCGTAGGTGAAGCCGGCGGGGTCCTTGAAGGAGGACATCATGCCGCCGACCGCCTTGCCGGCCTCGAAGACGATGACGGAAAAGCCGCGCCGGTTGAGGTCGGCAGCAGCGGTCAGGCCGGCGATGCCGGCTCCCAGTATGGCGATCGGCTTCATCTTTCGTCCCTTCGCAAGCCTCCGCGGATGCCATCGGCCGGTCGGCCGGCATGTGAGCGGAGCGCGCATCATGCGCGAGGACGATCTGTGCGCGAGTTCCTTAAGGCGGCATTTCCGCATCACGAAAACTTGGCCGCCGACGGCGGAAAACCCTCAGATATCGTTGCGAAAGCCTTAACCGCAGCCGTCGGTCGCCTGTCGGACGGCGGATAAACCGGGACCGAGGGCGACGCCCGCCCCGCGAGCCGAGGCCTATGCGGCGGTGTCCTGACCCGGGATGTACTGGTAGAGCCAGGTCTCGGTCAGCGCGGCGTCGCCGCGCTTGAGATAGGCGCGCAGGTCCACCGGTTCCGGGTTGTCGGTCTTCAGGTCGAAGATCAAACGCCAGGCGGTGTCGACCTTCACCGAATAGCAGTCGACATGCGAGAGCTCTCCATGCGAGGCGGTCACGACCGCCTCCACGCCCTTGGCATCCCGGGGGAGTTCGGCGACCGGCCCGCCGTCGAAATCGACCGCGAACTTCATGACACCCTTCGGCCGGGGCTGGCCGGGAATGCCGCCTCGGCCGATCCGGGTCGCTGTGACGACACCGTTCTGCGGCGGATGCGGCTGGTCCTTGCCCCAGGTGAGGCGATAGGCGAGCGCGATCTCGTCGCCCTTCTCGACCGGCTTGTCCGAGACCCAATAGGCGACGATGTTGTCGTGGATCTCGTCGTCGGTCGGGATCTCGACGAGCTGCACCGCGCCGCGGCCCCAGCCGCCTTTCGGCTCGACCCAGACGCTCGGGCGTTTGTCGTAGAACACGCCGTCGTCCTGGTAGTGGTCGAAGTCGCGGTCGCGCTGCAACAGGCCGAAGCCCTTCGGGTCCTCGTCGGAGAAGCTCGACGTCATCACCTGGGGCGGATTGTTGAGCGGCCGCCAGATGCGCTCGCCGGCTCCCGTCCAGATGGCGAGGCCGTCGCTGTCGTGCACCTCGGGGCGCCAGTCGGTATGCTCCGGCTTGCCGGTCTGGGAGTACCAGAACATCGAGGTCAGTGGCGCGAGCCCGACACGCGCGATCGGCGCGCGGGCGTAGAAGCGCGTCTGGATGTCCATCACCACCGGACCGTCTCTGCCGACATCCATGCGGAAGGCGCCGGTCATGCGCGGCGAGTCCATCATGCAGGTGATGACGAGTTCTCGGCCGGGCGTCGTCGAGCGCTCGAGATAGTATTCGGTGAAGCGCGGAAACTCCTCCGGTGTCGGCATGGCGACGTCGAGGGCGACGGCACGCGCCGACAGGCCGTACTGGTCGAGTTCGCCGCTGGAGCGGAAATAGGCCGCGCCGAGGAAGGCCAGCCAGTCGCTCTTCTGGTCCGGCGTCATCACCCGGAAGCCGGCAAAGCCGATGTCGTCGGGCAGCGCCTGCGCCGGGCTGTCCGCCGGCATCTCGAAGAGGTCGGGATCGTAGATCAGCTGGCGCGACTGGTCGCCGTCGACGACGTGGATGCCGACCGGCAGCTCGAAATACTGGCCGAGGAAGAACATGCGCACCGGCGCCTTGCCGCCGGCGACCTCGAGCGTCGCCTCCGGCTTGTACCGGATCTTCCAGTTGGCGTCGTAGTCGATCCGGTCGAGCACCGCCTTGTCGCGCGGCGTCTCCGGCATATAGGGCTGCATCGCCATACGCCGCGCCCGGTCGGCGAGGATCTCGAAGGAGAAGGGCTTGGCGGGCTTGAACTTCAGCAGCTGCTCCTTGGCGAAGGCCCGGTGGGCCGTGGGCAGGAGCCCCAGCGCCGCCGCGGCGCCGAGAAACTTGCGGCGCGACAGCCCGCGGCCCCCGGACGGTGCATCGTCGCCGAGGAAATGAGTCTTCCGCTGCATCTTGGTCCCTTCGAACGTCCCATGCGGGGCGATGGCCGTCCCGCTCATGCTGTTGCCGACAGGCTCCCGCACCTGTCCGAGGCTGCGACGGCACGCGGCCGTCGGGGCTGCAATGCCAGAACTTCTTTGGCGAAAGTGCGACATTTGCAACGGTCTCGGACGACAATTCGCGCCGGATGGTTTCGCTGCTCTCGACCCGCCGTCCGGCGCTCCGTAAGACGTGCGCATCGACCGACGGTGCGTGACGAGGAAGTTCAGGTGGCTGCGATAACGCTGAAGGCCGTGACCCGGCGGTTCGGGACGAACGCCGCGGTTTCAAACGTCTCGCTGGACATCGCCGCCGGAGAGTTCGTCGCCCTGCTCGGCCCCTCCGGCTGCGGGAAGACGACGCTCCTGCGCCTCATCGCGGGCTTCGAGCAGCTGTCGGAGGGCGAGATCGCCTTCGACGGGCGCTGCGTCGCCGGGCGCGGGACGCATGTGCCGCCGGAAGAGCGCAACGCGGCGATCGTCTTCCAGTCCTACGCCCTCTGGCCGCATATGAGCGTCGGCGAGAATGTCGGCTATCCGCTGCGGGTGCGCGGCGTTCGGGGAACGGCCCGCGCGGAGAAGGTCGCGGCCGCGCTGGCCGCGGTCGACCTGACCGGCTTCGAGGGCCGCCGCCCCGCCGACCTCTCGGGCGGCCAGCGCCAGCGCGTCGCGCTCGCCCGCTGCCTCGCCATGGACCCGGCGATCGTCCTCCTCGACGAGCCGCTCGCCAATCTCGACGTCAACCTTCGCGCGGCGATGGAGGACACCTTCCGCGAATTCCACGAAAAGACCGGCGCCACCATGGTCTATGTCACCCACGACCAGGCCGAGGCGATGGCGATGGCCGACCGCGTCGCGGTCATGGAGAAGGGCCGGGTGCTGCAGGTCTCGGCACCTGAGACGCTCTACCGCGAGCCGGCGAACGAGACGGTCGCGCGCTTCGTCGGCAATGGCCGGGTGGTCGACTGCCGGATCCTTGGGGAGACGGACGGCGGCCACGCGGAGGTGCAACTGTTCGGTGCCCGCCTGGTCGTCCGCTGCGCGCCCGGAGCCGCCCATGGGCGCGACGGCCTGCTCGGCCTGAAGGCCGACGATCTCGTCGCCGGCGACGCCGGCGGCTTTGCCGCGAGGGTGAGGAAGGCGACCTTCAAGGGCTCGCATGCGATCCTCGAGGTCGAACCCGATGCGGCGCCCGGCACCATCCTGCCGGTGCGGTCCGACCGGATGCGGCCCGTCGCAAGCGCGGTACAGGTCGCCGTCACGGATGCCTGGCTGCTGCCCCGCGGGGAAGCGGACGACGCGACCGAGGGCGCTGCCGAGGCGGCCTGAGCCGCAGCCGCGTCAGGCGCCTGATCGCCCTGCCCCGTCAGTTGGTCCAGGGCAGGACGCCGCGCGGCAGCAGGCGGGCGAACAGCGCCGTGACGCCCATGATCGCGACGATCACGGCCACCGTCACCGCCGCGACCGCCGAGGCGAGCACCGTATAGCCGCCGTCGTCGAGGTTGAAGACGACGACGCCGAGCGTCTCGTTGCCGGCCGACCAGAGCAGCGCCGAGACCGTCAGCTCGTTGAAGCTCGTCATGAAGGTGAGGATCGCGCCGGCCGCGGCCGCCGGCGCCAGCAGCGGAAAGAGGATGGTGCGCAGCCGGAAGAGATAGCTGGCGCCGGTCATCCGCGCGGCCTCTTCCAGCGCCCTGTCGGTCTGCTGCACGGCGCCGACGACCGGGCGCAGCGACAGCGTCAGGAAGCGGGCGAGATAGGCGAAGAAGATGATCCAGATCGTGTTGTAGAGGCTGATCCCGAAGACGGGCAGCGGCCGGATGAAGATCAGGATCGCGGCGATGCCGAGGACGATGCCGGGCAGGGCGTAGGGCACTTCGGCGAGCGCCGCGAGACCGCGCAGCAGCCGGTTCGGCCGCCAGACGACGAAGGCCGCGAAGGGCACGGCGATGATCATCAGGAGGGCCGAGGCGCCGCAGGCGAGGAAGAAGGAGTTGCGGAAGGCCCGCACCGTCGCGTCCTGACGGAACAGCACCTCGGCATAGTTCGACAGCGTCACCGTCTTCTCCGACAGCGCGACGCCGTATGCGCTGACCAGCGATGTCGCGACGAGGGCGAGGAGCGGGACGACGAGGATCAGGACGATGATCGCCCAGGCTCCCGCCTCGACCAGCGGCCGGGCGCGGCCGAGCGGATAGCTGAGGGCCTGCGACGGTGCGCCGACGGTGCGATAGTCGCGCCGGCCGGTGATGAGCGACTGGACCGCGAAGCCGAGGACGGCGAGCACGCCGACGAGGATCGACAGCACCGCGACGTCGGAGATGATCGACGGCCCGAAGCTCGCCAGCCGCTCGTAGATCAGCGTCGGCAGGACCGTGTAGCCGGCCGGGATGCCGAGGAGGGCGGGAATGCCGAAATTGCCGACCGAGGAGACATAGGCGAGCGCCGCCCCGGCGACGAGCGGCGGCGTCATCATCGGCAGGACGATGGTGAAGAGGACGGAAAGGCGCCTGGCGCCGCAGGAGCGGGCCGCCTCGATCATCTCGCGCGGCAGCGACCGCAGGCCCGCCCGAACCGTCAGGAAGACCAGCGGCGCCTGCTGGATGCCCAGCAAGAGGATGATGCCCTCGCGGCTGTAGATCGGGTTCGGGCTCCCGAGCGGCGGGGCGAGGCCGAGGGTGATCAGGAGCGGGCTCGCCGGCCCGAAGAGCTGCGCCCAGGAGAGCGCCGTGACCTGCGGCGGGATCATCAGCGGCAACAGGAAGCAGAACACCAGCGCCGCCTTGCCGCGCATGTCGGTCAAGGCGACGAGGAGGGCGAAGAGCGTGCCGAGGACGAGCGAGATCGCCGTGCCGAAACCGGCGGTGACGAGGGAATGCCAGGCCGCGGTCCAGGTCGAGCCGGCCGACAGCACCGAGGCGATGACGGAAAGGTCGAACCGTCCCCCGGGCGCAAAGGCTTCGAGGATAAGCCGGCCGACGGGCAGGGCGCTGACGGCGGCGACGAAGACGAGGAGGACGGCGAGGGTCGCGCCCTCGCCGTCCAGCCGGATTCTGGAACGTGTTGCGGACAAGGGCGCGCGATCAGCCGCCGAAGATCTCGGCGAAGCGCTTCTTGTTGGCGTGCTCGTTCTTCAGGGCTTCGTCCGGATCGAACTTCATCAGCTTGATCTTGTCGCGCGAGGGGAAGCCGGCCGGCGGTGCGATGCCCTCGCGGGCCGGCAGATAGCCCATGTCGGAGGCGAGCTTCTGGCCGTCCTTGGACAGGAGGAAATCAACGAAGGCCTTGGCGGCTTCGACGTTCTTGGCGGTCTTCAGGATCGCCACCGGCTCGGTGACGGCCGAGACGCCCTCGGTCGGGAAGACGAAGTTCACCGGCGAGCCCTTGGCCGCCTCGCGGATCGGCAGATAGTCGACGACGACGCCGTAGGCCTTCTCGCCGCCCGCGACCGACTTGAAGACGGCGCCGTTGCCGCCGGACGCCGTCGCGCCGTTCTTCGCGAGCGCTTCGATGTAGTCCCAGCCGAAGTCCGGGTTCTGGACGAGGGTCGCGAGATGGACGAGGGCCGCACCGGAGGTCAGCGGGCTCGGCATCGTCACCTGGCCCTTGGCCTCGGGCTTGGTCAGATCCTTCCACGAGGTCGGCACCATCTGCGAACGGGTGTTGTTCATGATGCCGGTGGTGATCAGCTTGGTCGAGAACCAGGTCTTGTCCTTGTCGTAGAGACCCTTGTCGAAGCCGGTGGTGTCGGCCTTCTCGTAAGGCATCAGCCGGCCGTCGCGCTTCAGGCCGGCCATGGTCACGCTGTCGGCGATGAGCAGCACGTCGGGCTGCGGATTGCCCGCGGCGAACTCGGCCTGGAGCTTGGCCATGACCTTGGTCGTGCCGTCGCGCACCCATTCGACATGGACGTTCGGATAGGCCTTCTCGAAGGTGTCGACGGTCCGCTGCGCATCCGCGTTGGGCTGGCTGGTGTAGAGGACGAGCTTGCCGGAAGGCTGCGCCATGGCCGGAGCGGCAAGAAGCGCTGCGGCGAGGGAGGCGGCGGCGAACAGGCCGGAAGAGCGGATCATCGGGCATTCTCCTGCGTTTTTCGGACGTCTTCCGCGCCGGCGGCACGGAAGTCTCGCCGGGGACTAGCGGCTGGGCGATGACAGGACGATGACGCTCGCCGCGGCTGCCCTGCGGCGCGGAGGGTCCCCGAAAGGCCGCGCCGGTCGCCGCGCCGAAACTCTCGCATATCGAAGGCCCTCCGGTCGATCCGTTACCGCGGGCTGAACGATCCGGCCGGTTTCGCAGCCACCCACTTAATCAATCCTCAAAACGTTTCCGGTCTCACTGCCTTGCAATCGGCAAGAGCGTGGCATGGCAAAACTTGTCAGTCTTCTCATCTCCGCCCGACGGCAACGCGTCATCGAACTCGTGCTGGGCGTGGCGACCTTCCTGGTCCTCGTCTCTCTCGCTGCCTTCCTGGGCGTCGAGCACGTCAAGGACACGATGCGGCTGGAAGAGCGGGAACTGCTGCGGCCTTACGAGCAGATTTCTCGCAACCTGCGTTCGACCTTCGCCGCGATCGGCCGACAGGTCACCGCGGCTCCATGTTCGCCGGCGTTCCACCGACAGTTCCAGCGGGTGGCCTACCTGCCCGACGGCTTCAACGAGTTCGTCTATGCCCCCGGCGGAGTGATCCGATGCACCGCGCATGCGCCGACGCTCGCGCAGCCGGTCGATCTCGGGCCGCCCGACGTGGAGCGGGTGACGGCTCATTTCACCTCGCGGATGTGGATCGACAGCTACCTCAAGACCGGCGGGCTGGACGGGCTGATCGGCACGATCGTTCTCCACGACGACATCGGCATCGTCGTGCCGCGCGAGACCGAAAACGTTTCGCCGCCTGACTGGATGCGCTGGGAGACTTCCTTCATCGGCACGGCGGGGCAGACCTGGCACCGCGGCGGTCAGCTCGGCGTCGTCCGGCGCGGCCGTGCGCCCGGGGCCGGCCTCCGGATGTCCGATCTCACGATCCGCGACGTGACCTGCATCGAGGGCGACTATGTCTGCGCCGGCATGGCGGCATCACCGCTGGCGGTCGTGCTCGCCCACAAGCCGCATGTCGCGGGGGCCCTGGTCCTTGCGGCACTGCTGTCGATCTGCCTCGCCGGGCGCGGCCGCGCGCTGATCGTCCGCTACTGGTCGCTGGAAGCGCGGTTCCGGCGCCATCTCGACGCGGATTCGGTTGTCTGCGCCTATCAGCCGATCCTGGACGTGACGACCGGGCGGGTCGCGGCCTGCGAGGTGCTGGCGCGCTGGCGCGACGTCGACGACACGATCGTCTATCCCGACCGCTTCATCCCGCTGGTGGAGCGTCACGGGCTGACGCTGGCGTTCACGCGGATGGTGGTGCGGCGCGCCTTCGCGGAACTCTCGCAGGCGACGCCGGTCGACCATCCGCTGGCCGTCACCTTCAACATCTTTCCGCGCGATCTCGATTGCACGGCCTTGCAAGAAATCTTCGAGCCGTTCCTGGCCATGCCGGAACGCTTCTCCGTCATCATCGAACTGGTGGAGAGCGACGCGGTGGACGTGGACGAGGCGCAGCGCCAGATCCAGGCGCTTCGCGCCGTCGGTGTGCGCACCTATATCGACGACTTCGGCAGCGGCTATTCGAACATCCAGAACCTCGCCGCACTGTCGGTCGACGGCGTGAAGCTCGACCGCAGCTTCGCCATGGCGCCGGACGACAGCCTGATGGCGCGCATGCTGGTGCTGGCGATCGAGATGATCCACACCTCCGGCCGCGTCATCGTGGTGGAGGGGATCGAGACCGAGGCGCGGCTCGACATGCTGCGACAGGTCCAGCCACCCGTGGATTTCGTGCAAGGCTACCACATCTCGCGTCCGCTCGACATTGCGCGATTCGTGCAATTCCTGGAGAAGCGGCGGGCCGAAGACCGGCTGAGGCTCGCGGCCTGAGGCCGGCGACGATCGCCCGCGCTTGCTGCAGCCGGGCCCGGAGGCTGCGCTCCCTCGCTTTTGTCGTTGCCCTTCGCCGGCAGGTCCGCTATCGCTTTGGGCATGAGACACGCGACGATCGCAGCGAAGAATTGGTGGTGGACGCTCTGACAGCGGCCGTACCGTCACATCTGTGATCACGAACGAAGGCCGCCTCCATCATCCGGGCGGCCTTTTTGCATGGCGCGCCCGGAGGGGGCACTTTCCGACCCGGAGGGAACCATGGTGAGCGAACATCTGGACAGCGGGCGCGAGCGCTATGTCACGGCCGGCGGCGTCACCGTCACCCGGACCCGCCGGGCGGTGGCCTACGAGGGCGCCATCGAGCCCTATTTCGACCAGCTGGATACCCGGCGCGGCGCGATCCTGTTCTCCAACTACGAATATCCCGGCCGCTATACCCGGCAGGACGTCGCCTTCGTCGACCCGCCGCTGGTTGTCTCGTCCCGCGGGCGGGAGATGTGGATCGAGGCGCTGAACCCGCGAGGCGCTGTGCTCCTCGCCATCGTCGCCGATGCCCTCGACGGTCTCTCCGATCTCGAGCGGTTCGAGCGGCAAGGGGCGCGGCTCGACCTCGTCGTGAAGCAGCCGGGCGGCGCGGTGACGGAGGAGGAGCGCTCGCGCGTTCCCACCGTCTTCTCGGTGCTGCGGGCGATCGTCTCGCTGTTCCGCACCGATGAGGATCGCGACCTCGGGCTCTACGGCGCCTTCGGCTACGATCTCGCCTATCAATTCGACCCGGTGCCGGAGGTGCTGGAGCGCGATCCGCAGCGGCGCGACCTCGTGCTCTATCTGCCGGACGAGCTGCTGGAGGTCGACCACTACTCGGCCGCGGCCTTCGTCACCGCCTACGACTTCGAGGCGGGCGACCGCTCGACGGCCGGCCTCGCGGGCGGGGGCGCGCCGGCGCCCTTCGCCGCGGCGGACCGGATCCCGCCGCGCGGCGACCATCAGCCCGGCGAATATGCCGAGCTCGTGCGCGCCGCGAAGGAGAAGTTCGTCCGCGGCGACCTGTTCGAGGTCGTTCCCGGCCAGGTGTTCTACGAGCGCGCCGAGCATCGCCCGTCGGAGATCTCGCGACGGCTGAAGGCGGTGAACCCGTCGCCCTATTCCTTCTTCATCAATCTCGGGCAGAACGAGTTCCTGATCGGCGCCTCGCCTGAAATGTTCGTGCGGGTCAACGGCCGGCGGGTCGAGACCTGCCCGATCTCCGGCACGATCAAGCGCGGCGAGGACGCGATCTCGGACTCCGAGCAGATCCTGAAGCTTCTGAACTCCAAGAAGGACGAATCCGAGCTCACCATGTGTTCGGACGTCGACCGCAACGACAAGAGCCGGGTCTGCGATCCCGGCTCCGTCAGGGTGATCGGTCGGCGGCAGATCGAGATGTATTCGCGGCTGATCCACACGGTGGATCACATCGAGGGGCGCCTGCGCGACGGCATGGACGCCTTCGACGCCTTCCTTTCCCACGCCTGGGCGGTGACCGTGACCGGCGCGCCGAAGCTCTGGGCCATGCGCTTCATCGAGGGCCACGAGAAGAGCCCGCGCGCCTGGTACGGCGGCGCCGTCGGCATGGTGCACTTCAACGGCGACCTCAACACCGGCCTGACTCTCAGGACCATCCGGCTGAAGGACGGCATCGCGGAAGTGCGGGCCGGGGCGACCCTCCTCTATGATTCCAATCCTGAAGAAGAAGAGGCCGAGACCGAGCTGAAAGCCTCCGCTCTGCTCGGCGCGATCCGGGAGGCCGGCGTCTCCAACGCCGGCGCCGGCAAGCGCGCGGCGGCGCGGGTGGGCGAGGGTCTGCGGATCCTGCTCGTCGACCACGAGGACAGCTTCGTCCATACCCTCGCCAACTATTTCCGCCAGACCGGCGCGACGGTCTCGACGGTGCGCACGCCGGTTCCGGCGGAGATCTTCGAGCGGCTGGATCCGGACCTCGTCGTCCTGTCGCCGGGGCCGGGCAACCCGTCCGACTTCGACTGCAAGGGCACCATCGCCGCGGCCCGCAAGCATGGCGCGGCGATCTTCGGCGTGTGCCTCGGCCTGCAGGCGCTGGCGGAGGCCTATGGCGGAACGCTCCGCACGCTGCACGTGCCGGTCCACGGCAAGCCCTCGCGCATCCGCATCGCCAAGCCCGGCATCATCTTCTCCGGCCTGCCGGGCGAGGTGACGGTCGGGCGCTACCACTCGATCTTCGCCGATCCGGTGCGGCTGCCGAGGGATTTCGAGGTGACAGCCGAGACCGAGGACGGCATCGTCATGGCCTTCGAGCACCGCTCCGAGCCGGTCGCGGCCGTGCAGTTCCATCCGGAGAGCATCATGTCGCTCGGCGGCGAGGCCGGCATGCGGATGATCGAGAACATCGTCGCGCATCTGCCGCGGCGAGCCCGCGAGAAGGCCGCCTGACGGGCGGCCGCAGTGATCATGCCGGAGAACTCTGCGAACCTCGCCAAGCGGATCGCGGCGATGTCGATCGGCGTCGCCGTGGCGGTGCTTGCAATCAAGTACGTCGCCTATGAGCTGACGGGCTCCGTCGCGCTGTTCTCGGACGCGCTGGAATCGATCGTCAACGTGGTTGCCGGCGCGGTGGCGCTGTGGGCGGTGACGGTCAGCTACAAGCCGGCCGACAGCGACCATCCCTTCGGCCACACCAAGGCCGAGTATTTCTCGGCCGTCGTCGAGGGCGTGCTGATCGTCGTCGCGGCGCTCCTGATCCTGAAGGAGGCCTGGGACGCGTTCCTGGTGCCCCGGACGCTGGAGACGCCGCTGCTCGGCATCGCCGTCAACGGCATCGCGACCGTCATCAATTTCGCCTGGGGCTGGTTCCTGATCCGGCGCGGCCGCACGCACCGCTCGCCGGCGCTCGCGGCGGACGGGCGGCACATGATGGCGGACGTCGTCACCTCCGTCGGCGTGCTGATCGGCCTCGTCGTCGCCACCTGGACCGGCTGGGAGGTGCTCGACCCCGCCATGGCGGCGCTGGTCGCACTGAACATCCTGCGGGAGGGCTACAAGGTCGTCACCTCCTCGCTGTCCGGCCTGATGGATCAGGCGATCGACTCGCAGGAGGAAGCGCAGGTGCGCGACCTGATCTCGTCGAACGCCGACGGCGCGATCGAGGTGCACGACCTGAAGACGCGGCTGGCCGGCCGGGCGATGTTCATCGAGTTCCACCTCGTCGTCCCCGGCGAGATGAGCGTGGGTGCGGCGCACGACATCTGCGACCGGATCGAGGACGCGTTGCAGGAGGCCTTCGTCGGCGTCCGCGTGTCGATCCACGTGGAGCCCGAGGGCGAGGCCAAGCAGACCGGCGTACCGGTGCTCTGAAAGCCGAACGTCAGGCCGACGCGCTGCGCCTGGTCGCCGTCTCGATCTCGTCGTGGAAGGCCGCCCGTCCGCCGCCGTCGCGCTTGGCCGCGTACATGGCCGCGTCGGCCCGGTCGAGCAGCACCCCGATCGGCGTGACGGTGTTGTCGAGGAAGGCGATGCCGATGCTGGGCGTGACGGTGAGGCCGGTGCCGGCAAGGCTCTCCAGCGCGCGGCAGGCGGCCACCAGCCGCACCGCGAGAAGCGTCGCCGCCTCGCGGTCGGCGAGATCGCCGAGCGCCATGACGAACTCGTCGCCGCCGAGCCGGCAGAGCAGATCGTCGGGCTTCAGCAGAGCGCCGATGCGCCGGGCGATTTCCACGAGCAGCCGGTCGCCGACTTCGTGGCCGCACCGGTCGTTCACAGACTTGAAGCCGTCTAGGTCGACATAGAAGATCGCCAGCCTGCCGGGACTGGTCGCCGCCATCCGTATCTTGGTGCTGACCGCATCGAAGAATCCGTGCCGGTTGAGGGCGCCGGTCAGCGTGTCATGCGTTGCCGCATGGCGCAGCCGTTCCTGCGTCCGGCAGTTCTCGATGACGATTCCGGCAAGGCGCGCGGCGTCGCGCGCAAGCTCGATGTCGAACGGCTGGGCGGACGGACCGGCGACCGCCCGGATCGCCAGCAGCGCTTCGCCGCTCTCGCGCCCGAGCGGGATCGGCTCGAAGTGCATCTGCCCCGCCGGCACCACCGTCTCCTCGCCCCGAATGCGGAAGGCGTGCGCCGCACGCCGCTGCAGGGCCGCCACCGGCGAACGGCTCGGTGCCGATACGGCACCGTTGCGGAGCTGCTCCGGCAGGCGTGCGAAGGCTGCATCCTCGCGATTGCCGCCGAGAATGCACCATCCCCCCTCGGCCGTCGCCACCAGGATCGCCGCATCCCATGACGGCTGGGACCTGTGGAGTTCTTCCACCATGCTTTCGGCGATGTCGCCGAGGTCGCGGCCGGTGGCCAGCATCTCCATGATGACGCTGTGACCGCGAATGATGGCGGCGGTCCGCCGGCCGGCGGTGATCTCCGCCTGCAGCCGGCGGTTCGTCTTGTGAAGCTCCGCGGTGCGCTCCTCGATCAGCGTGTCGAGGCCGTCGACGAGAGCGCGGAGCTTGCCCTGCAAGGCCAGCCGCTCCGCATTGGCCGCCGCCAGCAGCAGGCCGGTCAGGCTGATCGCGATGATGAAGCCCTCGACGAGGAAGAGGCTCTGGGGCGGCGCTGCGGCGGTGGCGAAGGGACCATGGCCGGCGGCCGTCGCGGCGCAGACGGTGACGACGATCGCCGCGACGAGGCAGGCGGTCTCCAGCGGTCGCTGCCGCAGGCCGGACCACACGACGAGCGGAAACAGAACGAAGCCGACCGGCAGAATCGAGAAGCCGGTATGGCTCGCGACGTCCGAGAAGACGACCGCCGGAAGGAGGAAGCCGAGCGAAAGGACGAGGAAGGGTGACACCCCGGCTTCGCCCGGCGGAGCGGATCTTCCCTGAAGAGCGAGATGCAGCGGCGGCGTCACCACCAGGACGGCGGCAAGATCGGCCAACCCCCAGCGGCATGCGTCTTCGGCCCAGCCGGCGAGCGTCACCGCGTTGCCTGCGAAGGCAAGGACCATCCCGCCGATCGGCGCGCTGAACAGACAGATGACGGCGAGCGATGCGGTGACGAAGCGGAACGCGTCCGCCGGTTTGACGAACAGGTCGGCCGGCTTCAGGCCGCCGCGCTTCAGCAGCCAGAGGATCAGGAGCGGCTCGCCGGCGTGGACGGTGGCGACGAGGAAGCTCGACGGCCCGAACAGCCCCATCGACAGGTCGGCCGCCACCGACCCGATCCAGGCGCCGGGAAGGATGGCCGCGCCGTAGCGCAGGCTGAGGCCGAGCGCGATACCGGCCGGAAACCAGATCGGAACCCACCATGCCCATTGCGCGTCCGGCGGCATCAGCAGGGTGAAGCCGAACGCGGCCCGGAACGCGAGGAAGTAGGAGAGACAGCACAAGAGATTGCGCGCGAGCAGCCGAACGAGGCCGCGCCGAGGCGTCGGCTGCCCTGCTCGCGTCTCCCCCTCGGCCATTCCTGTCCCCGATTCCGCCCTTACGTTAGGGGAGTATGTTGCGGGATCAGCCGTAAAGCCCGCGTAAATGCCAGAGGCTTCAGAGTGTTTGGAGAGACTGCCCGTGACAGTTGTGAAGCCGGGCAAGCTTTTTCGTCCGGGGTTCCGTGAAGTCCTTGATCAGCAACGGGAATAGTCGCGTGAGCTTATCGTTGCGGACCCGGAAGAGGACGCATCACAAGGCGGTGATGCGCCGGTGAACCGTGGTCTCCTACCGAAGTTTCCGGCTCGGACCGCCCGCGGAGGCAACGTCGCGAAGATCCTGCCGGCCCAGGCTTGCATTACGCGCGTGATCGGCTACCCTCGCGCTCATGAAGACGGAAGCCACCTTCTCGACGACCGCGATGCGCGCAAGCTGCGCCACGCCGTCGCTCGGTCTGCTTCCGCTCCTTACGCTTCTTAGCGGCGGCCGTCGGACCCGTTGATCGAGGGGGCGTCCGGCGGTCGAGCCGGCGCGGTCCCGAACTTGCTCCGCCCACTGCCCCGTCGAACCTCACAATCTTCCGTATGCATTCGGACGCGTTCGATCTAGAAGGCGGCACCAAGGCCCCTCGCGCACCCGTCCCGAGCGATCAAGGTTCACACCGATGTCAGTCAGTCCCGCCACGCCGTCCGCCGACCAAGCCGCGCGCGCCGAAGCCGCCGGCCGCCCCGTACCGCGCACCATGCCGATGGCAGCACGCAAGTACCAGCCCTACGGACAGGTCGACCTTCCCGACCGGACCTGGCCGGGCAAGACGATCGACGCTCCGCCGATCTGGTGTTCGGTCGACCTCCGGGACGGCAACCAGGCGCTGGTCGATCCGATGGGGCACGAGCGCAAGGAGCGCTTCTTCAAGCTGCTGCTCGCGATGAACTTCAAGGAGATCGAGATCGGCTTCCCCTCGGCCTCGCAGACCGATTTCGACTTCGCCCGCTGGTGCATCGAGCATGGCGGCACGCCGGACGACGTCTCGCTGCAGGTGCTGGTGCAGTGCCGGCCGGAGCTGATCCAGAAGACGTTCGAATCCCTCGAGGGCTCGGTCCGGCCGATCGTCCACTTCTACAATTCCACCAGCGAACTGCAGCGGCGCGTCGTGTTCCAGAAGGACCGGGCGGGGATCAAGCAGATCGCGGTCGACGCGGCGAAGATGATCACCGACATGGCGGCCAAAGCCGGCGGCGGCTACCGCTTCGAATACTCGCCCGAGAGCTTCACCGGCACCGAACTCGAATTCGCCGCCGAGATCTGCAATGCGGTCGCGGAGATCGTCCGGCCGACGCCGGACAACAAGCTCATCGTCAATCTGCCGGCCACCGTCGAGATGTCGACGCCGAACGTCCATGCCGACCAGATCGAATGGATGTGCCGCAATCTCGACAACCGTGAGAACCTGATCGTCTCGCTGCATCCGCACAACGACCGCGGCACGGCGGTCGCGGCGACCGAGCTCGGCCTGATGGCCGGCGCCGACCGCGTCGAGGGCACGCTCTTCGGCAATGGCGAGCGCACCGGCAATGTCGATCTCGTCACCCTGGCGCTGAACATGTTCACGCAAGGGATCGATCCCGGCCTCGACGTCTCCGACATCAACCGGATCAAGGACGTCTACGAATACTGCAACAAGCTCGTCATCCCGGAGCGCCACCCTTATGTCGGCGAACTCGTCTACACCGCCTTTTCCGGCTCGCACCAGGACGCGATCAACAAGGGCATGAAGGCGGTCCGCGCGGCAAACAAGGAACTTTGGGAAGTCCCGTATCTGCCGATCGATCCGAAGGATGTCGGGCGCAGCTACGAAGCGATCATCCGGATCAACTCGCAGTCCGGCAAGGGCGGCATCGCCTATGTCCTGCAGGCCGATTACGGGCTCAACCTGCCGCGCAACCTGCAGATCGAGTTCCGCGAGGACATCCAGAAGATCACCGACGAAGAGGGCGTGGAGCTTCCGGCGAGGCGCATCTACGAGCGCTTCCTCGAATGCTATGTCGAGCAGCCGGGCGGCCGGTTCAAATATGTGGAGCACACGACGCGGCCGAACCCGACGATCAAGGGCGAGCGCATCGTCGAGGCGACGGTTCTCGACAATGGTGAAGAAGTGGCGGTCCAGGGCCTCGGCACAGGCCCGATCGACGGCTTCGTCGACGCGTTGCGCCGGCACATCGGCATCGACGTCTCGGTCTTCGACTACTCCGAGCATTCGCTGGGGGCGGGCTCCGACGCCCGCGCGATCTCCTACGTGGAGATGCAGCATCCGGGCGGCCGGCTGTTCGGCGCCGGCATCGACAAGAACGTCACGGCCGCCTCGCTGGAGGCGATCGTTTCGGCGGTGAACCGGATCGTCGCCGGCTGACGCCTGACCGCATCTCCGATCGGCGGCGCGAAACGTTGCCGATCGGACGCATCTGCGGGCAAGCTTCGCCCCCACGGGCAACTTCAGGTCCGACAGTTTATTCCGGCCGGCGACCCGCTATGGTAAAGCGATTCTGAAGGACATGGTGCGAGGCAGCGAATCGATGGGCGAAGGCAAGGACAATGTCGCATCCCTGATGGGGACGAAGCGTCTCGCCGATGCCGTGCGGCAGGCCAAGATCGCGGCGGCGCAGCGCTCGGACGTCATCGTCGACATCCGCGAGGCGGACCGTGCTCGCCTGGAGATCCTCGCCGAGGAGCTGCAGCCGGTCATCGACGACCTGCCGGCGGGCGACGACTTCTTCGACTTCACGATCACCGGCGGCATTCATCCGCGGCTGTGGATCGACGGCACTGCCAACGTCCTGATGGCGCGCGACCGGCGCACCTACCGCTTCGTGCGCGAGACGCGGCTCGGCCGGCTGACGCTCGCCGAATCCACCGAGCCACGCCAGATCGCCGATCACGTGACCGACTATGTCGCCGAGCGGATCGTCGAGCGCGAGCGCGCCTTCGCCGCCGAGGACATGGTCGAGGCGCGCGGTGTCGTCGCCCCGCGGCAGAAGGCGGTGAAGGATGCCGATGCGGAGCCGCTGCGCGAGCCGGAGCGCCGCTCCAAGGGCGCGGATTTCGTCATCGCCCTCGTCTGGCTGATGATCGGGGCGGTGCTCGGGGCCGGCCTGCTCCTCGCCATCGCCTCCTATCAGGGCGTCGCCGTCGGCTGAGCCGGCGCGCGCCGTAAGATCGCGGTGGCGCCTCTCCCCCGATCGTCCGCGACCCGAAAGCGGCCGGCCCGGCTGCCGCAGCGCGAACGCCATGCGCCCTCGGCATGCTCGTGCCGTTACTTCGGAACCTCCTCGGCGGGACGCGCATCCTCGCGCGGGCGGGCGTCGATCGCTCGTCCGTCCGCCAGAAGCTCGCGCTCACGGATCCAGTCGACGCCCGGAGCGTGCTCGCGCGCGCCCCGTTCGCGCTGGATCAGCGTCCATTTGCCCGGCCCGCCCTCGATCTCGAAGAGGTTGTAGCGCGAGGCGGGCGTCTCGCCGCCCGGCGCCTGGCTGGCCGACGGCACGCCGACGACCGGAATCTGCTTGTCCGGTCCGTTCAGCCAGTGCAGCGTGTCGAGATGGGTATGGCCGTGCAGCACGAGTTCGGCGCCGACCTCCCGCATCACCTTGGAGAAGAACTGCTTGCCGATCAGCCGCTTGTGCCACGAGGTAGCGCCGGAGATCGGCGGGTGGTGGATCAGGACGACGCGGAACAGGCCGAGCGCGCGCGTGGTCTCCAGCAGCCGCGCCAGCCGCAAGGCCTGGCCCCGCTTGAAGGTTCCGGTGGCGAAGAAGGGCGCCGTCGCCTCCGCCGTCGACACGCCGAGGATCGCCACCGGCCCGCGCACCCTGAGATAGGGAAAGGCGCTGCCGTCGGAGTTGAGCGGGTCGTCGCCGGTCATGTACGGGAACCACTCGCGATAGGACCGCTTCAGCGCGCCGGGCACGTAGGCGTCGTGATTTCCGGGCACGAGCGAGACGCTCTGCGGCGTGCCGAGATCGCGCAGCCAGAGCCCCGAGGCCACCGTCTCCTTCTTGGTGGCGAGATTGACGAGATCGCCGGTGACCGCGATGTGGTCGGGGTCTTCCGTCTTCAGGTCCTGGACCAGATCGCTCAGCGTGTCGCCGAACATCGCCCGGCGCCGGTTGCGCTGCCAGTTGTACCAGCCGGTCACCCGCTTCGAGGCGAGCTCGCGCAGCGAGAGCTGCGGCAGCGGACCGAGATGGACATCCGACAGATGGGCGAGGCGAAACATCGACGACTTCCTGTTAGAGCACGAGATCCGATTCCGGAGATCGGGTCTCGTGCCCCAAGATCTGGATCGCATCGGACGGCCCGAAGAGCGGGTCTCACGTGTCCGTCCGATGCTCTAAAGCCCTTGGGATTGTAGGCCGCGGGCAGGCGAGAGGAACCGATGCGCTTCGAGAAATTGCTGATCCGCGCCATGCACGGCGTGCATCTCGTCGCCCGGCCGGTGACGCTCGGCGTGCGCGCCGCGGTGTTCGACGGGGACGGCCGGATCTTCCTCGTGCGCCACACCTACGTCTCCGGCTGGTACATGCCCGGCGGCGGCGTCGACCCCGGCGAGAGCGCCGAGGCGGCGATCCGCCGGGAACTCGTCGAGGAGGCGAACATCGAACTCGAAGACCCTCCGGCTCTCTTCGCCGTCTACTTCAACCGCAAGGCCTCGGACCGCGACCACGTGCTGCTCTATCGCTGCGGCGCATTCCACCAGAGCACGCCGAAACAGCCGGACCGGGAGATCGCCGAGACCGGCTTCTTCCCGGTCGACGCGCTGCCCGGCGGAACGACGGACGCTACCCGCCGGCGGATCGCGGAACTCGCCGGCGAGCGCGCGCCGGACCCCGATTGGTGAACTTCGGTCAAGCAAGCGCCGGCAGCTGGCATTCTCGCATATATTCAGCTGTTTACAACGATGTTCCCTTAGGTCAATTTGGGGATGGAAGCGGGCGAGCTAATGCTTCCTCTGAGGGAAGACGCCATGCAGCAGCGCAGCCGGATCCCCAACACCATGCTCTTGCGAGGCGGAGTTCTGTCGGCCGTCGTTGCAGGTTTCACCCTGTTCGGCGGCCCTCGCCGAAGCCGGCGCACGCAGCCGTCTACTGCAAGACCGTTGGCGTTCCCATAGGATGTGTCGCACGGCCGAAGGTGGTCTATTGCACCGGAGTCGGCGTCCCCCACGGATGCGTCGCCCGTGCGCCGGCAAAGGTCGGCCTCGGAGCCCCCGGCGTCGGCATCCGCGCGGGAACCCCGATGAATCGCGGCGGCCCGGTAAACCGGATCGGCCGCCGCTGAGGGAAAGCCCCCGGCCTTCGATTTGGCGCGGGGCACGGCCTGTACCGAGGGCCACCTCGCGAGACGGGCCCGTACTCAGGCCTTCAGCCGGTCGCGGTTGTGCGGGCGCGTCAGGTCCTGGTCGGGCCCGAGCGGCACGATGCCGGTCGGGTTGATGGTCTTGTGGCTCGAATAGTAGTGGCCCTTGATGTGCTCGAAGTTCACCGTCTCGGCGACGCCCGGCCACTGGTAGAGTTCCAGCATATAGCCGAAGAGGTTGGGATAGTCGGCGATCTGCCTGAGATTGCACTTGAAATGGCCGTGATAGACGGCGTCGAAGCGGATCAGCGTGGTGAAGAGGCGCCAGTCCGCCTCGGTCGGGGCGGAGGAGGGGACGAGATAGCGCTGCGCCGACAGCCGCTCCTCCAGGTCGTCCAGCGTCTCGAACAGCGGGTGGAACGCCGCCTCGTAGGCCCGCTGCGTCGTCGCGAAGCCGGCCTTGTAGACGCCGTTGTTGACGGTGTCGTAGATGCGCACGTTGATCGCGTCGATCTTCGGGAGCAGCGCCTCCGGCGTTACGTCGACGGACGCATCGCCGAAGGCGTTGAAGCCCGTGTTGAGGATGCGGATGATCTCGGCCGACTCGTTGTTGACGATCGTGCCGGTCTCCTTGTCCCAGAGGACGGGCACGGTGACGCGGCCGGTGTAGTGCGGGTCGGCTTCGAGATAGACCTCGTAGAGCCGCTTCTTGCCGAGGACGCTGTCGGGGATCGCGCCGGGCCGCTCGGAGAAGACCCAGCCTTCCTCGCCCATGTGATAGTCGACGATCGAGAGCGAGATCGCGTCCTCCAGCCTCTTCAGCTTGCGGGTGATCAGCGTGCGGTGAGCCCACGGGCAGGCGAGCGAGACATAGAGGTGGTATCGTCCCGCTTCGGCCGGATAGGCCTTCCGCCCGTCCGGTCCCGGCGCGCCGTCCGCCGTGATCCAGTCTCGGAAGGTCGTCGTGCTGCGCTTGAACTTTCCGCCGGTGGAAGCGGTGTCGTACCACTTGTCCTGCCACTTGCCGTCGACCAGCAGTCCCATCGTCTCGCTCCTGTGCTTTGCCCGTCTCGCCCGATGCTAACAGGAGATGGTGACGCCCGTTCCGCCGGGCAGGGCGACGGAGCGTCAATCGCGGCGAGCCGTCCGCGCATGCGGCGCTTTACGCCCGCCCGCAGGGGTGCTACCGGGCGGAACCCGAGATGGAGCCCTGCCGGATGATCCAGCGCCGACGACGAATGGAAGGCCGCGCCGAACGGCGCTGACCCTCGTCGCCCCGTCCTTTGCCCGACCCCGGCAAAGGACCGGCGCCTTTGCTCCTGCACGATCGTCCGGAAACTTCCCCGATGTTCTCTCTCGCCGATGTCCGGTTCCTGCCGGAACAGCCGCATCATGCCGCCGCGATCGAAGCGATCGCCGACGAGGCCTTCGGGCCCGGCCGCTTTTCCCGCGCCGCCGAGCGGGTGCGCGAGATGGCGCCGCACGACCCTTCGCTCTCCTTCGTCGCCGAACTGGAGGGCGTGGTGATCGGCTCGGTCCGCCTGACGCCGATCCGGATCGGGACGACGCCGGCGCTGATGCTGGGGCCGCTCGCGGTCCGGCCGGCCTACAAGAACAAGGGCGCCGGCAAGGCGCTGATGCGGCTCGCGGCCGACGCCGCGCGGGACACGGGCGAGCGGCTGATCGTCCTCGTCGGCGACCCGCCCTATTACGCCCCCCTCGGCTACCGCTCGCTGCCGCCGGGGAGCGTGATCATGCCGGGACCGGTCGACCCGCGGCGGCTGCTCGGGCTGGAGCTTCAGGAGGGCGCGCTCGAAGGTATCGGCGGAGCGGTGAAAGCGCGGCGGCGAGGCTTGCCTTAGCCTTCAGCCGTTTCCGTCTCTTGGGGAGTGCCCGAACCGTTGCAACGACTCCGTGACGAACAAAGGTGGAATCCACGCCGAGTTCGCGCTTGTGCTATAGCGATATCCGAAGGAGGATGTCGGATGGCGCTGATTATCCGTGATGCCGCGGTCGACGCCTTGGCGGAAGAGGTCCGTCGGCTGATCAAGGCGAAGACGAAGACGCAAGCGGTGCGCTTGGCGCTCGAGCGGCAGATCGATGAAGTGCGGAAGATGCGTCCGCTCGAGGATCGGCTCGCGCGGTCCATGGCGCTCGCCGATGCGATGGGACCGAACGATCCCGATTTCGACATGAAGGCCTTCGCCGACGCGATGTGGGACGGCGCGTAGATGTTCGTCGATGCGTCCGCCATCGTTGCGATCCTCGGCCGCGAGGCCGGCCACGAGGCGATCCAGCTGCAGATGGCGACTGCCGCGGGACCCTTCTTCGTCTCGCCGCTGGCGGTCTTCGAAGCCGTTCTTGCTCTGGCGCGAAAGAAGGCACCGGCGACACGTGGAGGCGACCGCCCCTCGCCCGATCTCGTGCGGCAGGCGCAGGCCGCCGTCCAAGCCTTCGTCGAAGACATCGGCGCCACGAACCTTTTGGTCACGCCCGACATTGGCCAGCGAGCACTTGAGACCGCGGCCACCTACGGCAAGATCGTCGGCCATCCCGCCGATCTCAACTTCGGCGACTGCTTCGCTTACGCCTGTGCAAAGGCGAGTGGCGTGCCCCCACTCTACAAGGGCGACGACTTCAGCCAGACCGATCTCGGCTGAACCTCTCAACGCCCTTCGCGGTACCAGGTCGCCGAGAGCACCAGGAGCAGGACGGCGAGGCCGAGGAAGCCGGCGAAGAGCGGGGTGCGGTCGACGCCGCGCAGCACCGTCTCGTCGGTCGTCTTCAGCCCGATCCAGTCGCGCCCGTCGGCGTTCGCCCGGCCGCTGACCGGCACGATCCGCGGGATGTCGAGCGTTCCGGAGGCGTCGGCTATGCGGCGGACGCTGCCGTGCGTGGCGTCGGCGATCGGCTGCAGCTTGGCCGTCGTCGAGATCGCCTCGCGGTATTCCCGCGGGTTGACCGGTCCGACATTGGCGAGCGCCCGGAGATCGCCGTTGGCCGCCTGGAAGAGCCCGAGCTCGTCGGTCTTCAGCGTGCCCTGCCAGCGGCCGGCATCGACCTTCTTCAGCGGCAGGGTGACCGCCTTGCCGGATGGGGTCAGCACCGTCGCCGGGCCGGGATCGTCGCCGATCGTCTGGCGGGTCACGGTGAGGTCGGAGCCGTGCGCCTCGGCATCCAGCGCTTCCTCCTCGAGGTCCGGCTCCTTCATCAGCCAGTGCGCGAGGCGCCGGAACAGGGCGACATGCGGGCCGCCGCCCTCGAAGCCGCGCGACCACAGCCATTCCTGGTCCGACAAGAGGAGAGCGATGCGGCCGTCGCCGACCCGGTTGAGGACGAGGAGCGGGCGCTTGTCGGCGCCGGTCATCACCGTCTCGCCCTCGGTCTTGCCGACCTCGATGGTGCGGAACCACTGGCTCCAGTTCGGCGGCTCGGTCTTCGAGCCCGGCAGGTCGCGCGTCACCGGATGCTTGGCGCCGAGGGCTGAGATCTGCGGGAAGAACGGCTTCTCGTCGACTTGGCCGGTCGGCAAAGCCGGCAGGATCTGCTGCAGCGGCGTCATCGCGATGCTCTCGTCGCCGGCATATTCGGGCCCGGCCGCCACCAGCATTGCGCCGCCCTGCTTCACGTACTGGGCGATGTAGTCGAAATAGAGCGAGGGCAGCACGCCGCGCTCCTGATAGCGGTCGAAGATGATCAGGTCGAAGTCCTTGATCTTCTCGACGAACAGCTCGCGTGTCGGGAAGGCGATCAGCGACAGCTCGTTGATCGGCGTGCCGTCCTGCTTTTCCGGCGGCCGCAGGATGGTGAAGTGGACGAGGTCGACCGAGGCGTCGGACTTCAACAGGTTGCGCCAGGTGCGCTCGCCGGCATGCGGCTCGCCGGAGACGAGGAGCACGCGCAGGTTCTCGCGGATGCCGTCGACGATGGCGATGGCGCGGTTGTTGACCGCGGTGATCTCGCGGCCGTCGTGGGCAACGGAGAGCTGGACGATGTTCTTGCCGGCCCGCGGCAGGTGGAACGTGACCGAGGCGTCGCTGCCGGGACGGGCCTGTTGCCGCGCGATCAGGTCGCCGTTGAGGAAGACCTGCACCTCGACCGGGTCGGTGGAGGCGCCCTTGCCCTGCTCGATCACCCGGTAGTTGATCGTCTGGTCGTCCTTGACGAGGCCGAAGCGGGGGGCGGTGGTGATCTCGATACGGCGGTCGAACTCGTCGGGACGCCCGGTGATCAGGCCGTGGACCGGCGCGTCGAAGCCGAGCGCCTCGGCCTTGGCCGGAATGTCGTGCACCTGCCCGTCGGTGAGCATAATGGCGCCGGCGACGCGGCCGGGCGAGACGTCCTTCAGCGCGCCGGACAGCGCGCCGAAGAGGGCGGTCGTCGCGTCGTCGCCGGGCGAGCCGGAGGTCTTCGCCTCGACCGTGCGCACCTCGAACTGCGGGAAGCGGGCGAGGCTCTTCTTCAGCGCTGCCTCGGCTTCGTCCGTCTGCTTCGTGCGGTCGCCGATGGTCTGGCTCTGGCTGCGGTCGACGACGAGGGCGACGACGCTCTTCAGGGGGTCGCGCTGTTCGCGCAGCACCACCGGGTTCATCAGGGCGAGCAGCAGGGCGGCGATGGCGACGATGCGGATCGCCGCGCCGCGGGTGCGCGCGGCGAAGAGCGCCAGCGACAGCAGGACCGCCGGCACGGCGAGGATGGCGATGACCGTCCAGGAGAAGAACGGCGCGAAGTCGACCGACCAGGTCATTATTGTCCGAGCCTTTCGAGCAGCGCCGGCACGTGCACCTGGTCGGCCTTGTAGTTGCCGGTGAGCACGTACATCACGATGTTCACGCCGGCGCGGTAGGCGTTCTCGCGCTGCGCCGGGTCGCTGGAGTCGGTCGGGTAGAGGAACATGCCCTGGTCGTCGACGGCCCAGGCGCCGGCGAAGTCGTTCGAGGTGATCATGATCGAGGAGACGCCGTCACCGCCGCGGGCCGGTCGCCGCGCGCCCGAGGCGTCCGGCACCAGCGACTCCACCCACAGGTCGGAGCCGGTGTGCAGGCCGGGGAAGTCGTTCATCAGGTAGAAGGCCTTGGTCAGCACGTGGTCGTGCGGAACCGGCTCCAGCGGCGGTATGTCGAGGTTCGCAAGGATGGCGCGCAGGCGGCGCTGGCCCGGCGAGACGTTTCCGGACAGCAAGGAGAGCGTGTCGTCGGCGACGTCGAAGAGGACGGTGCCGCCTTCCTTCATATAGGCGTCGATGCGGCTGATCGCGTCCGCGCTCGGCATCTTGTCCTCGGCATGGATCGGCCAGTAGAGGATCGGGTAGAAGGCGAGCTCGTCCTTGGCGATGTCGACGCCCATCGGATCACCGGGCTCCAGCGCCGTCTTCGCCGCGATGTACTGCGACAGGCCCTTGAGCCCCGCGCGCGACCGGTCGTCCACCGCCTGGTCGCCGGTCTCGACATAGGCGAGATGGGTGGCGCTGGTCGCCTCCATCGCCTTCTGCATGTCGATCGTCTTGGCGATGCGCGCCGCCTCCGACTGGGCGAAGGCGGGATGCGGCGTGGCGACGGCCAGCGCGAGGCCGAGGCCGAGGCCGAGGAGGGCGATCGCCGGAACGGCCGACGAGCGGCCGCGGCCGAACGCGCCGCCGAGCCGCGCGAACGTGCCGCCGAGCCAGAGAAGCGCCAGCGCGTCGAGCGCGAAGAGGATCAGCGCCGCGGCGAAGAGCCAGGGCCGCAGATCGACGGAGTCCTTGTTGCCATAGGACCGCGTCTCGACCGTCGTGCCGAGGTCGAGCGCGGGAAGCGGCTTCAGCGTGGTTCCCGCCGGCAGGAGATTGTGCGCGACATAGCCCTCCTGCGTGCCGTAGAGGCCGGGCGGATTGGCGCGCGTCACCGGGCGCGGGGCCGGCTTCGTCAGGTCGAGCGGCTGCACGTCCGCCCCCGCGCCCGTCAGGCGGCCGCTGCCGTCGAGGACGCGGTAGGGCGGCAGGCTGTCGGCGCTCGTGCGCCCGTCCGGGGCAGCGGCATTGGCGCGCGACAGCGTCACGACCCGCCGCAGCATGTCGACGAAGGCGCCGGAGATCGGCAGGTTCGACCAGGTTGCCTCGGCGGTCACGTGGAACAGCACGATCGTGCCGGCGCCGCGCTTCTCGGCGGTGACGAGCGGCGTGCCGTCGGCAAGGCTCGCCCAGGTCTTGCTGGCGAGATCGGCCGAGGGTTCGGCGAGGATCTGGCGCGACACCGTGATGTCGTCCGGCACCTTGATACCGGCGAACGGGCTGTCCTTGGCCATCGGCGCGATCTTCTGCGGTTCCGACCAGGACATCGCGCCGCCGAGCTGGCGTTCGCCCTGGCGCAGCCGCACCGGGACGAGCGGGTCCTCGCCCGTGGCCGCAGCCAGACGCGGACCGGCAAAGCGCACGAGATAGCCGCCGTCCTGAACGAATTTCTCCAGCGCCGTGCGCGCCTCGTCCGGCAGGTTGCCGATATCCGCGAGCACCATGACCGAGGGCTTCTCCCGCAGGAGTTCCGGGATCGCCTTCGAGAGGTCGGCGCTGTCCGGCCGCACGAGATCGGCAAAGGGCTGCAGCGCCCGGCTGATGTAGTAGAGCGGCGAGAGCAGCGGCTGGGCGAGGTCCGAGGATTCGCCGGAGACGAGCGCCACCCGCCGGCGCCGGAAGGAATCGTCGAGCAGGCGGACGCCGCCGGCGTTCCGCGCGTTCTCCACCTCGATGCGGGCGATGTCGTTGCGCAGCTCGACCGGGATGGCGAAGCGCGCCTCGCCGGTGCCGCCGCTAAAGCTCATCGGGGTGCGGCCGACCTCGCGGCTCTGCTGGTCGAGCGCGACGAGCGTCGTGGCGCCGGACGCGCCGGCGCCGGCCGCGCGCACCCCCTTGACCACCAGCGCGTCGGTGGAATTGTCCGCGCCGGTGAGGCCGACGAGCCCGGTGACGTCCGGAGCGTAGACGATCGCCTGCGACGGGGACAGCGCCGCGAGCCGCTTCGCCGCAGCCTGTGCGTCGGCGCTGTCGAGGCCGTCGGAGAGGAAGACCAGCGAGCCCGGGGTCTGGCCGGCGAGCCCGTTGGCGAGGCGTTCGGCGGCGCCCGCGCGGTCGGTCGGGATCGGCTGGGGCGAGGCGGCCGCGAGCCGGTCCAGCGCCGTCGTCGCCTCGACCGGAGCCGCGTCGTTCGCGGCGCCGTCGGCCGTGAAGGCGAGGGCGACCGGCCGCCCGGCATCGCCCGCCCGGCGGATCAGCGTCTCGGCCGCCGAGCGTCGCTGCTCCCAGTCGCCGCCGCTCGCCCAGCCGTTGTCGACGAGCAGCGCCAGCGGACCGGAGCCCGACAGCACGCTCTGGCTCGGATTGAGCGTCGGAGCGGCGAGTGCGAAGATCACCAGCGCGGCGAGCAGCAGGCGCAGCAGCGTCAGCCACCACGGGCTCTTCGCCGGCGTCTCCTCGCTCTTCAGGACGCGCTGCAGGATGCGCAGCGGCGGGAAGGTCTCGGTCTGCGGGCGCGGCGGCGTCAGCTTCAGGAGCCACCAGATCACCGGCAGGGCGAGAAGGCCGACGAGGACGAAGGGCGCGCCGAAGGAGAGGGCGAGGCCGCCGATCATGAACGGGGTCCGAGGGATTGCGGCACGCCGGACAGGCGGCCATGGATGGCGACGAGCGCCTCGGAGGCGAGATGGTCGGTGCGATGCACTACGAAGCTCCAGCCGAGCCGCCGGCAATGCTCGCCGATGACGTCGCGACGTGCGGCGTAGAGCCTGCGATACTCCTCGCGCAGCGTCTCGGCACGACCGGCCGTCAGCTTGGCACCGGTCTCCGGATCGCGGAACTCGGTGCGCCCGGCATAGGGGAAGGCCTCTTCGGCCGGATCGGCGATCATGATGAGATGGCCGCGGATGCCGCGCCGGCCGATGCGATCGATGCGTGCGACGATGTCGTCGACATCGTCCAGAAAATCGCTGACGAGAACGAGCTCGGAGAAGCGCTTCAGCTTTTCGTCCGGCGGAAAGCCGTGATCGGGCCGCCCGCCGAGCAGAGCGGCGGCGATCCGTTCGGCGGCATTGCGCGAGGAGACGGGGTCGAGCACGCCGGGATAGCCGATCCGTTCGCCGGATCGCGACAGGATCTCGGCGAGCGCCAGCACCAGGACGAGCGCGCGCGACTCCTTCGAGACCGGCGCGGCCTTCGACTGGAAGCGCATCGAGGGCGACGGATCGGCCCAGAGCCAGACGGTGTGCGCCGCCTCCCACTCCCGATCCCTCAGATAGAGGTGATCGTCGCGGGCCGAGCGGCGCCAGTCGATGCGCGAGACCTGCTCGCCCTCGACGAAGGGGCGGAACTGCCAGAAGTTCTCGCCGACGCCGCGGCGGCGGCGTCCGTGCCAGCCGGCGATGACGGTCGCGACGACGCGCCGTGCCTCGACCAGGAGGTCCGGCATCAGCGCCGCGCGCTGCCGCGCCCGGACGAGGGCGTCCGGAGCGGATGTGAGTTCGACGGACGAACCGATCGGCATCAGGCGGTCTCTGGCGTCATCGCGGGGCGCCGCATCGCGTGCGGCCTCAAGCGGCGCTGCGCTTCAGCGCGGCGATCACGTCGCGCACGCTGATGCCTTCGGCCCGCGCGGCGAAATTGAGCGCCATGCGGTGCTGCAGGATCGGCTCGGCGAGCGCCATGACGTCGTCCACCGAGGGGGCCAGGCGCCCGTCATAGAGCGCGCGGGCGCGCACGCAGGTCATCAGCGCCTGGCTGGCGCGGGGCCCCGGGCCCCAGGCGATGTGGGTGTCGGCCTCGCTGTGGCCGTTGCCCGGGCGGGCCGAGCGCACCAGCGTCAGGATCGCCTCGACGACGCTTTCGGCGACCGGCATGCGGCGCACCAGCGCCTGGATCTCGCGCAGCCGCTCCGCGGTCATCACCGGCGTCGCCCTCTGCTCGGTTCCGCCGGTGGTCTCGAGCAGGATGCGCCGCTCGGCCGCGAGATCGGGATAGGCGACGTCGACCTGCATCAGGAAGCGGTCGAGCTGCGCCTCGGGCAGGGGATAGGTGCCCTCCTGCTCCAGCGGGTTCTGCGTCGCCAGCACGTGGAACGGCTTCGGCAGGTCGTGGCGCTCGCCGGCGACGGTGACGTGGTACTCCTGCATCGACTGGAGCAGCGCCGACTGCGTGCGCGGCGAGGCGCGGTTGATCTCGTCGGCCATCAGCAGCTGGGCGAAGACCGGACCGCGGACGTAGCGGAACGAGCGCCGGCCGTGCTCGTCCTGGTCCATCACTTCGGTGCCGATGATGTCGGAGGGCATCAGGTCCGGCGTGAACTGGATGCGCCGCGCGTCGAGGCCGAGCGCGATGCCGAGCGTGTCGACGAGCTTGGTCTTGGCAAGGCCCGGCACGCCGACGAGCAGGGCGTGGCCGCCGGCGAGGATGGCGATCATCGTCTGCTCGACCACATCCTCCTGGCCGAAGATGACCGTGCCGACCGAGCGCCTCACCTCGGCGATGTCGGCCAGCGCCGACTCCGCCATGCCGACGATCGCGTCATCGCTGAGCGTTGCCTCTTTCGGCGCGAGCATCGTCATCGAGGATTCTCCGTAGAAAAGGCGGTCGTCCCGCATCGCAACAAGGAGCGCGCCCGGCTGCGGCCTTGTCAATTGCCCGGCGCCGAGGGTGGCACGGCTGGCAGGCACTCGCCATACCACTATTTCGTGACCTCGAAGGCGGGCCAAAATAAGACAGGGCGGCGGTCCGCAGCCTGCGCAGCCTTCAACAATCCGCGCGAGGATGTATGGAGATTCAACAAGATAACGTGAGCCCCGACCTCGCGGCGCTGATCGCGCGGGCCGAGCGTGCTGGCCGGGGCACGCCGCCGGTGGAGCGCTGGGAGCCGCCCTTCTGCGGCGATATCGATATGACGATTCGGGCCGACGGCAGCTGGACCTATCAGGGAACGCCCATCGCCCGCCCGGCGCTGAAGCGGCTGTTCTCGACGGTGCTGCGCAAGGACGCGGACGGGCGCACCTATCTCGTGACGCCGGTCGAGAAGCTCGGGATCGCCGTCGAGGACGCGCATTTCCAGGCGGTGGAGATGGTGCGGGAGATCCGCGGCGGCGAACCCGTCCTGTCCTTCCGCACCGATGTCGGCGACGTGGTGGCGGCGGGGCCGGAGCATCCCTTGTGCTTTGCCGCGGATCCCGAGGCCGGCTTCCGGCCCTATCTCCTGGTGCGCGGGCGGCTGGAGGCGCGGCTGACGCGCCCGCTCGCCTTCGATCTCGCCGGCCTGATCGAGCCCGACGGCGAGCGCCACGTCGTGCGCTCGAACGGCGCGGCTTTCGCC
Source organism: Jiella sp. M17.18 (assembly GCF_041027365.1). Lineage (NCBI taxonomy): Bacteria > Pseudomonadati > Pseudomonadota > Alphaproteobacteria > Hyphomicrobiales > Aurantimonadaceae > Jiella > Jiella sp. M17.18. Next base: position 31,159 of record NZ_JBFTEH010000009.1, on the reverse strand, counting down.
ATTCCGGCCGAACTTCTGTCGTGAGGGAGGGCATGGACGAGATCTTCCCCCGCCTCACCGCGGCCGATCTTCGCGCGCGCATCGCCGCCGACCGCACAGGCGAGGAGACGCGCGAATACGGCGATCATCTGCTCAACCCGGACTTCGTCCAGCTGATGGAGCGGCGGGAGGCGCGCGCCGCGGCCGTGCTGGTGCCGGTCGTGGACCGGGCGGAGGGCGCCTCGGTCATCCTGACGACGCGCTCCAGCGGCCTGCGCAAGCATTCCGGCCAGATCGCCTTCCCCGGCGGCTCGATCGATCCCGAGGACGCCTCGCCCGAGGCGGCGGCGCTGCGGGAAGCGGAGGAGGAGATCGCGCTCGATCCCGCCCATGTCGAGCCGATCGGACGGCTGCCGCGCTACATGACCGGGACAGGCTTCCGGATCACGCCGGTGGTCGCGGTCGTGCGTCCGGGCTTCGAGCTCGCGCCCAATCCCGCCGAGGTCGAGGACGTCTTCGAGGTGCCGCTCGGCTTCCTGATGCGCGAGGAGAACCACCGCCGGGAAAGCCGGGAGTGGCAAGGGGCGCTGCGGCATTACTATGTGATGCCCTTCGGCGAGCGCTTCATCTGGGGCGTCACGGCCGGCATCATCCGCACGCTGTATGAAAGGTTCTATGCATGACGACGATCGACGCCGACTGGCTGGGGGCTCCCTCGCTCCAGGCGCTGCTCGCCGCCCTGTCGGAGGGCGGAGAGGAGGCGCGCGTCGTCGGCGGCGCGGTCCGCAACACGATCCTCGGACATCCGGTGACAGACGTCGACATCGCGACGACGACGGTGCCGCAGGAGACCGTGCGGCGGGTCGAGGCGGCCGGGTTCAAGGCGGTGCCGACCGGCTTCGAGCACGGCACGATTACGGTCGTGACGCCGGAGCGGCCATTCGAGGTGACGACGCTGCGCGAGGATGTTGAGACCAACGGCCGCCATGCGGTCGTCCGCTTCGGACGCGACTGGCGGGCGGACGCTTCGCGGCGCGACTTCACCATCAACGCGCTCTACGCGACGGCGGCTGGCGAGGTGGTCGACCTTGTCGGCGGCATCGCCGACATCGAGAGCCGGACGCTGCGCTTCATCGGCGATGCCGAGACGCGCATCCGCGAGGACTATCTGAGGATCCTCCGCTTCTTCCGCTTCTTCGCCTGGTATGGCGCCGGGCGTCCGGATGCTGCCGGGATCCGCGCCGCGGCGCGGCTGAAGGACGGCATGTCCGGCCTTTCCGCGGAACGGGTGTGGGCGGAGCTGAAGAAGCTGCTGGCCGCCCCCGATCCGTCGCGGGCGCTGCTCTGGATGCGGCAGACCGGGGTCCTCACGCAGGTGCTGCCGGAGTCGGAGCGCTGGGGCATCGACAGCATCCATCCGCTGGTCGCCGCCGAGGTCGCCTTCGGCTGGCCGGCGGACCCGCTGCTGCGGCTGATGGCGATCACGCCGCCCGACGCCCCCCGCATGGCGGACCTCGCCCGGCGGCTGCGCCTCTCCAACGCGGATCGCGACCGCCTGCTCGCGCATGCCCATGCCGAGCCGGTGGCTGCGACGGAGCGCGAGGCCGAGCTGAATGCGCGGCTCTATTTCGGTGATCGGCAGGCCATCGTCGACCGGCTGCGGCTGGCCGTCGCCACCGCACGGGCGAAGGCGGAAGGCGGCATAGAGGCGATGGCCGTGCTCGCCAGCCTCACCCGGCAGCTGGAGGCCGCGGAGGCGTTCGATCCGCCGGCCTTCCCGATCTCCGGCGAGGACCTGCGGCAGGCCGGCATCGCGCCCGGCCCCGGGATGGGCCGCGCGCTCGAGCAGCTGAAGCGCAGCTGGGCGGAGAGCGGCTTCCGGCAGACGCGCGAGCAACTGCTCGCGGCCATCTCCCCGTCCGGTTCATGAGGCGCAGCATCCGGGCTGGACGGCGCTCGCCGCGCAAGGCGTGACACCCGTTTGCCCGGCGCATCAAAAAAGGGCGGACCTTCCGGACCGCCCTTCGGACGACACGCTCGTCGAGCGTCTTATCTTATCCGTTGGCCAGTTCCCGGGTCTTCTGCCGGAACGCGTCCAGCATCAGGAGCGGAATCCGCTCGACCCCGAGCTGTTTGGCCTGGGCGACGGCGCGCCGCACGACCTCGGCCTGGGTTTCCGCGCGGATCACGCGCTCACATCCCGGGATGATGCCGGCACAGTCAAGCTCGTACATGATTTCGACCTCCCTTCAGGTTTACCCCCTTATAGGAAGTCCAAATGGGGATTTCGTTATAATGGTTCAATCACTTCTTCGAAATCCGAAATGTCCGCAACAGTGATTTATTGTCACGGCCACTTCACCACCGGCGGCATCGAAGAGAGGATCGAGGCGACATTGCCGCCCGTCTTGAGACCGAACAGCGTTCCGCGATCGTAGAGAAGGTTGTACTCGACATAGCGGCCACGCCGGACCAGTTGCTCTTCGCGGTCCTCCTGCGTGTAGGGCAGGACGACGTTCTGCTTGACGATGTGCGGATAGACCACGAGGAAGGCCTTGCCGACGTCGCGGGTGAAGGCGAAGTCGGCGTCCCAGCCGCCCTGCTCTTCGGACGAGTGCAGCCAGTCGTAGAAGATGCCGCCGACCCCGCGCGCCTCGTTTCGATGCGGCAGGAAGAAGTACTCGTCGCACCAGGCCTTCAGTGCCTCGTAGTCCGCAACGCCCTGATGGCGGTCGCAGACGAACTTCAGCGCCTTGTGGAAGGCGCGCGTGTCGGGATCGTCCGGGCTGCGGCGGCGCTCCAGCGTCGGCGTGAGATCGGCGCCGCCGCCGAACCACTGCCGCGTCGTGACCACCATCCGCGTGTTCATGTGGACCGCCGGAACATTCGGATTGCGCAGGTGCGCGATCAGCGAGATCCCGGAGGCCCAGAACGTCGGATCCTCTTCGGCGCCGGGGATCTGCTTGCGGAATTCCGGCGAGAAATCGCCGTGGACGGTCGAGGTGTGTACCCCGACCTTCTCGAAGATGCGGCCGTGCATCATCGACATGAGGCCGCCGCCGCCGGAATTTTCCCGCTCCCAGGGCGTCTGCTCGAACCGGCCGGGGGCGAGGCCGGTCTCCTCGCCGAACTCGTCCTCCAGCGCCTCGAACGACGCGCAGATCCGGTCGCGCAGCGCCTCGAACCAGGCCTGCGCCGTCGCCTTCTTGGTCTCGATGTCGTCGGGCAGGCCCTCTGGCAGGTTCGGCTGTCGCATCGAAGGTATCGCCCCCTTTTGCCCGGCCGCGCCGGGTCGTCCGCTCGCCCCGCACGCGTTAGCCGCCATCCGGCCGGCCCGTTCGCGCGCAGGGTCCCTCTCCCTGGATGGCATGGCATCTGGGATGACCGCGCGCAATGCCAAGCGAGGCGGAGCATGGCGGCGCGGTCCGGCGCAAGGCGGCAATCGCGCCGGGTCCGGCGAAGCGCGGCAGGATTCGCCATCGCCCGGCCCGGACGCTATCTTGGCGCGAGCGCCCGAGAGGCCGCCTGCGTGGAGTTGGTCCTCATGTCCCGGATCGTCCGCCCGCCGCTGGACGGGCTTCGTAGCCAGCTGGAAAAGTCGCGCCGGGCACGCTCGTCCGGCGGCGACAGCTTCGTGCGCGAGACCTTCACGCTGCCGCGCGATGCGGCGCGGGTGAAGGCGCGCGAGTGGTTCGAGCGCTATCCCAAGGCCGCCTATTGGACGCAGGTCGAAAGCTGGCGCGAACTTCCCGCCGGCGAGATCGAGTTCACCATGCGCAGACTGCCGACCGCCGATTGATGTTCGTGCGGCGCCGCCCCTCCCTCGGGAGAAGGCTCGGCGCGCACCCTCGATGCCGGCTGCAACAGTTGGCTGTCGAACGACTTCCTCGCACGCCTCCCGGGTGTCGACGGTATTTGGACAGGTTCGCTGGGGCAAGTCCCTGGGCGATCATGCTCTGTCTCTGCCGCCCTGCCGGATGGCGTTGCGAAGGAGCCATCGAACGCAGACCCGGGAGGTCAATCCATGCGGTTTCTGGGAGCCATCGGCGCGCTGGCGATCCTCATCGCCGTCGCCGGCGCCATCTATTTCTTCGGCGGCTATTACAACGTGGCCGCGGTGGGCGGCGGTAACGCCGTGGTCGAATGGGCGCTGCGCAGCGTTCGCGAAGCCTCCGTCGACCAGCACGCCGTCGCGCCGCCGAAGCCCGACTGGTTCGGCACGCCGCAGGCTGTCGAGGCCGGTGCCAAGGAATTCGCCAAGGGTGCCTGCATCAACTGTCACGGCGGACCCGGCGTCGAGCCGGCGAAATTCGCACAGGGCATGGACCCGAACCCGCCAGACCTCGGCCATGTCGGCGAGGAGGAGGATCCGACGGCGATCTTCTGGGTGATCAAGAACGGTATCCGGATGACCGGCATGCCCGGCTTCGGCATGCATGCCAAGGACGAGCAGATCTGGCGCCTCGTCTCCTTCATCAAGGAGATGAAGAACGTCTCGCCGGAGAAGTTCAAGGCATGGACGCCGGCCGGCGGATCGCAGTCGGCCGAGGCGAAGGGCGGCGAGGGCAAGGCGGCTTCGAATGGCGGTGCCGCCGGGTCCAATGCGAACGGCTCGTCGGGTTCCGGTTCGAACGGCTCCTCGTCCCAGCCGGCGCCCGCGTCCGGCCAGGGCGGCGGATCGGCGCCGGCCGGAAATTCGGGCGGGACGCCGCCGGGCGTTGCCGCGCCGGGACCGGCCAACCAGTAGACGCGCCGACCGGGCGCGAAGCGGGCGGTCGGGCTCACGCCGGCGCTCGCTTCGGCCGTTCGGGCCGTCAGGCCAGCGGGTGGCCGGTCGCCGTGACGCCCGGCGCCTCGCTGCCCCATCCGACCTGACGCAACGCTTCGCCCGCCGCCATTCCCGCCGAGACAGCGAGATTCAGCGAGCGCGCGCCGGCGACCATCGGAATGGTGACGCGCAGATCCGCCAGGGCATGCACCGCGTCCGGCACGCCGGCGCTCTCCCGGCCGAACAGCAGCACGTCGTCCGGCCGGAAGCTGCAATCGGTGTAGCGGGTCCGCGCTCTCGTGGTGAAGAGGACGAGGCGCCGCCCGGCGCTGAGCCGTGCTGCCTCGAACGCGTCGAAATCGACGTGCCGCACCAGCCGCGACATTGCGACATAATCCATGCCGGCGCGCTTCAGGGCGCGGTCCGAGAGGTCGAAGCCGGCCGGCTCGATGACCTCGACCGCAAGGCCGAGGCAGGCGCCGAGGCGCAGGATCGTGCCGGTATTGCCGGCGATGTCCGGCTGGAAGAGGGCGATCGAAAGCGGCATCGCCGCTCCTTACGCCACAGCGTCCCGGCTGGCGAGAGCCGCCGCCGCGACCGGCGGTACCGGCTCTGACGAACACAGCCCGCCGGACGGGCCGGCGGGCTGAGGAAGGCTCTGCGCCTGCGGCCGGGTTTCGGACCGCCGCCGCGCAGGTCTCAGAACTCTTCCCAGCTCTGCTCCTGCGCCCTCGGCGCCGCCTTCAGGGCCGCATTGCCCGCGGTCGGATAGGCCGCGCGCTGGCGGGCGGGGGCCGGACGCCTGGTTGCCGCCGGAGAAGGCTTTGCGGGCGAAGCGGCATCACCGGCGGCGACGTCGAAGCGGGCGATCAGGCGCCCGAGTTCGCCGGTCTCGCGGGCGAGATGCTGGCAGGCGGCGGTCGATTCCTCGGCCATGGCGGCATTCTGCTGGGTCACCTGGTCCATCTGGCCGACGGCGGTGTTCACCTCACCGAGATTGGTCGCCTGCTCGCGGGCGGAGGACGAGATCTCGGAGACGATCGCGTTGATCTGGCTGACCTGCTCGGCGATCGCCTTCAGCGCCTCGCCGGTGCGGCCGACGAGCTCGACGCCGGTCTCCACCTGGTCGGCCGAGGCGCTGATCAGTTCCTTGATCTCCTTGGCGGCTTCCGCCGAGCGCTGGGCGAGGCCGCGCACCTCCTGGGCGACCACGGCAAAACCCTTGCCGGCTTCGCCGGCCCGCGCCGCCTCGACGCCGGCGTTCAGCGCCAGAAGGTTGGTCTGGAAGGCGATCTCGTCGATCACGCCAACGATCTGCGAAATCTGCTTCGAGGACGTCTCGATGCCGCCCATCGCCGCCACGGCATCGTCCACGATCCGGCCCGAGGTCTCGGCCCGGCCCTTCGCCTCGTCGACGACGCTCTGGGCGTGCTTGGCGGACTCCGCCGTGCGCCGCACCGCCGCTGTGATCTGGTCGAGCGCGGCGGCCGTCTGCTCGAGCGTCGCCGCCTGCTGCTCGGTCCGGCGCGACATGTCGTCGGACGAGGTGCTGATCTCGGTCGTGCCGGCGCCGATCGCCCCGGCAGCCTCGGCGATCGTCGCCATGGTGCCGCCGAGCGAGGCCATCACCTGGTTGAAGTCGTCCTTCAGCTTGGCATAGGCGGCAGGGAAGGACGCGGTGATGCGATAGGAGAGGGCGCCGGCGGCGAGCTTTTCGAGACCGCGGCTGATCTCGCCGACGACGACGTCCTGCTCCCTGACGGTGCTCGCCTGCCGTTCGCTGGACTGCCGGCGCTCCACCTCGACCTCGTCGCGGCGCTGGGTCGCTTCGGCCTCGATGCGCTCCTTTTCGGCCGCGCCCTCCTTCAGCCGGGCGATTGAGCGGGCCATGCCGCCGATGTCGTCGGCGCGCTCGACGCTCGGGATGGCGACGGCGGTATCGCCGGCGGCCAGGCGGTCGATCGCGGCGGCGAGGTTCTGCAGCGGGGAGAACATCCTGCGGCTGAGGACCGTGACCGCCAGCGCGATCATGACCAGGATCGCCAGGCTGATCGCCGCGATGCGCCATTCGACGCGATCGGTCGAGGCGAAGAATTCCGCCTTGGGAATGCCGACATAGAGGACGCCGATGGTCTTGCCGCTCGCGTCCTTGATCGGGTCGTAGGCGGTGTAGAAGGCGGTGCCGAGAATATCGGCCTCGCCGCGATAGGGCACGCCGCGGCCGAGCACGGCGTCGTAGACGGGGCCCTTGGCGAGCTTGGTGCCGACCGCGCGCGAGCCGTCCGGCTTCTTCACATTGGTGGCGACGCGGGTGTCGCCGGAGAATACCGTGGCCGTGCCGCCGACGAGCTCCTTGACGCGGTCGACCGGCGCGTAGAAGCCGTCGATCTTGGTATTGCCGGCATAGAAGGCGCCGTCCTTCAGGCTGAAGTCCTTGCCGTATTGGCGCATGACGTCCCAGGCGACGCGCATGTTCGCTTCCTGGCGCTCGGTGGCGCGCCGCGCGGCGTCCTCGCTGAGGGTCAGCGAGGTCACGAAGACGATGGCAGCGCTGAGCACGACGAGGCTGCCAAGGACCATCAGCGAGATCTTGGCAGGAAGCGAGAGGTGGATCTTCATCAATATCTATCCGGTCGACGAACGGTTTCGGGAGGAACTGTCTAGCCGGCTAACGGGCCCGGATCCGAAACTGCACGGCAATGCTTCCGAAAGCGTAAAAATGGCCGATGTTCTGCAACTATAAGGTAGGCCGGTGGAATGGCCGGAAGGCCCGTGATCCGCGCCAGCGCCGCCGACGGCTTGCAGGCAACGGTGTCAGCCGCTTCCGCTTCTGCGAACCGTCGCGGCTTCGCGAGCGGTACACGTACAGGTGCAGATCGCCGGCAGGGCCGGAATCGCGGGGCGGATCGGGCCGCGGTGGCGCCTCGTCCCCGGTCGGCTCCCGCCAAGGCGATGCGAGCCGCGCCGCCAGCCGATTGGCGGCGGATGAACCGGGTGGCCGACGGCGGGGTCATGCCGCCCGAGGCGCGTCCGGCGGTGCTTCCCGCGCGGCCGACTCGGGATCTCTATCCGGCCTTGGGCGTCGCGATGCGCTGGGGCGTCGCCCGGCGACGTCCGAAGGCAGCGCGCGCGGTGCCGGCGGGTATCCGCCGGTCGAGATCTACGGTCTGCGGCTGGAGCGGTGGCGCGGCAGTGCGCCGGTCCGGCGAGGCGGAAAGGCCGAAGCGGCCGCGGCAGTCGGCGCGCGACACGTCTCGGAAGAAGCCCTTCAATTCGTCGAACGCGTTCATGTTCAGCCCGACGCGCGGCTTCAGCAGGATGACGACCGTCAGCGCGTCGCTGGCGCCGGCATCGAGCGCCTTCAGCGCCATCGCCAGCGTCTCGCCCTTATGGTCCGCCGCGAGTTCGGCGGCGAGTTCGTCGCCGCGGCCGAGCATGGCCGCGATGCCGGCATAGGCTGAGGCTGCCTCGCCGCAGCGCGCCGCCGCGAGGATTTCGCCGATCGTCGCCGGCGTGCGGCTGCGTCCCGCTTCGGCCCTGGGCGCGACGCCGGCCGAAACCAGCCGCCGCAGAGTGGAGCGCGCTTCGTCGGCGCTGCCGGGGCCCACAGTGCCGGCCGCCCTGTCGCCGGCCGCGCCCGCTGGCTCGGCCGGTACCGGTCCCCGTCCCAAGAGATCGTGCGAGGCGTTCTGGAAACCCTTCCGCCGCTCCGGCGCGGCGACCGCTTCGGGAGGAGACTGGCGATGCGGCGCCTTCGCCGGCGGCACCGGCGCCCGCGCGCCCACTTGGCCGCCTGCGTTCGCGAGGAGATAAGGCGCGCAGATGTCGACCGGCTCGGCGAGAAGCTTCGCCACCACCTCGCGCGGAACTGCGGGGGCAGCTGCAAGCGATGCCGCGAGCGCGCGCTTGGTGTCCGGGCCGATCTTCTGCCACAGCGGGATCACCAGCCGGGCGAACTCGTCCTGATGCTTCTGGCTCGGGCGGCGCAGAGCCGTGAAGGCGGCGACGGCCGCCGAGACGATGGTGTCGAATCGGTCGCGGCCGGTCTCTTTCTCCAGAGTGCGAAAGATGCGCGGCTGCGGGTCCGTCATGACGCTCCAACAGAGTTAAGTGTTGGTTTCGAGGAGCGCGACAATGCCGAGCGAGTCCTTAGCAAGGGATTAACCCCGGCCGGCCGGGGACCGATCCGCCGGCACTGTGGCAATTCGGTCGAAGCCGATGCATCGCGCGCTGAGGCCGCGCCGACGGGGACCCGCGCCGGCTGCGGCTCAGGCCGTTCGTCGATGTTCCGAAAGGGGAAGCATTCCCCGGTCGATCCGGCTGCCCGGCTCAGCCCTGCCGGACGGTGGTCGCCTGCGCGCTGTCGGTATCGACCGGCTCGCATTTCAGCGAGCGGATGAAGGCGTCGACCTCGGGCCGCTTGCTCTCCTCGTCGACCAGGGCGCGGATCGTCATGTAGCCCTCGCCGAGGTCGAGTTCGACCGGAATGGTCGTATCGTCCGCTTCGCTCTGCGGGTCGGAATTGGCCTTGAGGTCGATGATCTCGTCGCGCGTGCCGACCAGCAGGTCGAAGGTGTCGTCGACGGCCGCCCGGTCGTTGATGCTGTAGAGATTGTCGCCCTGGCTGTCGTAGATCGAGGCGGACCAGAAGGTCGCGCTGCGCTGCTCGGCGGACAGCTGCACCGGGCCCTTGGCGAGCGAGAAGCGGCAGCTCGCCGTGATGAAGGCGGGATCGACGAAGGCGAAGGTCCCCTGCTGCAGCGGGGTTCCGGCCGCGGCGGCGCTGCGGCCTTCGGTGGCGAGCGGCTGGACGCGCACGACGTCGTACATCTTGCCGAGCTCGGACAGCCGCTCCCAGGCGTTGTTGCTCGCCACCTGCGGCATGGCCTGGATGACCGCGATGTGCACGAGGACGGCGCCGACCAGGCCGATCGCCAGCGCGAGGAGAAGCTTACCCACGGCTGCATCCTTCGAGCGTGATTCCGGGCAGGACCAGGCTGGCGACGCCGCTCGAAGCGGCCGCCGGCGTGTCGTAGAGCGCCAGAGCCAGGATGAGGGGGCCGTGGCCGGAGGTCGCCAGCCAGTTTCCGGCGTGGGCCTGCGGCCCGATGCCGATCCGGAACGAATTGTCCTCGTGACGCATCAGATTGTTGGAGGTGAGCCAGCCCGGCCGGCCGACCGCCGGCTCGATCAGCGCGCCGTTCGGCGTGTAGGGAACGAGCGAGAACACCCGGGCCGGAGGCGTCGTGCCGGCGATTGCGTAATTGCATTCGCGCCTGAGCGGCCGGCCGCTGTCGTCGACCTCGGCCCGGAACAGGATCCCCTCGCCGATGCCGAGCGTCAGATTGCCGACCTTGGCGAGGCGGGCGCGCGAATAGGGATCGGCGTCGGGCGCCCCGGCGAAGGGATTGGCGACCCAGGGGCCGACGGTGACGGTGCCGACGTCGGCCGATTGCTCGACCGCCCAGCGCGCCGACCAGCCGCCGAGGCTGAGCGCGACGGCGATGGCGAGGGCGACGAGAAGCGTGAGGCGCATGGGCGTGACTTCGTTGGACGACCGGGTGACCGGCCGCTCAGGGCTGGGCCGCGTCGGGCATATCGCCCGCCGGGCGCGCCGACGCCAGATGCTCGAGCTGCATCGGGGGCAGATTCTCGAGCTTCTGGGCGATGTCGGCGAGGACGTCCTGCGCCGGCTTCTTCAGCATGTCGGGCGTGCGCACCGGCTCGCTGCCGTCCGCCGCGGAGGCGACGTCGGCGCCGCCCGACTTGAACGGATTGTCGATATACGGGATCGGCTTCAGGTCGACGGTCTTCTCCGCCGCCTCCATGTAGCGCTGCCACGTCATCGCCGGGAGCGTGCCGCCGGTCATCCGGTTGGTCGGCTTGAAGCTGTCGTTGCCGAACCAGACCGCCGTCGAGAAGTTTCCGGTGAAGCCGCAGAACCAGCCGTCGCGATAGTCCTGCGTCGTGCCGGTCTTGCCGCCGTTGCGGACCATGGAGAGCTGCGAGCGCCGGCCGGTGCCGTGTTCGGCGACGCCGACGAGCATCTCGTTCATCGACTTCGCCGCCTCGACCGGCAGCACGCGGTGCGGCGGCGGCATGTCGCGGCGCGCGTCCCAGAGCACCTTCCCGTTGGCGTCGCTCAGCTGCATGATCGAATGGCGATGCGGGTCCATGCCGCCATTGGCGAAGACGGTGTAGGCCGTCGCCTGGTCCAGGACCGTCACCTCGCTGGTGCCGAGCGCCATGGTCTTGTCGCCGCGCAGCTTCGACTCGACACCCATCGACTTCGCCGTCTCGACCGTGTTCTTGAAGCCCACCTTCATGTAGAGCTTCACCGCCGGCACGTTCAGCGAATGCGCCAGCGCGTAGGCCAGGGTGATGCGGCCCGCGAAGCTGTGCTCGTAGTTCTGCGGCGACCAGTTGCCGATGGTGATCGGGCTGTCGACGATCGTGTCGCTCGGCTTCATGCCCTGCTTCATCGCCGTCGCGTAGACATAGACCTTGAAGGACGAGCCTGGCTGGCGCAGCGCCCGCGTCGCGCGATTGAACTGCGACTCGCCATAGTCGCGCCCGCCGACCATGGCGCGCACGCTGCCGTCGTCGGCGATCGAGACCATGGCCGCCTGGCCGACATGGTAGGTCGAGCCGTACTGCCGCAGATTGTACTCGATGGCCTCGTCCGCGAGCTTCTGCAGGTTCATGTCGATCGTGGTGCGGGCGACGAGGTTGTGCTGCTTGATGCCGTTCTCGCGGGCGATCTTCTGCACCTCGTCGAAGGCGTAGTCGAGGAAGTAGTCGGGCGACTGGATGGTGGTGCGGTCGACGGCCGTCGCCGGATGGCGCCGCGCCTCGATCACCTGGCCCTCGGTGAGGAAATGCGCCTGCACCATGTTGGTGAGGACCTCGTTGGCCCTCGCCCGGGCGGCCGGCAGGTTGACGTGCGGGGCGTATTTCGTCGGGGCCTTGAACAGGCCCGCCAGCATCGCCGCCTCGGCCAGGGAGACGTCGCGGATGTTCTTGCCGAAGTAGAACTCGGCCGCGGCCGCCGCGCCGAAGGTGCCGCCGCCCATATAGGCGCGGTCGAGATACATCGACAGGATCTGGCGCTTGGTCAGATGCGTCTCCAGCCAGAGCGCCAGGAAGGCTTCCTTGATCTTGCGGTCGAGCGAGCGCTCGTTTGTGAGGAAGAGGTTCTTGGCGAGCTGCTGGGTGAGGGTCGAGCCGCCCTGGACGACGCCGCCGGCCTGCGCATTGACCACCATGGCGCGGATCAGGCCCCAGAAGTCGATGCCGAAATGGTCGAAGAAGCGCCGGTCCTCGGTGGCGAGAAGCGCCTTGATGAACTGGTCGGGCATCTCGTCGATCGGCACGGCGGCGGAGCGCAGCACGCCGCGCCGGCCGATCTCCTCGCCGTGCCGGTCGAGGAACAGGACGGAATAGTCGGTCTCCTGCGGCAGGCCGTGCGCCGTCGCCTTGATCGAGGGCTGGGCGAGCGCGAAGAGCAGGATGATGCCGGCGAGACCGAGCGTCAGCGCCTCGCAGGCGAGTTCGACGAGGATGCGGTTGAAGCCGCGCGCCCGGAACTTGCGCGAGACGACGGTGACGCTTTCCCACCAGGCGGCGAAGGCGTGGAAGAAGCGCCACAGGCTGCTGTCGATCCAGGCGTCGACCTCGATCAGCCACGATGGCTGCCGACGCTTTTTCGGATGTTCGGAATCGTTCTGCACGTTATGCCTGTCACCATTGGCCGGAGCGGAGGAAACGCCACCGCGCCGCATTCTGGCCGCCAATGTCCTCCACCAGCCTATCTATTCCCGCTATACGACGGCAACATGGAAAAGTCCTGAAGGCGCAACCACATTTCCCGAATGCGTGATCCAGCCTCTCCTCCCGGTCCTGATCTAGCCCAGCGGCCGTTTTGGCAAGCCAAGACGCTGGAGGAAATGTCGCCCGCCGAATGGGAGTCGCTGTGCGACGGCTGCGGGCGGTGCTGCCTGAACAAGCTGGAGGACTGGGACACCGGCGAGATCGCCTGGACCAATGTCGGCTGCCAGCTGCTCGACGGCCATTCCTGCCGCTGCTCGGACTATGAGGATCGCCAGGCGAGCGTGCCCGACTGCGTGGCGCTCGATCCCGCCACCGTGCGCAGCCTCACCTGGCTGCCGCCGACCTGCGCCTATCGCCTGCTGGCGGAGGGGCGCGATCTCTACTGGTGGCACCACCTTCTCTCCGGCGATCCGGAGACGGTCCACCAGGCCGGCATTTCCGTGCGTGACCGGACGGTGAGCGAGGTCGGGCTGGAACTCGAGGACTACGAGGATCACCTCGCGGCCTGGCCCGGCGAGGATCCCGCCCGGCAAGGCTGACCGGCCGGTCCAGCTTCCGGCGAGGATCGCGGTGCTATCGCGGAGGCCGACCACCTGTCGCCGCCGCAAGCCTGACGATCGAAGATGCCGAAACCCGACGCGCCGCGCCGCCCGTTCAACGCCAGCCGACGCCGGCTGCAGATCGCGGCCGCGGCCGTCTTTCTCCTCGCGGTCGCCGCGCTGGCGATCCTCTATGCGGCGGGCGTCATCGCAGGGGGCCCCGAGGTGCCGGACGATGCGATTCCCTTCGCGCTTGCCGCCGACGGCGGCTGCGAACCGGACGAAGTCTCCGCGGCCGCCGGCCGGCAGGATTTTGCCGTCGTCAGCCGGGCGCGCCAGGCGCGAAGCTGGCGGCTATCGGCCGGCGGCCTCGTCGTCGCCGAGGCGGCGGATGTCGCGCCGGGCGAGACGCGGGTGGTCTCGCTCACCCTCTGGCCCGGCGACTACGGCCTCGCCTGCGAGGCATCCGGCAAGGCGGGGATCCTCCATGCCGTTGCCCCGAAGGCCTCGGGTGACCGACCGGCCGAAGCCGGGATCGAAAGCGCCTTCGCCGGATCCCTCGCCGCATACCGGACCTATCTCGACCGCGAGGGCGCGTCCCTTTCGCGGGAGCTCGAAAAGCTCCGCCGGGCCGTGGTGGCGGGAAACCTCGCCGACGCGCGGACCGTGTTCCTCGCCGCGCGGCTGCCCTATGACCGCCTGGAGCCGCTGGCGCTGCGCTTTCCCGAACTGACGGCCCGGATCGATGCGGAGGCCGAGGCCTTCGACAGGCACGCTGCCGATCCGCATTTCTCCGGCTTCCACCGCATCGAATACGGCCTGTTCGCCCGGAACGGCACCGAGGGGCTCGCGCCCGTCGTGGCGGCGCTGGAAGGCGACGTCAAGGCGCTGCGCGCGAAACTGAAGGCGCTGCCACTCGATCCGGGCATGCTGGTGAAGAGCGCCGCGCGCATCTGCGACCGACTGGCCGCCGGTCAGGTCGTGATGGGGCGGGACCTCTACTCCAAGACCGATCTCGCGGACATCCGCGGGAATGTCGACGGCATCGACGCCATCCTCAGCGCCCTGAAGCCGGCGGAGACCCTCGCACCTAAGCGGATGCGCGACGCGGAGGCCAAGCGCGCGGCCGTCGATGCCGCGATCGCGGACCTCGAGGCCAACGGACGCTTCATCTCCTACGACACGGTGGAGTATCAGGACCGCGGCGAGCTGTCGTTTCACTTCAACGCCCTGGCGGCGCCGCTGGACCGGCTGGAGCCGGTGCTGCAGGGCCGCTAGCGGCGCACCGGCAGCGGACGTCCTTTCCATCCGGTGCCCGGCTGGAGCCATGCGTTCACGGATATCTGTTCAGGGCCGCGGCCGACAATATCGTCGCGGAAGATCGGCCGCGTCCCAAGGATTTCCGCATCCCGCTCCCTCGATGCGATCGGCGCGCGGCAGCCTGCGATGATCTTCGCCGCACATCCCGTCGGGCGCCTCCGGCCGAAGCTGCCGGGCAGGCGCGAATTGCCATGACCGACGGGCCGCCGTCGTTGGCAATAAAGGCGCGATCTGGATTTATATTTTTGATCACCAATTTTTACGTATGATCTCCTCGTATAGATCGACAAGGCGACGAGATTTGCTTTTAAAGTTGGATGTAAAGAATTGTATCTCGTCTTGATGGCGGCCGCGAATTCCACTTAATCGCAGTGCAGCACTGCCCTCTGGGCTTTTCCGGACCGATCCGAACAGATGAAACGCATCCTGCTTGTCCTCCTCTGCGCGGCGGCGATTGCCGCCTATGTCGAGCGCGATCGTCTGACGCCCTATCTGCCGCAGCAGGTCGCCGGCCTCGTCGGCGCGGAGAAATCCGGCCAGGGCGCCGGCACCGCCGCCGGGCAGGGCGACGGATCGCAGGCGGCCTCGAGAGGCGGCGGCTCGCATGGGCGCGGCCACGGCCAGGGGCCGACGGCGGTGACGGTCGCCGAGGCGAAGCCGGGCAGCCTGCCGATCACCTTCGACACCATCGGCAGCGTCGTCCCGGTCGCCTCGACGACGCTGAACAGCCAGTCGGTCGGCATCGTCGCCTCGATCGCCGTCAGGAACGGCCAGCGCGTCAAGGCCGGCGATCTCATCGTGCAGCTCGACGACCGCGCCGCGAAGGCGGCGATGGCAAAGGACCAGGCGGCGCTCGACCGCGACCAGGCGATCCTCGAGAACGATCAGGCCTCGCTCGATCGCATCGCCCGGCTGGTGAAGTCGGGCGCTTCCACCAAGCAGTCCGGCGACGACGCCGCCGCCGCTGTCAAGCAGGCGCAGGCGAGCGTCGGCGTCGACCGCGCCGCCATCGCGGCGGACGCGGTGACGTTGTCGAATACCGCGATCCGCGCGCCCTTCGACGGGCGGCTGGGAGCGGTGTCGGTCTCGCGCGGTGCGCTGGTCCAGCCGGGCACGGCGATCGTCACCGTCACCGAGATGCAGCCGGTCTACGCCCAGTTCAGCTTGCCCGAGACTATGCTTCCGACCGCGCGCGCGGCGTATCGCGCCCGCACGCTCATGGTGAACGTCGTCCCTCCGCTCGCATCGTCGGACGAGCCGTCCGGCGCCGTGGCCTCGGCCGACGATCCCGACGCAGGTTCGGCTGCGGCGGCCGGCGACGGTGCCTCGCTCGTCGCCAGCGCCGGCCCCGCCGCGCCAGGCGCGGCGTCGGATGCGGCCCCGGCGGACGCTGCGGATCCGGTCGGCAAGGTGACCTTCATCGACAATGCCGTCGATGCGCAGTCCGCGACCTTCCGGCTGCGCGCCGAGATCGCCAACGTGGACGAGGCGCTGCTGCCGGGTCAGTCGCTCAACGTCCACGTCCATCTCGGAGACCGCACCGGCCTCGTGCTGGTGCCGAGCGTCGCGGTGGCGCCGCGCGAGAACGGCTCCATGGTCTATGTCGTCAAGCCGGACAACACGGTCGAGATGCGCGGCGTGACCGTCGCGATGCGGTCCGGCGGTGTCGCCGGCCTGTCGGCCGGCCTGAAGCCCGGCGAGAGGGTCGTCACCGAGGGTCAGGCCGACCTGTCGAACGGCTCGCAGGTGAAGGTGGTGGAGCCCGGCGCGGGCGGCGGAAGCGGACCGGCCACCGCGCCGGGACACAAGCGCAAGACGGCGTCGAACAAGCTGGCCGAGAACGGCGGTCGGTCGTGACCATATCCGAGATCTTCATCCGCCGGCCGGTCGCGACCATCCTTCTCGCCGTCGGCGTGATCCTCGCCGGCGTCTTCGCCTATCGGCTCCTGCCGGTCGCGGCGCTGCCCGAGGCGGACTTCCCGACGATCAACGTCTCGGCCCAGCTCGCCGGCGCCTCGCCGGACACGATGGCGAGCGCCGTCGCGACGCCGCTGATCAAGCAGTTCGAGACCATCGACGGCGTCGACACGATCACCGCCAGCTCCTCGCTCGGCAGCACGAACATCACCATCCAGTTCGTCCTGTCGCGCAATATCGACGCGGCGGCCGCGGATGTGCAGGCCGCGATCGCGAGGGCGACCCGGCAGCTGCCGGACAATCTGACGACGCCGCCGAGCTACCGCAAGACCAACCCGGCCGACGCGCCGGTGGCACTCCTCGCCATGACGACCGACTCGGTGCCGCTGACCAAGCTCGACGACATCGCCGAGAACGTCGTCGCGCCGGCGCTGTCCACGATCTCCGGCGTCGCGCAGGCGCAGGTCTTCGGCTCCAAGACCTATGCGGTGCGGGTGGACGTCGATCCGAACAAGCTGGCGAGTCGCGGACTGACGCTCGCGACCGTCTCCTCGGCGCTGTCGGCCGCCAACAACCAGACACCGGTCGGTACGCTGCAGAACGGCAGTCAGGCGCTGACGATCAACGCACCGACCCAGCGCACCGACGCCGACGCCTTCAAGACGCTGGTGATCGCCCGGCCGAACGGTAACGTCGTGCGGCTGGAGGACGTCGCCAATGTCCGCGACAGCATCGACAACCTGAACCAGGGGGCCTGGCTGGACGGCACGCCGGCCATCGTCCTCGCGGTCCAGCGCCAGCCCGGCGCCAACACCGTCGACGTCGTCGACGCGATCCGGGCGAAGCTGCCGGAAATCCAGGCGGACCTTCCCGGCGGCACGCATATCACGGTGATGAACGACGCCTCCGGCCCGATCAAGGCGGCCGTCGCGGACGTCGAGGAGACGCTGGCGATCACCGTCGGCCTCGTCATCCTCGTCATCTATCTGTTCCTGGCGCGGCTGACCGCGACGGCGATTCCGACGGTCGCGGTGCCGCTGTCGCTGATCGCGACCTTCGGCGCGATGTACGTCCTCGGCTATTCCATCGACAACATCTCGCTGCTCGGCCTGACGCTGTCGGTCGGCCTCGTCGTCGACGACGCGATCGTCATGCTGGAGAACATCGTCCGGCATGTGGAAGAGGGTGTCCCGCCCTTCGAGGCGGCGCTGATCGGCAGCCGCGAGGTCTCGGGCACCATCGTGTCGATGTCGGTTTCGCTCGTCGCGGTGTTCCTGCCGATCCTCCTGATGGGCGGCGTCGTCGGCCGGGTCCTGAATGAGTTCGGCGTGGTGGTGACGCTGGCGATCCTGTCCTCGGCGATCGTGTCGCTGACCGTGACGCCGATGATGGCGGCGCGCCTGCCGCATTCGCAGGCCTCCACGCGGGGCATCGCCGGGGCGTTCACGCGGGCCTTCGACTGGGTGACGCGCGGCTATGATCGCAGCGTCGGCTGGTGCCTGAACCACAGGTTCTGGATCTTCCTCGTCTTCCTTGCCTCGGTCGTCGGCTCGGCCTGGCTGTTCGAGACCCTGCCGAAGAGCTTCTTCCCGCAGGAGGACATCGGGAACCTGATGGTCGGCACGCAGGCGCGCCAGGACATTTCCTTCGACGCCATGAAGACGCTGCAGGCCGAGGCCGCGGCGATCGTCAGGGCCAATCCCGCCATCGCGCACGTGACGTCGACGCTCGGCTCCGGCCCCGGGGGCGCCTCGTTCAATTCCGGCCGCATGTTCGTGCAGATGAAGCCGAAGGCCGAGCGGCCGCCGCTCGAGGTGACGCTCGGCCAGCTGCGCCGTGCGCTCGGCAACGTGCCGGGGCTGAAGAGCTTCATCACGCCGCAGCAGAGCCTCCGGTTCGGCGGCCGCTCGACGCAGAGCCAGTACCAGCTCGTCGTCCAGTCGCTCGACGCCGGCGCGGCGCGGCAATGGTCGACCAAGATCCAGGACGCCATGCGCGCCGACCCGTCGCACTTCGTCGACGTCGCCTCCGACCTGCAGGAGAACGGCCTGCAGGCGACGGTGAACATCGACCGGCAGAAGGCGGACGCGATGGGGATCTCCGCGCAGTCGATCCGCTCGGCGCTGGAAGCCGGCTTCGGCACCTATGTCGCGACGCAGATCCAGTCGACCGGCAACAGCTACGACGTGATCCTGGAGTACAATCCGAACTTCGACTGGACCGAGAACTCGCTCGCTTCGATCCACGTCCCGACCGCGAACGGCACGCTGGTGCCGCTGGCGGCGATCGCCGACATCACCCGCACCGCCGGCCCGGTGACGGTGAACCAGACGGGGCAGCTGACCTCGGTCACGGCTTCGTTCAACCTGCCGGCCGGCGTCTCGCTGGGGACCGCCACCGCCGCCGTCGACGCGATCGAGCGCCGGATCGACCTGCCGGCGAACGTCACGACCAGCTATGGCGGCACGGCGCAGGTGTTCCAGCAGGCGACGGGCAACACGCCGCTCCTCATCGGCGCGGCGATCCTGACCATCTACGTGGTGCTCGGGGTCCTCTACGAGAGCTTCGCCCACCCGCTGACGATCCTCTCCGGCCTGCCGGCGGCGGCCTTCGGCGCGCTGTTCTCGCTGAAGATCCTCGGCTTCGACCTGTCGATCATCGCGCTGATCGGCCTGTTGATGCTGATCGGCATCGTCAAGAAGAACGCCATCATGATGATCGACGTGGCGCTGCAGCTGCAGCGCGGCGAGGGACTGCCGCCGGTGCAAGCCATCCACCAGGCGGCGGTGCGGCGCTTCCGGCCGATCATGATGACCACCTTCTGCGCCCTGCTCGGCGCCCTGCCGGTGGCGATGGGAACGGGGTCCAGCTCGGAACTGCGCCAGCCGCTCGGCGTCGCCGTCGTCGGCGGCCTGATCGTCAGCCAGGTGCTGACGCTGTTCATCACCCCGGTGATCTACATCGGCATCGAGAAGATCAGCCGGAGCGTCTCCCGCTTCGGGCGGCGCCTCGGCTTCGGGCGCGGCGAACCGGCGCCCGGCCATCCGGCGCCGGCGGAATGACCGTCGGAGACGCCAGGGGCATTCTTGCCGTCTGTCGCGCAGACGTCGCGCCGGCCGCTTGATCGAGCGCAAGGCCGGCGGCCGGCGCCTGCCGCAAGCTTCGCGGACCCCATGCAGGACCGGGAGAGCGAACCATGGCCGAAACCAGACCGGAGCACATTTTCCAGCGCCTCGAGGACCTCGGGTCGCGCATCAGGGCGGCGGTCGAGGCGTTGCGGGAGAATGGCAGCTTCACCAGCGCCGACGACGCCCTGCTCGAGGACGTCCGGGATCGCGAACGGGCGGCGCGCGACAAGCTTGCGGCCAATGTCCGGGAAGGGCGGCTGATGGCCGCAGCGCGGGCCGAGATCGAGATGGATGTCGACGCCATCGTCGAAGGCCTGACGCACTGGGAGGACCGGCTGGACAGGATGGCTATGAAGCAGCCCTGACGTCTGGCTCCCTGGCAGCCGCCGACAGCGTCGAGGCATGCGGGGGCGTCGCCGCCGGATGATCAGTTGACCGGCAGCGGCAGGTCCCAGCGCATTTCGGCGACGTCCTTCGGGATTTCCGACAGCAGCGCGGGCGACTTCACCAGGGCGCGCACGCCATGCGCGCGATCCTCCTGAAAGACGTTGCCGTAGCGCGCCCATTTGTCGAGCGACTCGATGTCCAGCTTCTCACATTGCGGACGCACGCTCCAGGTCGCCTGGAGCGGCGAACAGATCGCCTCCGAATATTGCGGCCCGGTCATCGAGCCGGCGTAGACCACGGGCTTGCCGGTGCCGGACGGCAGGGCGCGGGGCTGGGCGAGCCCCCGCGCCATATGCCCCTGATAGACGTAGTCGAGGAAGTTCGTCGCCTTCGGGTCGTTGACCAGCAGGAAGACCTGCGACTCGACGCGCAGCGTAGGATTGCTGCAGGTGGCGTTCCAGCAGGCGCCGAGACCTCGGCCCGGCTTGACGGCGCAGGAGGTGTAGACCCAGTGCACCTCGATCGTGTCGCCGGGCTTCACGCCCTGGAAGGAGCCGTGGCCGGCTTCCGGGTCCTTCAGCTCCGCCGGTGTCAGCTGGTCGAAGCCGTTGCACTTGAAGCCGGGACGATCGCCCTTGCCGGCGGCGATCGAAAAACCGGGGCCTCGGTGCTCGGCGCTCGTCACCACGTTGATGTTGCAAAGGTTCATCGTCTCGGCCGGCGGAGCCGCACCCGCCGCGTGCGTGTTCAGCCCGGACAGGCTCGAGATGTCGCGCGGCGACTGCGGCCCGAAGCCCTGGCAGATATCGGCAGCGGCCGCCGGCAGGGCCGACCCGGCCAGCAGCGCCAGGGCCATCGCAGAGGAGAGATACCGTTTGCCCGTCATTCAGCCCTCGCGGATGCGGCGCAGGTTGGTCCCTCGACGAAGACCCGGTCGGGCGTAGGAGGACCGCCGCCTGTCGGCTCGCGAAGACGCGGCATCAACCGCGCCAAGCAGTGTCCTTAGCGCGAAGGGCTTTTAGAAACGGTGAACACGACGCGAGAAAACTCGTCAGTCTGCCAATGATTCCCGTGGGATAGGGAGCGTGGTGCGCTCTTCCCCGCAAGTCGTCTCCCCTGAGGCCGTGCCGGGAATGCGACGCGGGCAGCCGGCCGGATGGCCTTCCGGTCGTACGGCGGAAGTCACTCCCTCTCGCCGGCCGGCCTGGAGCTGCGTCAGACCGCGAGGTACTGCATGCGCAGTTCCTTGTTGTCGATGATCTCCCGCGCGGTGCCGTCGAAGACGACTTCGCCCATGTCGAGGATCACCGCCCGGTCGGCGAGGTGGAGCGCGGCGATGGCGTTCTGCTCGACCAGGATCGTGGTGATGCCGATCTCCTTGATCTCCTCGAGGATCCGCTCGATCTCGTGGACGATGACCGGCGCGAGGCCCTCATAGGGCTCGTCGAGGAGGAGCAGCTTGACCTCACGGGCGAGTGCGCGGGCGACGGCCAGCATCTGCTGCTCGCCGCCGGACATGGTGACGCCTTCCTGGTTGCGGCGTTCGGCGAGCCGGGGGAAATGCTCGTAGATCCGGGCGATCTCCCAGCCCTTCGGCGGCTCGATCTGGGCGAGCTTCAGGTTCTCCTCGACGGTGAGGCCGGGGATGATCCGCCGGTCCTCGGGCACGAGCTGCAGCCCGGCGCGCGCTGCCTGGTAGGACTGCATCTCGTGCAAGGGATGGCCGTCGAGCCAGATCTCGCCGCGTTTCAGCTCGGGCGAGCCGGCACGGGCGATGGTGCGCAGGGTCGAGGTCTTGCCGGCGCCGTTGCGGCCGAGCAGCGCCAGGATCTCCCCCTCGCGCACCTCGAAGGAGACGCCCTGCACGATATAGCTCTCGCCGTAATAGGCGTGGAGGTCGCGCGCGGCGAAGAAGGGCGCGGCGGCATCCGTTCCTGCCACGGAGGCCGGCTTTGTCGCGGATGCGGCCGGGTGCCGGACGATCGTCTCGCTCATAGATGGGCTCCGCCGAGATAGGCTTCCTGGACCTTGGGATTGGCCTTGATCTCGGCCGGCGTCCCTTCCGCGATCACCGTCCCCTGCGCCATGACGCTGACGGTGTCGGCGAGCGAGAAGACCACGTGCATGTCGTGTTCGATGATCACCTTGCTGATGCCGCGCTCGGCGATCTTCTGCAGCAGCTCGACCGTGTTGTTGGTGTCAGCGCGCGACATGCCGGCGGTCGGCTCGTCGAGCAGCAGGAGCTTCGGATGCTGGACGAGGCACATGGCGAGCTCCAGCCGGCGCTTGTCGCCGCGCGACATCGAATTCACCACCTGGTCGCGCTGATCCCAGAGGTTCAGGTCGTCGAGGATGTGCTCGGCCTCCTCGCGCACCGCGTGGCGGTCGCTGGCGCGCTTCCAGACATTGATGCGGAAGGCGCCGTCGGTCCTGGCGAAGGCGGGGATCATGACGTTCTCGAGGACGGTCAGTTCGCCGAAGATCTCCGGCGTCTGGAAGACCCGGGCGATCCCGGCCTGGTTGATCTCGTGCGGCTTGCGGCCGAGCAGAGACCGACCGTCGAAGCCGACGGTCCCCTGGTCCGGCGTGATGCGGCCGACGAGGCAGTTGAGGAGGGTCGACTTGCCCGCCCCGTTCGGCCCGATGATCGCGTGGACCGTGCCCTTGCGGACGTTGAGGTTGACGTTGTCGAGCGCCTTCAGGCCGCCGAAGCGCTTGCCGACGCCGGAGATCGAGAGAATGTCCATCTTGATGCTCTCTGCTCCTCACTTGGCGCCGGTGCGGGCGGGGTGAGGCCTGTCCGGCATCTGCTTCTCGCCGGCGAGTTTCGGCCGGCGTGCGATCGCGCCGATGCGGTGCACGCCTTCCATGATGCCGCCGGGCAGGAAGATGACGACGATCATGAACATCAGGCCGAGGGTCAGCTGCCAGCCCTCGCCGACGAAGGGGCTGGTGATCGCTACCATGAAGTCCTGCAGCGAATGCGGCAGGAAGTCGAAGGCGCGGGCGAGGACATGTTCGTTGAAGGACGAGAAGATCTGCTCGAGATACTTCATCACCGCCGCGCCGATGACCGGGCCGAGCAGCGTTCCGACGCCGCCGAGGATGGTCATCAGCACCACCTCGCCCGAGGCCGTCCACTGCATGCGGTCGGCGCCCGCGAGCGGGTCGGTGATCGCCAGGAGGCCGCCGGCGAGACCTGCATACATGCCGGAGACGACGAAGGCGGCGAGCAGGTAGGGCCGCGTCGAGAAGCCGGTGAAGGCCATGCGGTTCTGGTTCGACTTGATGGCGAGCAGCATCATGCCGAAGGTCGAGTGCTTGATCCGCACCGCCAGGAAGAAGGCGAGGATCAGGATGACGGCGCAGAAGTAGAAGCCCGGCCAGCCCTGCAGTTCCATGCCGAAGAAGTTCGGCGCCGGCAGCGCGTCGCCGGCCGTGCCGAAGGCGCGGTCGACGATGCGCGGATCGGCCCGCGAGATCTGCAGGCCGGTCTCGCCGTTGGTGATCGGCGTCAGCACCGAATAGGCGAGGTTGTAGGACATCTGCGCGAAGGCGAGCGTCAGGATCGAGAAGTAGATGCCGGAGCGCCGCAGGCTGACGAAGCCGATGACGAGCGAGAAGGCGGCGGCGATCAGGATCGCGAAGAGCACTGCCGGAATGGCGTTCATCGACAACAGCTTGAACATCCAGACCGCGGCGTAGGAGCCGGCGCCGAGGAAGGCGGCATGGCCGAAGGAGAGGTAGCCGGAGAAGCCGAACAGGATGTTGAAGCCGATCGCGAAGATCCCGTAGATCGCGAACTTCTGCAGGATGTCGGGATAGCCGGCGCCGATCGGGGCGAGCCAGATCGGCATCGACAGGATCGCCAGCGCGAAGATTGCGGTGAAGAGAAGGTCGCCGCCGGTCGAGGCGGCAAGACCGCCGCGGCCGGAAGCGGCCTTCGGCCCGGCCGAGGCCGGCGCCAGGTCGCGCGGCGCCGTCTCGGATTGCGGAAGCGCTCGGCTCATCGGGTCAGGCCTCCATGACGCCGCGTCGGCCCATCAGCCCGCGCGGGCGCACGAGCAGGACGACGACGGCGACGAGATAGATGATGATCTGGTCGATGCCCGGCACGATCGCCTTCACCTCGGTCATCGAGGCGAAGGACTGCAGGATGCCGAGCAGGAAGCCGGCGAAGACCGCGCCGGGCAGCGAGCCCATGCCGCCGACGACGACGACCACGAAGGACAGGACCAGGAATTCCATGCCGAGATGGTAGTTCGGCGCGAGGATCGGCGTGTACATCACTCCCGCGAGGCCGGCGACGGTCGCCGCGATCGCGAAGACGATGGTGAACTTGCGCGAGATGTGGATGCCGAGGAGGCCGACCGTCTCCCGGTCCGCCATGCCGGCGCGCACGACCATGCCGAAGGTCGTCAGCTGCAGGAAGGCGAACACGCCGGCGATGACGACGAGCGAGAACAGGAAATAGATGATCCGCCACAGCGGATAGGAGATCCCGGTCAGGCCGAACCACTGCCCGAGGTCGACGCTGCCGGTCAGCGCCGGCGGCGCCGTCAGCGGGATCGGGTTGGCGCCGAAGAAGTACTTGACGATCTCCTGCAGCACGATGGCGAGGCCGAAGGTGACGAGGATCTGCTCGGCATGGCTGCGCTTGTAGAAGAAGCGGATCAGCCCCCGCTCCATGACGAAGCCGGCGATCAGCATGACGGGGATCGCCAGGAGGATCGACAGCGGCACGGCCCAGTCGACGATCGCCTGGCCGGTGTCGCCGTACCAGATCGTCAAATAGGGCACTTCCTTGTAGGCCTCGAAGAAGGTGACGCTCGGATCACGCACCCGCTCCGACAGGGTCAGGATCCGCTCGAAGGTGACGGCGCAGAAGGCGCCGAGCATGAACAGCGCGCCATGGGCGAAGTTCACCACGCCGAGCGTGCCGAAGATCAGGGTCAGGCCGAGGGCGATCAGCGCATAGGCGCCGCCCTTGTCGAGGCCGTTGAGGACCTGGAGGATGATCGCATCCATGGAGGTGTCGTGTCGCTCCCGCCGAAGCCTGTCTTGAAGGTGCGGGCGGGCGGCATCGCTGCCGTCCGCCCGCGCCGGATCGGGTTACGGCCGCCGCGTCAGGCCGCGCAGCCCTTGACCTCGTAGGGGCCGAGTTCGCCGCCGAAGATCGAGGGATCGTAGGTGACGGTGTCGCGCGGCACGATCTTGACGACTTCCAGCAGATCGAACTGGTTCGTCGGCTTCTCCTTGCCCTTCACGACCAGCACGTCCTTGAAGCACTGGTGATCGGCGGCGCGGTAGAGCGTCGGGCCGTTGCCGAGGCCGTCGAACTCGAAGCCTTCGAGCGCCTTGATCATCTCCGGCGGATAGAAGGTGCCGGCCTTCTCGACCGCATTGGCGTAGAGCAGCGTCTGCGCGTAGCAGGTCTGGGCGGCCTGCGAGGGCGGGCGGCCATAGGCCTCGCCGAAGGACTTGGTCAGCGTCTTCGACGCCTCGTTGTCGAGCTTCCAGTCCCAGTTGGCGGTGCCGAGGATGCCCTTGATCGCGTCGCCCGCGCCTTCCGCCATCAATTCGGAGATCAGCGGCACGACGATCTGGAACTGCTTGCCGTTCACCTGCTTGTTGCGCAGGTCGAACTGCGTCACCGCCTGGCGCAGCGAGTTGACCATGTCGCCGCCGTAGTGGTTGAGGATCAGGACGTCCGCGCCGGAATTGAGCACCGGGGTCAGGTACTGCGAGAAGTCGCCGGCGCCGAGCGGCGTGCGGACCGCCTGAACGGTCTTCCAGCCTTCCTTCTCGGTGGCGTTCTTCATCGACTCCTCCTGGGTCCAGCCCCAGGTGTAGTCGGCGGTCAGGTGATAGGCCTTGCGGTCCTTGCCGTACTGCTCGGCGAGTACCGGCCCCAGGGCGACGCCCGACATGTAGGCGTTGAAGAAGTGGCGGAAGCCGTAGCGCCGCTTGTCCTTGCCGGTGGTGTCGTTGGAATGGGTGAGGCCGCACATGTAGACGACGCCGGCATCCTGGCACAGCGACTGCACCGCCACCGCGACGCCGGAGGACGAGCCGCCGGAGATCATGATGACCTTGTCGGCCTCGATCATCTTCTTCGCTGCGGCGCGGGCGGCGTCGGACTTGGTCTGCGTGTCGCCGGTGACGAAGGCGACCTTCTTGCCGAGAATGCCGTTGCCCTTCAGGCTGGAGGGCTTCAGGAGCGGGATGAGGCCGCCGTCGCCCTCGCCGTTGAGGTGCTTGACCGCCAGCTGGAAGGCCCGCAGCTCGTCCGCGCCCTCGTCGGCATAGGGGCCGGACTGCGGGACGTTGAAGCCGAGCGTGACGGTGCTTCCCGTCGGATTGTTGCAGAAGGCCTTGTCCTGCGCCCACGCGCCGCGCACGAAGGAATAGGGCAGGGCGAGGCCCGCGCCGGCTGCGGCGCCGGTCTTCAGAAGACGTCGACGGGACCACCCCGTGGTGTCGATCGGCATTGCAAATCCTCCCAGATCTCACAGCCTGTCGGCTGTCCGGCGGGCGTCTCCTCCAGCCCGTCCGGCAGCACAACCAGCGGCATCGTCTACGAGCTGCCGTGCTTTCGCTATAATACTTTCGAATCAAGTTTCCCGACGCGGCTGAAGTTGCTGCGGAGCAGCAAGAACATCGCCGGATCTTCTTGCGCTGCAAGAGAAGCAATGCCAGGCTTATCGTCGGTCGTCGGTCGTCGGTCGTCGGTCGTCGGTCGTCGGTCGTCGGTCGTCGGTCGTCGGTCGCCGGTCGTCCGGCGGCGATGGCGGCCGCCCCCGCATCCATCGGGGATGCGGGGGAGGGGATGCGGGGGATAAGACGAGCCACCATCCGTCCAGTCCGGTCGTGCCTCTCCAGCGGTCCGGCCGTCGGCTTCTGTCCGCCGGCGTCCATTGCCCTCGTGGCAGCTGCCGCAGGCGATCTTGGCGGGGGCGCCGAGCGGCCCTTGCGCTTGGCCAGGAAGACCGACTTCAGCGGCTCGATGTAGTTGGTGTTGAGTCGCGGGCCATGCGGATGCCCCAGAAGGCGATCCAGCGATAGGTTTTCGTCAGGAATCGCTTGCGGCCTCTCCCCCGGCCCGTTATATACCGCGCCGCAATGGTCACGGAGTGTAGCGCAGTCTGGTAGCGCACCTCGTTCGGGACGAGGGGGTCGCAGGTTCAAATCCTGCCACTCCGACCAGCTTTTGCAGGGGTTTCCGATAACCCTCTTCCTCACGGCGACAGGTGCGGCGACAGGTGTTGGTCGTCATAGAGCAGCGGAAGCGACATCATCCTGGCGCCGGACGACCCGGAGCAGCGTGTCGTTGCTGACCGGCATCATCAGTCGCTCGGCGAAGCTGGCGGCCGGACGACCGCCGAGCGCCAGCCCGAGATGATGGACGATGCACTCCATCCGGCCCGTGCGTCGCGCCCGTTCCGGGACAGCGTCACCAAAGCGCTCGGCGAAGATCTTGCGCCGGCAGGTGCGAACGTCGCACCGAAACCGGCGCGTGATCAACCTCAGCCGCACCGGCCTTCCTGCCGACGGAAGGTCCGCCACACGCCGAACGTACCGACTGTGCACCCTCCGTGCGGGCGATGGCCACGTCAGGGACGCCGCTTCCTACACCACCTCGCGGGACACGACCGTGGCTTCAAATTGCTCGACCGTAAGCCCGGCCGGAATCAGCGACGACAGAGAAATGACGTTGGACATGGCGACCTCCCTCGGGAATCGCCAATTCGCTCCTCAACTGCATCAGTTGTGATGGTGTGGAACGGCCTTCGAAGCGGCATCGAAGGTGCCCATCGTGGTGATGCTTGTCATTCGGCTCCGCGCGATGACTCCACTCGCTCGAACATGATCAGTGGCTTACCGTGCCGATCGGCGTCGGGACCCCACTCCGATGCACACCCGTTCGAGCCCACCGCTTATTACGGCAGCACGCTGCACATCCTCAGCTTCATGGCCCTTGCCGAGAGGTACCCAACATGCTTCTGACGACAACCCGCGCCCTTATCACCGTCGCCTGCTTCTCCACCACGCTGGCATGGGCAGGCGAAGCGGGCGCATGGCAGGACCAGTCTCCGCTCTTTGGATCGGTTTTGCGCGAGGCTTCCATGCCCTCGCCTGGTGCGGCGGGCTTGTCTCCAGCCGCGCCCAGCGCGGCGCAAGCCGTGGTTCAGAGTCTTTATCCGGATATTGGGCGCTTGCCGGCATCGCCGACGGCACCAGACGTCAGCGCATCGGCCCCCGCGGCGGCGAATCCTTTCCAACTACCTCCGGCACAGGCAGTCCCGACTGTGGCTCAGCCGCAGGCGTCCAACCCGTTCGTATCCGCGGCGCCGACTCCGTCCGCGGCGAGACCGCAGGGGAGCGACGCCACGCCCTTCGCCCTCGACCGCCACGGCGAAGGTGAGGCCAACCAGAGCAAGGGCGGCGCTGTCGACGAAAGTGCGCTTCGCTACTACGCATCCCAGCGCAATCTGGAGCGCGTCGGAGCGGAAATCCGCCGGCTGAAGGCGCTCTATCCCGCCTGGAACCCGCCGGCGGACCTCTTCTCGCCGAAGAGCACGGTCGACGAACAGCCACTGTGGGATCTCTACACGGCAGGACGGCTGGATGAAGCAAAGCGGCGCATCGCCGAACTGCAGAAGACCGATTCGAACTACCGTCCCTCCGCCGACCTTCAGACAAAGCTGGACGACGGCATCGCTCGGGCATCCATCAAGGCGGCTTCGGATCGGCGCGACTGGCAGGCGACGCTGGCTGCAGCGCATGCGCGCCCGACGCTTCTCGTCTGTTCGGAGATGGATATTCTGTGGCGGGTCGGCGAAGCCTTCGCCCGGACCAACGACTTCGCCCAGGCTTTCGACCTCTATCGCTACATCCTGACCAACTGCCCGAATCCTGCCGAGAGGAAGGCGACGATGGAGAAGGCGGCGGCGCTCCTGCCGCAGAAGGGCATCGATGCCCTGATCGCTCTCGGCCACCCCGACGCATCGGGGGGCAACGAATTTTCCTCCATGCGCTTCGAGAAGCTGCGGGCGGCGATCGGCGAGGTCCTGTCCGGCAAAGGCGGCTTGCAGGTCGTCGATCCCAACGAGATGACGGTGTTCGAGCGATTCGTGCAGGCAAACCGGGCCGCCGGGGACGCAGCTCTGCTCGGCTGGTTCTACTACAACCGGGAAGACTACAAGAACGCGCAGACTTGGTTCCAACTCGCCTCGCAGAGCGATCAGAATCCCAAATATCTGGAAGGCTACATCCTGGCCGTCCGCAATTCCGGCAATCTCGCCGACGCAGAGGATCTCGCCTTTCGCAACCGCAGCCGGTCGGACGGCATCGCGAAAATCTATGTCGACCTCGTCGCCGATCGGCTGAATGATTCGGAAGCAGCCAAGCAGATGGCGCCCGCAGACCTCGACCGGTTCACTGCCGTCGTCGATCAAATCCGCTCCGCCGTCGGTGCGCAGACCTTCGGCTGGTATCTTCTCGACAAGGAGCAGCCGGCCGAAGCTCGCAAGTGGTTCCAGAAGTCCGTCGACTGGAAGGTGAGCGAGGAAGGTGTCGTCGGCCTCGCCGTGGTGGCGGCGCGTACCCGCGACCGGAGCGCGCTGAAGGACATCAAGGCGAAGTACGGCGACCGTTTCGCGGCGCTCTCAGACTTCAAGGCCTACGAGCCGCCGGCGCGCGTCTCTCACCGCGTGGCTTCGCGATCCGCTGGCGCTTCGCGTAGGCGTGGGTCGAACGGCGGGGACAAGTTGATGCAGGAGGCGAACCGGCAGTTCCAGGCAGGCGACTATCGCGGCGCACTCGCGACGCTCGATCGGCGCGAGGCGCGTTCGGGCAAGACCTACGGAGCTGAGATTCTGCGCGGCTGGACCAATCTCAAGCTCGGTCAGTACGACGAGGCCGATCGCGTCTTCCGCGCACAGGATGCCAAACGTTCGACGAAGGACACCCGCTTCGGGATCGGGGCAGTTGCCAACGACCGCTACCTGATGTGGCCCGACCAGCGCAACAATTGCACAATTCGCTGGAAGTGCTGACAAAACCATCATTCCATCGTTTGTGTTCAGAAGGGACACGACCATGAAGCCAATCAGAAAAGCCGTCTTCCCCGTCGCCGGCCTCGGGACCCGCTTCCTGCCGGCCACCAAGGCAATCCCGAAGGAGATGCTGACGGTCGTCGACCGGCCGGTGATCCAGTACGTGGTTGACGAGGCGCGCGAGGCCGGGATCGAGCACCTGATCTTCGTGACCGGCCGCAACAAGGGCGTCATCGAGGACTATTTCGACATCCAGGTCGAGCTGTCGGACACGCTGGCCGAGCGCGGCAAGACGGCCGAGCTGGCGCTGCTCGAAGAGCTGCAGCCGACCCCTGGCACGGCAAGCTTCACCCGTCAGCAGGCGCCGCTCGGCCTCGGCCATGCGGTCTGGTGCGCCAGAGACCTCGTCGGCAACGAGCCCTTCGCGCTGCTCCTGCCGGACATGATCATGCAGGCCGAGCGCGGCTGCCTCGCCGAAATGGTCAAGCTCTACGAGAGCGCCGGCGGCAACGTCATCTCGGTCGAGACCTGCGATCCGAACGAGACTCACAAATACGGCATCGTCGGCAAGGGCGAGGACGTCGCCAACGGCTTCAAGGTCACCGGCATGGTGGAGAAGCCGCAGCCGAAGGACGCGCCGTCGAACTTCTACATCTCGGGCCGCTACATCCTGCAGCCGGAGATCTTCGACATCCTGTCGACGCAGGAGAAGGGCGCCGGCAACGAGATCCAGCTGACCGACGGCATGTTCAAGCTCATGCAGAACCAGGACTTCGCGGCCTATCCCTTCCATGGCCGCACCTTCGACTGCGGCTCCAAGGAAGGCTTCATCGAGGCCAACGTTGCCTTCGCCCTGTGGCGGCCGGACATCCGCGAGAAGGTCATCGGCAACATGGAGCGGCTGATGAAGACGGTCGAGCCGACGGGACGGCGGGTTGCTGCTTGAGCCCTTCTGTCACAGGGCGTTCTACGGTCAACCCCGCTCGGCCCATTGAGGTCAAAGGGTCGGCGCACCGATCTGCGCCATGGTCCCTCGCCAATCAACACCATCGGCGAGGTGGAACAACGACCCTTCATGTGGCCGACGTCTGGCGGAGGCTTGAAGCAAAAGGATAATACCTGTTTAGTCCCGGTATGTGATGGGTCGGATCGTTTGTGAATCGTTCGGGCTCTTCTGTCCAGCATCGGACGACATGCTCGAACGGCGTGAGGCCTCTTAGGGTCTTCAGTCGT
>NZ_JBFTEH010000008.1:237454-271513 GCF_041027365.1 Jiella sp. M17.18 | reverse complement strand
TGCGCAACCTTCGTCGCCGCGTCACGCGGTCCTGCTGACTTCCTTGCCGATGTCTGTCCCATGGCTCGATCCTCCTTCCCAAAATTAGCATGGAAAGAAGCTTAAGAGGACAAGTGAAGAAGAGTTCGGGCGCAGTCGGCTCGCCAAGATTTAGGTGCCCAAGCATCATGTATCCTTGGCCTGAGATATCCACCTCAAACGTTCTCAGCAGCCTGGAGGTTAAGGGCACAAAACGACCTGCCACCGCTAGGTCCGCATCATAGGTCGCCTTGCTCACCGCCTTCCACGATGCGTGGAGGCTATCTCCGCACTTCGTGTAGTACGATTTTGCCTCTTCTTCGGTGAGATATTCGTCTTCGACATCCACAAACCGGCCGGCGATGCCTGGCTCATCTGTAGGAACTACGTCGATCGAAACAGGAAAAAAGCTAGGATTTATGGCACGTAGAAGGGCCATCTTCGTCACCGCCTGGTACTCATTGCGCAACCGGTTGGAGACAGCCTCACCCGCGTCTTTATGAGCAGACACGGAGAGGAGCATAAGTTCTTCAATAATCATGCGGATATGGCCGAAGGCCTGCTGCAAATCGACGATTGAGAAGGGTGAGAAAGGCTCGTTCGTTGCGCGGTCTATGACCCGTTTCAGAGACTCGAGGTGAGCCCTGATCATCACCAAGTGATCGAAGGCCAACCGCTCCCTAGGTGTTAGAGCCTTTCCCTTCGTACGCGCAAATTCCAGCATCGAACGCAGAAACCCCACCAGTTCAAAACTGCTCGCTATGGTAACACGGATGTCTCCACACGCTTCGAATGTTTAACGCATCCAAGCACGCTTCCGTCGCTCTGTTCCTCAGGCTACAAGATCTACGCCCACGATTTGTGGCGCACGCCTCATCGATGAGCACCCAGCCGGAGCGTAGAGAGCCTTGGAACGGCTCTGGTGGGCGGCGCTTCAAAGCGGCTTCTAGACGGGGTAAGAGAGGCAAAACTGCCGCCTTGTGTTCTTGCGCGGCCCGCCGCGTTTTTTGTGCGCTACAGGTTGCCGAACCTTATGGCCACCAAAGGCGGCATGGTAGTTAGGCTATCGGTTAGGATAGCCTCGATATTCGCCCGCAAACCACTGAAATCATTGGACGTATGGCGGATGGGGTGGGATTCGAACCCACGGTACGCTCTCGCGCACGCCGGTTTTCAAGACCGGTTCCTTAAACCGCTCGGACACCCATCCACTGCCACGGGATTACCCGCGCGACCGGCGGGGCGCAAGGCGCTGCGGCGCGAGCCGGGGGACGGCGAGCAGCGGCAACCGGTTGCGCAGGCGCTCCTGAGGAGATGGGAGCGGCGCGGGGCAGGCGGGTCGAGCCGGTCGGAGCGCGGTTCTCAGCGCGCGACACTTCCGCTGTAACATAATGTGAACGCGCGGGGCTGACGCTTCCACAAGGTGGGAACTGCGGCCGAAATGCGGCAACAGCCATCTGGTGGCCGAGTTCTGTTCCTGATCTGTCCGCGATCGGCGATACGTCGCCCCGGCGGCGCCCGGGGATGTGGCCTGCCGCATCAATGGTTTGGCCGCCGGTTAAGACCGTGGCGTCTGCGATCGGGCGATTGCCGCCAACGGCGGCCGGGGATGACTCTGCCTGTGGCATATCGGCGACAGTCAAGCTGCGCCCAGCCGGTCGCCGGCCGGATCGGCTCGTTGCGCGTGACGGCGCTTCGGCACTTCGTCTGTTGATCAGACTTCCCCGACTTGGTTACATCTGCATCGAGAAGGCCGGGACTGCTGGGGAGCAGCCACCGGTACGGGGAACTGAAAAGGGGGCGTCGCCGTGGTATCAACCGGCGCGAAACGCATCCGTCATGCGGGTGCGGCGTGTATTATTGTTGCGACATCCTTCGCCGTCGCAGGCTGCCAGGGCTCGGGAACCCCGATCGAGCAGTTGGCGGGACTCGCGACGGCCGATCTTTCCACCACGGTGAAGTTTCCGTCCAAGACCTACGGCGTGCCGGCCAGTCCGCGGGTGACCGATGCCCTGCACGTGCGCAAGGGCGGCGGCCGCGAGATGGTCGGCAAGCCCTACAAGGTGAAGGGCAAGTGGTACTATCCGAAGGATCGCGAGCCCGGCTACACCAAGACCGGCACCGCCTCATGGTACGGCCCGAACTTCCACGGCCGCCTCACCGCCAATGGCGAAGTCTACGACATGCACGGGCTGACGGCCGCGCATAAGACCTTTCCGCTGCCGTCCTATGCGATGGTCACCAATCTCGACAACGGCTCCAAGGTCATGGTGCGGATCAACGATCGCGGCCCCTATGCCGACGACCGTCTGATCGACGTCTCTTCCGAGGCGGCCGACCTCCTCGGCTTCAAGGATACGGGCACGGCGCATGTGAAGGTCGAATATGTCGGCCGCGCGCCGCTCGAGGGCGACGACACGCAGATGCTGATGGCGAGCTACCGGCCGGGCGACGGCGGCGGCAAGGCTGCCGGCGGCACGCCGGACCAAGTCATGGTGGCGGAGAACCAGAGCCGGAGCGCCGACGACCTGTCCGCGGCGACGGCGTTCGCCGGCCTGCCGGGCGTCGGACCGGCGCAGCAGGACCGGCCGAGCCGGTCGACCGCCGGCGAGAAGCCGCTGTTCTCGCTGTTCCGGTCCTCCTTTGCCGAGGAGCGGAGCGCGGGCNGCGGCGACGGCGTTCGCCGGCCTGCCGGGCGTCGGACCGGCGCAGCAGGACCGGCCGAGCCGGTCGACCGCCGGCGAGAAGCCGCTGTTCTCGCTGTTCCGGTCCTCCTTTGCCGAGGAGCGGAGCGCGGGCGCGAAGGGCGCCGCCGCAGCACTTTCCTCGGCGCTCGCCCCGCAGCCGCTCGAGCGCATCAATATCGGCGTGATCGACAAGGAGACGCTGGCGCGGGTGAAGGCCGTGGCGCTCGGCCATGGCCGGCTGAGTGCGGAGGCGGTGCCCGGCAGCGACGGCATCTCCGCCGACCTCACGGTCGCCGCCGGAGAGAACACGGACGCCCTGTTGAAACGGCTCTGGCAGGTCGGCGCGGCCGACGCCTTCGTGCTGCACGATTGATCGACGGCGCCGGGGATGGTGCGCCTCGCGGCTTGCCGAAGCCACGGCGGCTGCGATAACTGAAGCCATGGCACCGGCACGCGCATATCTGATTGGAATTCCATCCGGCTTCTCGCCGGCCTGCCGGTCTTCGTTCTCTGCCGCGATCCGTAGCGGAATCGGGCGCAGGCGCGGGAATCCGGCGACGCGGCGACGCCCCGCATGATCGCGAAGAGGCCCCGCTTCGTCTTCACGCTCGCCGCGGCGGTCCTGACGGCCGCCGGCGCCTGCGGTGCTTTCGCGCAGCCGGAGGAGACCAAGCCGGCGATCGAGACATCCGCCAAGGAGGCGATGATCCTCGACGGCGGCACCGGCACGATCCTTTTCCAGAAGGACCCCGACACGGCGTTCCCGCCGGCCTCGCTCGCCAAGATGATGACCATGGACATCGTCTTCGAGGCGATCCGGAGCGGCCAGCTGAAGCTCGACACGGAGTTTCCGGTCTCGGTCAATGCCTGGCGCACGGGCGGGGCGCCCTCCGGCACGTCGACGATGTTCGCGGCGGTAAAATCCTCCGTGCCGGTCTCGGCGCTGATCCGCGGCGCGATCGTGCAGTCCGCGAACGACGCCTGCATCATTCTCGCCGAGGGGATGGCCGGCTCCGAGGAGAAGTTCGCGGAACAGATGAACAAGCGGGCCGCCGAACTCGGCATGACCGGCTCGCATTTCGTCAACCCGACCGGCCTTCCGGCGGACGGCCAGCATGTCACCGTGCGCGACCTCATCAAGCTGGCGCGCCACATCCGAACGACCTATCCGGACCTCTATAAGATCTACGCCGAACCCTCCTTCGAGTGGAACAAGATCCTCCAGCGTAACCGCAATCCGCTCCTGTCGCTGGACATCGGCGCGGACGGTATGGAGACCGGCTATACCGAGGCGTCGGGCTATGCGCTGCTCGGCGTCACCGACACCGGCGGGCGCACGACCTATCTGGCGATGAGCGGGCTGAAGACCTCGAAGGACCGCGCGGAGGAGGCCAAGAAGCTGTTGACCTGGGCGAACCAATCCTTCGATCGCGAGAATCTCTTCAAGTCCGGCGAGCGGGTCGGCTATGCCGGCGTCTTCGGCGGCGATGCGGGCAGCGTGCCGCTGATGGCCAAGCGGTCCGTCGACATTCTCGTCCCGCACCATGGGGAAGACCGGATCAAGGCGCGGATCCGCTACAACGGCCCGCTGACCGCACCGATCGAGGCGGGCGAGACCGTGGCCTCGCTCGACGTCATGCTCGACGACCGGACGGTGCTCAGCCGCGACCTCGTCGCCGGCGCGTCGGTCGCTCGCGGCAGCTTCACCGACCGCGCGCTCGGCGCCGCCAGGGAACTCGCCTTCGGCTGGGTCCGGGCGTTCTGATGCTGATGCGGGCGGAGACAACGTGAGAGGCTGCTTCATCACCTTCGAAGGCGGGGAGGGGAGCGGCAAGTCGACGCAGATCGCCCAGCTCGCCGCGCATCTGCGCTCGCAAGGCCGCTCCGTCACGATCACGCGTGAACCCGGCGGATCCCCGGGCGCCGAGGCGATCCGCCACATCATCCTGTCCGGCACGGCCGAGGAACTCGGGCCGGAGTGGGAGGCCGTGCTGTTCGCGGCGGCGCGGGCCGACCACGTGGCGCTGTTGATCAAGCCGGCTCTGGAGCGCGGCGACATCGTCCTGTGCGACCGCTTCCACGATTCGACCCGCGTCTATCAGTTCCTCGATCCGGCGCAGGATCGCCGGCTGCTCGAGCGGCTGGAGAAGGCGGCGTTGTCCGGCCTCTACCCCGACCTGACGATCATCATCGACGTGCCGGTGGAGACGGGCAGCGAACGGGCAGCCAAGCGGCGCGGCGACCGCAGCGCCGACCGGTTCGAGAAGGACGACATGGCGGTGCAGGAAGGACGGCGACAGGCCTTCCTGAAGATCGCCGCCGACGAGCCGGAGCGCTGCGTCGTCGTCAACGGCGACCGGCCGCTCCAGGAGGTCGCGCAGAAGATCGCGGCGATCGTCGACGACCGGCTGGAGGCGCGGCGCTTCGAGGCGATCGGGCAGAGCTTCAGCGTCGGAAACGGTCGATGACCCCGCTCTGGCAGGAGGTGCCGCCGGGCCACGATGCCATCGACGGCGTTCCGCCACCGTCGGCCACCATGACGCTGCACGGCCATCTGCGCCCGTGGCAGGCGTTTCGGGAGGCGCTGAGCGGCGACCGCCTGCATCACGCCTGGCTGCTCCAGGGGCCGCAGGGCGTCGGCAAGGCCACGGCCGCCTTCGCCTTCGCGCGCATCCTCAGCGGCGCCGGGGAGGGGGGCGGGGGCGGAGCGACGGCCTCCTTTTCCGAAGCGGACCCGATCGTGCGGCAGATCGCCATCGGCACCCTGCCCGGGCTGATCCACATCACCCGCCCGCCGGCCGACCGCGGCAGCGGCTTCCGCACCCAGATCACCGTCGACGAAGTG
Organism: Jiella sp. M17.18; assembly: GCF_041027365.1. NCBI lineage: Bacteria > Pseudomonadati > Pseudomonadota > Alphaproteobacteria > Hyphomicrobiales > Aurantimonadaceae > Jiella > Jiella sp. M17.18. The sequence continues at coordinate 265,963 of NZ_JBFTEH010000008.1, read as the reverse complement.
CGCAAGCTCAACCGGTTCTTTCAGGCGACGGCGTCCGGCCCGGGCTGGCGGATCGCCATCGTCGACCCGGCCGACGACCTCAACCGGTCGGCCGCCAACGCGCTCCTGAAGATGCTGGAGGAGCCGCCGCCGCGTTCGGTGTTCCTCATCGCCAACCATACGCCGGGACGCATCCTGCCGACCATCCGCTCGCGCTGCCGGCTGCTGCGCTTCGAGCCGCTGGCCGACGACGATCTGACGAAGGCGGTCGCGTCGGCGCATCCGGGCAGCAGCGCCGACGAGATCGGCGCGGCGGTCCCGCTGTCGGAGGGCAGCGTGCGGCAGGCGCTGATGCTGATCACCAGCGGCGGCATCGAGATCAACCGAGCGCTCGCGGGTCTCATCGAGGCGCCGCAGCCGGACTGGAATGCCATCCAGGGAATGCTCGACCAGCTGACGCAGAAGGGCCGCGAGGCGTCCTTCGATCTCCTGGTGACGGCGTTCCTCGCAGCGATCGCCGGCGCCAGCGAGGCGCGGCTGAATGCCGGCGATGCCGCGGGGGCGGCCCTGCTCGCCCGGCTCTGGCAGGAGGAGACGCGGCGCCTCGCCAAAGCCGCGGCCTACAATCTCGATCGCAAGCAGTCGCTGCTGACGCTGTTCGAGCGGTTCTTCGCCGCAAGGGACGGCCGCCGCGCGGCCTGAGCCTTTGCGATCGGCGCGCCGAAGCGTGCGGCTGATTGAGACCCACCGGCGAATGCTCTATGTCGCCAAGGGACTCATCCGAACGCATCCGAAGGCGCCATGGCCGAACGCTTCTACCTCACGACGGCGATCTCCTATCCGAACGGCAAGCCGCATATCGGCCATGCCTACGAGCTGATCGCGACGGATGCGCTGGCGCGCTTCAAGCGGCTCGACGGCTACGACGTGTTCTTCCTGACCGGCACCGACGAGCACGGCATCAAGATGCTGCAGACGGCGCGCGACCAGGGAATCAGCCCGCGCGAGCTGGCGGAGCGCAATTCCGCCGAGTTCAAGAAGATGGCGTCGGCCCTGGGCGGCTCCAACGACGACTTCATCCAGACCAGCGAGAAGCGCCACTATGAGGCCAGCCAGGCGATCTGGCTGCTCATGCAGAAGGCGGGCGACATCTACAAGGACGCCTATTCCGGCTGGTACTCCGTCCGCGACGAGGCCTACTACGCCGAGGACGAGACGACCGTCCGCGAGGACGGCAAGCGCTACGGGCCGCAGGGCACGCCGGTCGAATGGGTCGAGGAGGAGAGCTACTTCTTCCGCCTCTCCGCCTTCCAGGACCGGCTGCTCGCGCTCTACGAGGAGAACCCGGACTTCATCGGCCCGGCCGAGCGGCGCAACGAGGTCGTCTCCTTCGTGAAGTCCGGCTTGCGCGACCTGTCGATCTCGCGCACGACCTTCGACTGGGGCATCCCGGTGCCCGGCGACGAGAAGCACGTGATGTACGTCTGGGTCGACGCGCTGACCAACTATCTGACGGCGACAGGATTTCCGGGTGAGGGGGATCGCAGCCAGTTCTGGCCGGCAGATCTCCACGTCATCGGCAAGGACATCGTGCGCTTCCACACGGTCTACTGGCCGGCCTTCCTGTTGTCCGCGGGGCTGCCGCTGCCGAAACGTGTCTTTGCCCACGGCTTCCTGTTCAATCGCGGGGAGAAGATGTCGAAGTCGGTCGGCAACGTCATCGATCCCTTCGCGCTGATCGAGACCTACGGCCTCGACCGGCTGCGCTATTTCCTCCTGCGCGAGGTGCCCTTCGGCCAGGACGGCAATTATTCCCACGACGCGATCGTCAACCGGACGAACTCCGAACTCGCCAACGATCTCGGCAACCTCGCCCAGCGTTCGCTGTCGATGATCGCCAAGCACTGCGAGGCCAAGGTGCCGCAGCCGGGCCCGCTCGCGGAGGCGGACAAGGCGATCCTCGACATGGCGCACCAGCTTTTGCCGAAGGCCCGCGAGGCGATCGACCGGCAGGAGCTGCACACCGTGCTCGCCGGCATCATCGCGCTGGTGAGCGAGGCCAACCGCTACTTCGCCGGTCAGGAGCCCTGGGCGCTGCGGAAGTCCGATCCGGCGCGCATGGCGACGGTGCTCTTCGTCACGGCGGAGATCGTCCGCCGCGCGGCGATCCTCCTGCAGCCCTTCGTGCCCGAGAGCGCCGGCAAGCTGCTCGACACGCTCGGCGTCGACGCGGCCGCGCGCAGCTTTACCGAGCTGACGCCGGACGTCGCGCTGGTCCCGGGCCGGCCGCTGCCGCCGCCGCAGCCGGTGTTCCCGCGCTTCATCGATCCTCTGGCCGGCGAAACCCTGTCCTGATGCAGCCCTTCATCGTCGACAGCCACTGCCATCTCGACTTCCCGGACTTCGAAGGCGAGCACGACGCGCTGATCGCTCGGGCGAAGGCCGAGGGCGTGCAGCTCTTCGTGACGATCTCGACCTATGTCGCGCGCATCGAGCGGCTGAAGGCGATCGCGCGGGCGCATGCCGAGGTGTACGCCTCGGTCGGCACGCATCCGCTGAGCGCCGGCGACGAGCCGGACGTGCCGACGGCGGAGCTGGTGCGGCTGGCGGACGGCGACGAGAAGATCGTCGCGATCGGCGAGGCCGGTCTCGACTATCACTACGACAAGGCGCCGCACGACGTGCAGGCCGCGGTGTTCCTTCGGCATATCGCGGCGGCGCGCGAGACGGGTCTGCCGCTGGTGATCCATGCGCGCGATGCCGACGCCGACATGATCCGGATCCTGGAGCAGGAAAGCGGGAAGGGGGCCTTCCCCTTCATCCTGCACTGCTTCTCCTCCGGACGCGGCCTTGCCGAAGCCGGCCTTGCGCTCGGCGGATACGTGTCCTTCTCCGGCATCCTGACCTTCCGGAGCTCCGAGGAGATCCGTGCGATCGCGGCGGACGTTCCGATGGAGCGGCTGTTGGTCGAAACAGACGCGCCTTACCTTGCGCCGCCGCCGTACCGCGGCAAGCGGAACGAGCCGGCCTATGTACGCAAGACCGCCGAGGTGCTGGCGGAGGTGAAGGGCGTCGACCTCGACACCATTGCGCGCCAGACGTCGGACAATTTCTTCCGCCTGTTCGGCAAGATCCCCGATCCCCGGCAGGCTTGAGAACGAGGCGCCGACGGTGAGCGACATCCTGCGCCTGACCATTCTCGGCTGCTCGTCCTCGCCGGGCGTGCCGCGCATCAACGGCGACTGGGGCGCCTGCGACCCGGCGAATCCGAAGAACCGGCGCCGGCGCGCCGCGGCGCTGATCGAGCGCATCGGGCCCGGCGGGACGACGGTCGTCTCGATCGACTGCGGCCCGGATTTCCGCGAACAGATGCTGTCCGCCGCCGTCACCCGGCTCGACGGCGTCGTCCTGACCCATCCGCATGCCGACCACATCCACGGCCTCGACGACCTTCGGGGCTACATGCTGGCGCAGCGCGAACGCATCCGCGTCTACGCCGACGCGCAGACCTATGCGCGCGTGTTCGAGGCCTTCCGCTACTGCTTCGAGACGCCGCCCGGCAGCAGCTACCCGCCGGTCGTCCAGCACGTTCCGATCGAAGCCGGCCGCGCTTTCACCATCGACGGGCCCGGCGGAGCGGTCGAGATCCTGCCGTTCGACCAGGTGCACGGCTCGATCACCTCGCTCGGCCTCCGGATCGGTCCGTTTGCCTATTGCAGCGACGTCAGCGACTTCCCGGAAGCCGCCGTGACGGCGATCACCGGTGCGCGGCACATCGTCATCGACGCCCTGCAGTACCGCGAGCATCCGAGCCATCTCTCGGTCGACCAGGCGCTCGCATGGATCGAGCGGCTCGGCGTCGAGCGCGCGGCGCTGACTCATATGCACACGCCGCTCGACTACGAGGTGCTGCGGCGCCGGCTGCCGGACCATGTCGAGCCGGCCTATGACGGGCTCGTGGTCGAGCTGCCGATCGAATGAACCCGGACGCGGCTGCCGGCGAGGATCACGGACCGTGCTTCCTGGCGATCTGCGGCAGCCTGCGGAAGATCTCGACGAACCGTGCGCTGCTGGAGGCGTTCGAGCGCCATGCTCCGCGGCCCATCCAGGTGGAGATCGCTCCGGACATCGGCGTTCTGCCGCCGTTCAATCCCGACCGCGAAGGCTCGTCGACGCCGGTCGAGGTGACGGCCTTCGCGCAGAAGATCAGGCGATCGCACGGTATCGTCATCGCGGCGCCGGAATATGCGCACGGTATTCCCGGTGCGTTGAAGAACGCGCTGGACTGGCTGGTTTCACGCTCGGAGATTCCTGGCAAGCCGGTGATGCTCGTGCACGCTTCGACCCGCGGGTCCTTCGTGCGCGAGCATCTCACCGAAGTGCTGCGGACGATGTCGGTCCGGCTGTTCGACGCGGCAGCGTTCGAACTGCACCTGATCGGAAGGACGCCCGAGGAGGCCCGGAGTCTGCTGGACACCGAGGAGCAGATCCGCCGCATCCGCGCGACCATGGAAGCGTTTGCGGCCTTCGCCAGCAGAATGGCCGAGGAGCAAGCCTGACCGCGGCACCAGCACGGAGCCGCCCGGGCAAAACCGAACTACCGTTTATGTTCCATAATCTATCTTATGCCACTTAGGCATATGCGCTTGGCGGTCCGTGCTCTAGCCATCTGGTCACAGGCCGCGAAATGTTCCTCCGGCTTGGTGGCCTCCTGACCGTGGACGGTTCCTCGTCCCCTTTCCGACGGCTCCTCAGACGGCTATTCCAGCGTTGACTGAAATCGCCTCGAAATCCGGAGCCTTGGAATGACGCCATCGCGGGAGGTTTCGCGCCTCGTCGAGATCATGGCTGCGCTGCGTGATCCGCAGTCCGGCTGCCCGTGGGACCTCGAACAGGACTTCACGACGATCGCGCCCTACACGATCGAGGAAGCCTACGAGGTCGCAGACGCGATCGAGCGCGACGACGCTGTCGATCTCAAGGAGGAACTCGGCGACCTGCTTCTGCAGGTCGTCTATCATGCGCAGCTGGCGGCCGAGAAAGGCCTGTTCGACTTTGGCGACGTCGTCGCCGGCATCACGAAGAAGATGATCCGGCGCCACCCGCACGTCTTCGGCGACGCCGAGGCCCGCTCGGCCAGAAGCGCCAAGGGCCAGTGGGAGACGATCAAGGCGGCGGAAAAGGCCGAGCGGCTGGACGCGCGGTCGCAGGCCGAGACCGCAAGCCTCTCCGGCCGACCGATGCCGGCCGCAACCGGCACGCCGCGCCATCTCGATCAGGTTCCGGCCGGCTTTGCCGCGCTGACCCTGGCGCTGAAGGTGCAGAAGCAGGCCGCCAAGGTCGGCTTCGACTGGGACCGGCCCGAGCCGATTCTCGCCAAGATCGAGGAGGAAATCGCCGAGCTGGCTGAGGTCGTGGAGACAGGTGACCGCGACGGCGCCGAGGACGAGATGGGCGACCTGCTGTTCTCCGTCGTCAATCTCGCGCGCTTCCACGAGATCGACCCTGAAGCCGCGCTCAGGCGCTGCGTGCGCAAGTTCCGCGACCGCTTCGGCTTCATCGAGGACGGGCTCGAGGCCTCCGGCAGGACGCTCGCGGACGCCAGCCTCGACGAGATGGAGGCGCTCTGGGTGGCGGCGAAAGGTGCGCGAGTTGCAAAGGACTCGTCATCCCGGCCTTGATCCGGGACCCATGCCAAGTCCTTGTAATTGTGGATGTTCCTGCGGTCGAGAGCCAGCTGAACGGCCGAGGCATGGATCCGGGATCAAGGCCGGGATGACGAGCGTCGCGTTACGATCGCGCCCGTCCTGAAATGGCTCTGCGGAAGCACCGAAGGGCGGGTACCGTCCTGAACCGGGGCAATGCCGCACACATCGCCATCCGCGACTTCAGCCGGCCGGCGCGGCATTCCTGGGCTTGCGCCGGCGCGGTGCGGCGGCAGCTTTCGGCTTCTCCGCCAGTGCCACCCGCCGCGCCGCATCGTCCGCCACCGCGATCCAGCGGGTGGCTTGGTCGGGGTCGTCGAAGGCGTCGTCCGGCATCCGCCAATACGGCATCTTCACCGGCTGCCGGCCGGGACGCTGATAGGTCCAGCGCTCGAGACCGGCAGCCGCGTAGACAGCCTCGCTTTCAGGATCGCTCTTGAGATAGAGGGTGCCGCGGATGACGACGGCGACGATGCGCCCGTCCGCATAGATGCCCTGGCCACCGAACATCCGGCGGATCGCAAGGCCGGGCAGCGAGGCGAAGAGATCCCGGAGGAATTCCTCGTCCATCCGCCCTGCCCGCTTCGGATCAGCCGGCCTGGCCGACCGCGTTTCCGGCGCCTGCGCCGGCCATCGCCGCGAGATCCGCCTGCTTCAGCTCGACGGACTCGCCGCAGCCGCAGGCGGACGTCTGGTTCGGGTTCTTGAAGGTGAAGCCCGAGCGCAGCACCGTCTCCTCGTAGTCCATCTCGGTCCCGAGGAGGAAGAGCACGGCTTCAGGTGCCACGAGCACCCGGGCGCCGTCCTTCTCGATCAGGTCCTCGTTCGGCTTCTTCTCCGTCGCGAGGTCGATCGTGTATTCCATGCCGGCGCAGCCGCCCTTCTTCACGCCGACCCGAACGCCGAGCGCATCCGGCCCCTTGGCCGCGAGGATCGCCTTGACGCGGGCGGCGGCGGCATCGGTCATGGTCATCACGGCGAAACGGCTCATCGCGGTTTCCTCTCGGCTGTCTGCACTGCGGAATCTACGGGAAAGATGGGACGTTTGCACCTCGCCCGCAAGCCGACGCCGCGTTCGCGAGACGAGGACGGTCAGCTTCGCGCCCAGAGATCGCGCGTCACCAACTCGCCGGCATGCCCGTCCGGATCGCGGAAATAGAGGCTGTGGCCGCGCCCGTTCGACCAGGCGACCTCGCTCTCAACCGGAACGCCGCAGGCGCGGAGATGCGCGCGCCAGGCATCGACCTGATCCTCGGCGATGCCGAGCGCGAAATGGTTCGGACCGCTGCCGTCATGCGGCGGGATGGTGCCGCCCGGCGTCTCCACCGGTTCCAGCGTACCGCCGCGGGCGAAGAGGATCAGGGCGCTGCCGTCCGGCAGGCGGAAGACCGTGATCCGGTCGTCCGAGAACAGCGGATCGAATCCCAGCAGCCGGCGATAGAACGCGCGGGAGGCCTCCATGTCGTCGACATAGAGGCACATCTCCAGGAGACCCGAAACCGCCGGAGCCATCACCGTTCGGTCCTGCTCAGAACCAGCCGACCGCGACCTGGGCTTCCTCGCTCATGCGCTCCGGCGTCCAGGGCGGATCAAAGACGATCTCGACATGCACCTGGCCGACGCCGTCCACCGAGCCGACCGCGTTCTCGACCCAGATCGGCATCTCGCCGGCGACCGGGCAGCCCGGCGCCGTCAGCGTCATCTCCAGGTCGACATTGCGCTCGTCGTCGATGTCGATCTTGTAGATCAGGCCGAGTTCGTAGATGTCGGCCGGGATCTCCGGATCATAGACGGTCTTCAGCGCGCCGATGATGTCGTCGGTCAGGCGTGTCAGTTCCTCCGGCGGGATCGCCGAAGCAGGAGCGCCGCCGGACGCCATGGCCATGTTGGCGGCGGCGGTGTCGTCCGCCGGCGCGGCCTTGGTCTCGATATCGGCTTCGTCGGTCATCGCATCATCCTCAGGCGAAGAAACGCCTCGCCTTTTCGAGCGCTTCGGCAAGCGCGTCGACTTCATTTCGGGTGTTGTACATAGCAAAGGACGCCCGGCATGTGGAGGTCGCGCCGAACCGCTTCAAGAGCGGCTGGGCGCAGTGCGTCCCCGCGCGCACCGCCACGCCCTCGCGGTCGATGACCATCGAGACGTCGTGGGCGTGGATGCCGGCGAGGTCGAAGGAGACGATCGCGCCCTTGCCCGGCGCCTCGCCGTAGATCTTCAGCGAATTCACCGCCTTCAGCCGCTCGTGCGCATAGTCGCGGAGATCCGCCTCATGCGCCGCGATCGCGTCGCGGCCGATCTCCCGCATGTAGTCGAGCGCCGCCCCGAGCCCGATCGCCTGGACGATCGGCGGCGTGCCCGCCTCGAAGCGGTGCGGCGGCGCGTTATAGGTGACGGTGTCTTCGGTCACCTCGACGATCATTTCGCCGCCGCCATTGAACGGCCGCGTCGCCTCCAGCATCTCGGGCCGGCCGTAGAGCACGCCGATACCCGAGGGCCCGTACACCTTGTGGCCGGTGAAGACGTAGAAGTCGCAGCCGATGTCCTGAACGTCGACCGGCAGGTGGACGGCGCCCTGGCTGCCGTCGACCAGAACCTTGATGCCCTTGGCATGCGCCAGCGCCGTAACCGCCTTCACGTCGACCACGGTGCCGAGGACGTTCGACATGTGGGTCGTCGCGACGAGCTTGGTGCGCGGCGTGATCGCCCACTCGAAGGCCTCGACGTCGACCGAGCCGTCGTCGGCAACGGGGACGAAGACGAGCTTGGCGCCCTTCTTCTCCCGGATGAAGTGCCAGGGCACGATGTTGGAGTGGTGCTCCATCAGGGTGAGGACGATCTCGTCGCCCTCCCCGATCTCGTTCATCCCCCAGCCATAGGCGACGAGGTTGATCGCCTCGGTCGCCGAGCGGGTGAAGACGATCTCCTCGGGCGAGCCCGCATGCAGGAACTCCGCAACCTTGCCCCGCGCCGCCTCGTAGGCCTCGGTCGAGCGGTTCGAGAGGTAGTGCAGGCCGCGATGGACGTTTGCATAGTCCTCGCTGTAGGCGCGCATGATCGTGTCGAGCACCGCGCGCGGCTTCTGCGCGGAGGCGCCGTTGTCGAGATAGACCAAGGGCTTGCCGTAGACTTCCTTCGAGAGGATCGGGAAGTCGGCGCGGATCTTGTCGACGTCGTAGCCGCCGGTGCCGGCGAAGGTGGCGTGGGCCGTCATGGTCTCGAAACTCCAGTTTCGCTCATCCCGCCGGCCGCACGGACCGGCAGGATCGCGGGACGCGGAAGACGCGTCCCCGCAGAAATCAGTGGCTGCGTTCGAGCCAGGCGTCGATGCGGCCCATCAGCGCCGTATCCACCGCCTCGTCCTCGAGTTCCTCGACCACCTCGGCGACGAAGGCCTTGATCAGCAGCGCGCGCGCCTGCGGCTCGGGGATGCCCCGCGACATAAGGTAGAACAGGTGGTCGGCGTTGATCTCGCCGGCCGTCGCGCCATGGCCGCACTGCACGTCGTCGGCGAAGATCTCGAGCTCGGGCTTGGCCGAGAAGTCGCCGTCATCCGACAGGAGCAGCGAATTGCAGGCCATCTTGGCGTCGGTCTTCTGCGCGCCCTTCGACACCTTGATCATGCCCTGGAAGACGCCGTGGCCGCCGGTCACCACGTTCCGGAACGTCTCGGTCGCCGTTGTGTTCGGGAAGGTGTGATTCAGCGTGGTCGTCACGTCGACGTGCTGGTCGTGCTCCAGAAGGTTCACGCCGCGGATCTGGATGTCGCCGCCCTCGCCCGCCGTCACCGTGTGCACCTCGTAGCGGACGAGGCCGCCGCCGGCGTTCAGCACGAACAGGCGGAAGGTCGCATCGGTGCCGACCGTGACGTTCAGCTGGCCGAGATGCGCCGCGCCCGGCTGCTTCTCCTGGTCGACGACCCAGAGAACCTCGGCGCCGTCGCCGATCGACAGGTCGCAGATGCCGGTCGAGGGCGCCGGCGAGCCGCCGCCCTCGATGCGCTCGACGAGCGTCGCTTTCGCGCCGGCGCCGATCCGCACGCGGGCATAGGCGTGCGACTGCAGGCCGACGCCGCTGCGCAGCTCGACGGGCGCGGCGAGATCCGCACCGTCCGCCACCGACAGGTCCGTCGCCCGCGCGCCGAAGGCAGCGTTGATCACGCGGATCGTGTCGACCGGCCGGTCGAGATGGTTCGGGCTCTTCCGCCAGTCGGCAAGGTCTTCCGTCTCGGCGACCGTCACGTCCTCCGGCAGGCTCGCCGACAGCGGCTGGTCGAGATCGACGACCGTCGCGCCCGGCACGAAGGGTGCGAGCACGGTTTCGCCGCCGGGGTTCTCCCGGTCCGCCACCGCCTCCAGGAGGCCTTCGTCCTTGCCGATGCGCCGGCCCATCAGGGCGCGCAGGTCGGTGTAGTGCCAGGCCTCGATCCGGCGATGCGGCAGGCCTTCGCGGCGCAGCGCCTCGATCGCGGCGCGGCGCGCATCCACGTCGGTGCCGGTCGCGGCGGCGAGATCGACCAGCGCGGTCTCCGCCGGCGTCCGGGGTCTGAGTTCGGTGACGCTCATGATCAGGCCGCCTCGCCGATGATCTGGCTGTAGCCCTCGTTCTCCAGCTGCAGGGCGAGCGACTTGTCGCCGGTCTTGATGATCCGGCCCTTGTAGAGGACGTGGACCGTGTCCGGCACGATGTAGTCGAGCAGACGCTGGTAATGCGTGATGACGAGGAAGGAGCGCTCCGGCGAGCGCAGCGCGTTGACGCCGTCCGCGACGATCTTCAGCGCGTCGATATCGAGGCCGGAATCGGTCTCGTCCATCACGCAGAGCTTCGGCTCGAGCAGCGCCATCTGCAGGATCTCGGCGCGCTTCTTCTCGCCGCCGGAGAAGCCGACGTTGAGCGGCCGCTTCAGCATCTCGGCGTCGATCTTCAGCTCCGCCGCCGACGCCTTCACCCGACGCATGAACTCCGGCGTCGTCAGCTCGCCCTCGCCGCGCGCCTTGCGCTGCGCATTGAGCGCGGTCTTCAGGAAGGTCATGGTGGCGACGCCCGGGATCTCCAGCGGATACTGGAAGGCGAGGAACACGCCGCTCGCGGCGCGCTCGGCCGGGTCCATCTCCAGGATCGACTCGCCGTTGTAGAGGATGTCGCCGCCGGTGACCTCGTAGTCGTCGCGCCCGGCGAGGATGTAGGACAGCGTCGACTTGCCGGAGCCGTTCGGCCCCATGATGGCGGCCACCTCGCCGTCCTGGACGGTCAGGTCGATGCCCCTGAGGATTTCGGTGCCCTCGTCGGCGACGCGGGCGTGGAGGTTCTTGATCTCGAGCATGGTTCTCGTTCGTCAGCGTGTGTTCATATCGGTGTCGTCGACTTTGCGGAGCTCGGCGAGAAGCCGGTCGCGCTCGGCCTGGAGCGTTTCGATCTCGTCGGCGAAGATCGGATCCATGTCGCTTCCCTGCGCCATGGTCACCCGCTCGCGCGCCTGTTCGATCTCGTCCTCGATCCGGCGGAGCCGGCCTTCAAGGCCGTCGGCAGGGCCCGGCGTGGTCACCCCACCGACCCTTCCAGCGAGATCCCGATCAGCTTCTGCGCCTCGACGGCGAACTCCATCGGCAGCTGCTGGATGACGTCCTTGACGAAGCCGTTGACGATCAGCGCCACGGCCTCCTCCTCCGGGATGCCACGCTGCATGCAGTAGAACAGCTGGTCGTCGGAGATCTTCGACGTCGTCGCCTCGTGCTCGAACTGCGCGGTCGAGTTCTTCGCCTCGATATAGGGCACGGTGTGCGCGCCGCACTCCTCGCCGATGAGGAGCGAGTCGCACTGGGTGAAGTTGCGGGCATTGGTCGCGCGGCGGTTGGCCGAGACCTGGCCGCGATAGGTGTTGTTCGACTGGCCGGCCGAGATGCCCTTGGAGATGATCCGGCTCGTCGTGTTCTTGCCGAGATGGATCATCTTGGTGCCGGAATCGATCTGCTGGCGCCCGTTCGACACGGCGATCGAGTAGAACTCGCCGCGCGAATTGTCGCCCCGAAGGATGCAGGACGGGTACTTCCAGGTGATCGCGGAGCCGGTCTCGACCTGCGTCCAGGAGATGCGCGAGTTCCTGCCGCGGCAGTCGCCGCGCTTGGTGACGAAGTTGTAGATGCCGCCCTTGCCGTCCTTGTCGCCGGGGAACCAGTTCTGGACGGTCGAGTACTTGATCTCGGCATCGTCGAGCGCGACGAGTTCGACGACGGCCGCGTGCAGCTGGTTCTCGTCGCGCTGCGGCGCGGTGCAGCCCTCGAGATAGGAGACGTAGGCGCCCTCGTCGGCGATGATTAGCGTCCGCTCGAACTGGCCGGTGTTCCGCTCGTTGATGCGGAAATAGGTCGACAGCTCCATCGGGCAGCGCACGCCCTTCGGCACGTAGACGAAGGACCCGTCGGTGAAGACGGCCGAGTTTAGCGTCGCGTAGTAGTTGTCGGAGGACGGCACGACCGAGCCGAGGTACTTCTTCACGAGCTCGGGATGCTCCCGGATCGCCTCGGAGATCGGCATGAAGATCACGCCGGCCTTCTGCAGCTCCTTCTTAAAGGTCGTCGCGACCGAGACCGAATCGAACACCGCGTCGACCGCGACGCGGCCACTCGGCGCCGGCAGCCGGTCGTCGTCCTCGGTAACGTCCTCGCCCTGCGGCTTGACGACGCCGGCGAGGATCTCCTGCTCCTTCAGCGGGATGCCGAGCTTCTCGTAGGTCCTGAGAATCTCCGGATCGACCTCGTCGAGCGACTTCGGGCCGGACATCGACTTCGGCGCGGCGTAGTAATGGATGTCCTGGAAGTCGATCTTCGGATAGTCGACGCGCGCCCAGTCGGGCTCGTCCATCGTCTTCCAGCGCTCGAAGGCCTCCAGCCGCCAGTCCAGCATCCACTGCGGCTCGCCCTTCTTGGCGGAGATCAGCCGGATGATGTCCTCGTTCAGCCCCTTCGGGGCGACGTCCATCTCGATCAGCGTCTCGAAACCGTATTTGTACTGGTCGACGTCGATCTTGCGGACCTGGTCGATGGTTTCCTGGACTGCAGGCATTCGAATTCTCCATACTCGCCGGATTCAAGGTCCGGTGGACGGGATCAGACTGGCACGGAAACAGCGCGCTTCGTGCCCCAGACATAGTGTCGAGGTGACCGGCTTTTTAGAGCCGTTCCCCGGATACGCAAGCGCTCATGCCGCCCGCCCCCGCCCCGGCGCCCGGATCGTGCGGGCCGCAAGGCTCGCAAAAGCGTCGGCAAAGCGCAGGAGGTCGTCCAGAGCGGTGTCCGGGCCGAAGCTGACACGGATCGCCCCATCCTGCGGCGACAGGGCGAGCCCGCCCTTTGCCATCGCCTCCACCACATGGCTGCGGCCGACCTTGCCGGACGAGCAGGCGGAGCCCGCGGACACGGCGAAGCCGGCGAGATCGAGCGCGATCTGCGCCGTTTCGGCGCGCAACCCCGGCACCGCGACGGCAACGGTGTTGGGAATCCTCTGCGCGGCCTCCCCGAGAATCACCGCGCCCGGAACCCGCGTCAGAAGCATCCGCTCCAGCGTCTCGCGCCGGGCGGCCATCTCCCGCGCCGGGTCTTTGCCCCGCGCGAAGGCGACCTCGGCCGCGGCGCCAAAGCTCGCGATCGCCGGGACAGGTTCGGTGCCGGAGCGGCGGCCGCCCTCCTGCCCGCCTCCGCGGATCAGTGCGAAGGGCCGCGTCGCGGCCTCCGCCAGCACCAGCGCGCCGACGCCCTTCGCCGCGCCGAGCTTGTGGCCGGAGAGGATCAGCGCGTCCGCTCCCGTCTCGGCCAGGGAGACCGGCATACGTCCGACCGCCTGGACGACGTCGAGCACCAGGAGCACCGGCTTGTCGGCGACCACCGCCCGGATGCGGTCCAACGGCTGCACGACCCCCGTCTCGGAATTCGCGAGCGTCAGCGCCAGGAGGCCGGTTTCGCCGGGCCCGAGCCCGTCGACCCATTCGGCGAGGGCGCCCGGCAGGAACGCCCCGCTCCCGTCGACCGGAAGGCGCGTGACATCCTCCGCCGGGAACCCGCCGGCCTCGCGCAGGCAGGGGTGGTCGGTGTCCAGGACGGCGAGGCGCGACACCCGCCGCTCCACGCCGGCGACCAGCCACCGCGGCGTCAGGCTGTTCGCCGCCGCTTCGGTGGCACCGCTGGTGAAGACGACGTTTTCGCTCTCGGCGCCCAGAAGGCGCGCCACCGAAACCCGCGCCCGCTCGACCAAAGCCCGGGCGGCGCGGCCTTCCCCGTGCACCGACGACGGGTTCGCCGCGTCGAGCGCGGCAGCCAGCGCCTCCCGCGCCTCCGGCAGGATCGGCGCGGTCGCGTTGTAGTCCAGATACAGGCGCACGGCGTCGTCTCGCATGGTCTCGCAGCGTGGCTTCCGCCGAACCGACGCAAATTCCTTGAATTTTTGCCGATCGACGGACTAAAAGACGCGCTCGGATGGCGTCCTTAGTTTTGAATCATTCTAAACTGGAACTTACGAGGCAAGTTTCGCCTCGTCAAGCGGCGCCGGGATGCGCGACGCCACAGCTTCACAGGATACACTATAATGCCCGAAGTGATCTTCAATGGGCCGGCGGGCCGGCTGGAAGGCCGGTATCAGGCCGCCAAGGAGAAGAACGCCCCGATCGCGATCGTCCTCCACCCGCATCCGCGGTTCGGCGGCACGATGAACAACCAGATCGTCTACCAGCTCTTCTACATGTTCGTCGAACGCGGCTTCACCACGCTGCGCTTCAACTTCCGCGGCATCGGCCGCAGCCAGGGCGAGTTCGACCACGGCGCTGGTGAACTGTCCGATGCGGCCTCCGCGCTCGACTGGGTGCAGAGCCTGCATCCCGACTCCAAGCAGTGCTGGGTCGCCGGCTATTCCTTCGGCGCCTGGATCGGCATGCAGCTGTTGATGCGCCGGCCGGAGATCGAGGGCTTCTTCTCGATCGCTCCTCAGCCGAACTCCTACGACTTCTCGTTCCTGGCGCCCTGCCCCTCCTCCGGCCTGATCATCCACGGCTCGAAGGACCGTGTGGCGCCGCCGAAGGACGTCCAGACGCTGGTCGACAAGCTGAAGACCCAGAAGGGCATCGTCATCACGCAGAAGACGATGGAGGACGCCAATCACTTCTTCACCGACCGGGTCGACGAGCTGATCGGCGAATGCGCCGACTATCTCGACCGGCGCCTCGCCGGCGAACTGTCGGACCCGCGTCCGAAGCGGCTGCGCTGACGCTCCTCAGCGCCGGGCCTTGAGGACGGCGAGATGCACATGCTTGCCGTCCGCGAGGTTCCATCCGTCGACCGTGGCGAGACGGTCGGCGGCAAGGCCTGACGGCTTCAATGCCGCATCGAGCCGATCGAGGTCGCCGGTCGGCACCACGCCCAGCGCGCAGGCGGGGTCGCCTTCGAGATGTGAAGCGACGCCCGCGACATCGGTCAGGATCGTGTCGGTCCCCACCAGGAAGACCAGGCTCGGCTCGTGATAGGAGGCCGCGGCAAGGCGGGTCGTCGCGCAGGGCTTGTCGCGCGCGACGATCTCCGCGATCGTCCGGCTCGGCCAAAGCGGGCCGAGCGACGGGGCGAGGCCGCCGAAGAACAGGCCATAGGTCGCGGCGGCGGCAATGGCCGCGCCGGCCAGACGCCCGGTCCCGGCAACGAGACCGCTCGACAACCCGAGGGACCCCGCGACGAGGACCGCCGCCGCGAGCGGCAGCGCGACCAGGTCGAACCCGCCGGTCAGATAGGGGGAAGCGGCGAGCGCCACGACGACGAGGCCGAGGGTGACGAGACCGAAGCCGAATGCGGCGAGCCGCCAGACCCAGCGCTGCCAATTCCGCAGCGCCGAAAAGTTCAGCCGATCCGATGTCGCGCCCCATCCGAGAAGCAGCGCCAGCGCCGGATAGGCGGGCAGCACGTAGTGCGGCAGCTTGGTCGCGATCAGCTCGAAGGCGAGCCAGAGCGGGATGTACCAGGCGAGGCAGAAGCGCAGCGCCGGCGATTCCCGCCACTGCGAGATCGCGGCGAGGCCCGCGCCAACCGCCATCGCGCCGAACGGCCAGAAGAACAGGCTGAAGGTCAGGACGTAGTATCCCGGCGGGGCCCCGTGCGATTCCTGCCCGCTCGCGACCTTGCCCATCAGGTCCTTGCCGACCGCCTCGTGGAAGAAGGCGAAGCCGGTCCGGTGCACGATCAGGACCAGCCAGGGCAGGACGACCGCGACGAGGATTGCGATCCCGATCAGCGGACGGAGCCGCTTCGTCCAGCGCCAGTCGCGCTCCATCACCGACAAGGCGACGACCGTCAGGGCGCTCGCCATCAGCGGGATCGGCCCCTTGATCATCGCGCCGACGCCCTGCGCCAGCCAGAAGACGACCGCATGGCTCAACCGCGCCGGAGCGCCGGTCCGTGCGCCGGCGTGGATCCGCGCCAGCGCGCCTTGCGCAAGGACCGTCATCGCCAGGAGCATGGCGTCGGTCTTGCCGACGCGGCCCTCGAAGGCGGCGCCGAAGATCGTCGCGAGCACCAGCGCCGCGGCGAAGCCGGCCTCCGCGCCGAAGAGGGCCGTGCCGGTCCAGTAAAGGCCGAAGACCGCGATCAGCAGCGCGGCGACGGAGACCAGTCGATAGGCCCAGATCGGCGCGCGGGCGCCCTCACCCGTCGCGGCGACGGCGAGCGACTGCAGCCAGTAGATGCCAGCAGGCTTCTTGTATCGGTGCTCGTCCTGAAAGCGGATGTCGACATAGTCGCCGCTCTCGACCATCTGCTTGGTCGCCTGGAGATAGCGCGGCTCGTCGCGGTCGAGCGGCGGCAGGCTGGCGAGGCCCGGCAGGGTCGCCATCAGCACGACGAGGGCGAGGACGACGAGATGGACGCTTCTGCGCCGGAAAAGGCGATCCGCCAGCTGGCGCCGTCCGGTTGATACGATCTGACCGACCATCTGCCCTGATCCACACTGGCGCGATGAAGACGCCGCGTCCTGCGGCCGAATCGGCACGTGATGGCGCCGGACGATGGCGCGGCTTCTACAGAAGACCGGCCGTCGGCGCACCCCCGTGGCGGGTCTTCGGCGATGCCAGGACGCCTCCGGGCGCGGGCTCGCGGCAGCCGGTGGTGGTCGGCCAGGTCAGCGGCCGGCCGGCGAGCGAGCGCACCGCAAGATAGGCCCAGGCTTCGGCCTCCATCGCGTCGCCGTCGAACCCGGCTGTCTCGGCCGAGACGACTGCGACGCCTTCGCCGGCTTCCGCACGAAGGTCCGCCATGATCGCCGGATGCCTGCGCCCACCGCCGCAGACGATCCACAGCTTCGGCGGCTCAGGAAAATGCTTCGCCGCCATCAGGATCGACCGCGCGGTCACGAGGCACAGCGTTCGCGCGACGTCTTCGAGGCTCCCCGCGGCGCTGTCCGGGACGGGGAAGTCGAAGCGGTCGAGCGATTTCGGAACCGGCCGGTCGAAGAACGGCACCGACAGGTAGCGCTCGGCAAGGCTCGGCAGGACGCCGCCCTCGCTGGCGATCGCACCGTTCTGGTCGAAGGGGATGCCGGCCTCTCGCTCCAGCCACTGGTCGAGCAGCGCGTTGCCCGGGCCGGAATCGAAGGCGATCGGGTCGTTCGTCCCGTCGAGGTAAGTGACATTGGAGATCCCGCCGATGTTGACGAAGACGATCGGCAGGGCCGCGATGTCTCCGGAAACGTTGGCGGCGAGCGCCTGATGGTAGGCCGGCACCAGCGGCGCCCCTTGCCCGCCGAGTTCCATGTCGCGAGCCCGCATGTCGAAGACGACGGGGACGCCGATCTCCTCCGCCAGGAGCTGCCCGTCGCCGATCTGCACCGTCAGCGCCTGCTCCGGCCGGTGCAGCACCGTCTGCCCGTGGAAGCCGACGACGTCGACCGACGAAAGGTCGATGCCGCAATCCTCGGAGAATTGGCGCACGGCCTCGGCATGGCGGAGCGTCAGCTCGCGCTCCAGCGCGGCGAGGTCGCCCGGGCGCTCCTCGCGCCGGGCGATCCGCTTCGCCGTCTGCAGCCCCTCGCCGAGGCGCTGCCGGAACCCGGATTCGTAGGCATAGACGCGTGCGGGGCCGCGGCGAACGAAGGCTGCCCCATCCGTCTCGACCAGCGCCACGTCGATGCCGTCGAGCGAGGTTCCGCTCATCAGCCCGATCGCGCGCCGAACGGCTCCATTCTGCTGTGAAAGGCTCAAATTCGGCTCCGCATCTGGAAATCGCCCGCAGGGCTGTTAAACCGCGAGGCCTCTACGGCCGGAGCGCTCGCGATCCGGCAGGACCACAGGACCATCGACCATGAGCGGCTTCAAGTCCGATTTCCTCAACGTTCTCTCCGAACGCGGCTTCATCCATCAGTGCTCCGACGCCGAAGGCCTCGACCAGCTGGCGGCGAAGGGCGAGGTCGTCGCCTATGTCGGATACGACTGCACCGCCCCCTCGCTTCACATCGGCAACTTCCTGACGATGATGATGCTCTACTGGCTGCAGCAGACCGGCAACAAGCCGATCACGCTGATGGGCGGCGGCACGACCATGGTGGGCGATCCCTCCGGCAAGGACGAGACGCGGCCGATGCGCACGCTCGCCGAGATCGAGGCGAACAAGGCGTCGATCAAGTCGGTCTTCGCCAAGGTGCTCCGGTTCGGCGAGGGCCGCACCGACGCGATGATGACCGACAATGCCGAATGGCTCCTGAAGCTCGGCTACATCGAGATGCTGCGCGAGGTCGGCCGGCACTTCTCGGTCAACCGCATGCTGACGATGGACTCGGTGCGCCTGCGGCTCGAGCGCGAGCAGGAGATGAGCTTCATCGAGTTCAACTACATGGTCTGCCAGTCCTACGACTATGTCGAACTCGCCCGTCGCACCGGCTGCAATCTGCAGATGGGCGGCTCGGATCAGTGGGGCAACATCGTCAACGGCATCGACCTCGGCCGGCGCATGGGCACGCACCAGCTCTACGCGCTGACGACGCCGCTTCTGACCACCGCGTCGGGCGCCAAGATGGGCAAGACGGCGCAGGGCGCCGTCTGGCTCAACGCCGAGCAGTTCAGCCCCTGGGACTTCTGGCAATACTGGCGCAACACCGAAGACGCCGACGTCGGGCGGTTCCTGAAGCTGTTCACGACGCTGCCGATGGACGAGATCGCCAAGCTCGCGGCGCTCGGCGGCGCCGAAATCAACGAGGCGAAGAAGGTGCTGGCGACCGAGGCGACGGCGCTCCTGCACGGGCGCGCGGCGGCCGAGGAAGCCGCCGAGACGGCCCGCAAGACCTTCGAGGAAGGCGCGCTCGCCGAGACGCTGCCGACGGTCGACGTTCCGGCCGCCGAGTTCGACGCCGGGATCGGCCTGTTGTCGCTGATCGTCGCGGCCGATCTCGCCGCCTCGAACGGCGAGGCGCGGCGGCACGTGAAGGGTGGCGCGGTGCGCATCAACGACGAGCCGGTCGCCGACGAGCGCCTTGCGGTCGGCCGTGCCGATCTGAAGGACGGGGTCGTGAAGCTGTCGCTCGGCCGCAAGAAGCACGTGTTGATCCGGCCGGCCGGCTGACGGCTCCCTCTGGCCGCGGCGAATTGGCTGCAGCGCTGCCGCGGGCCGTCTCGGCGCGGCAGCGGGCGCGTCAATATTCGAAGATGCGGCGGAAGATGCCGGGCGCGATCAGCGACACCGGATTGACCGTGAGCGTCGGGTCGACGATGGCGCCGCTGAGGCGATAGGTGATGCCGATCAGGCCGCCCTCGCCGCCATTGCCGAGGATGCCGCCGACGAAGGGCAGCGCGCCGAAGAGCCGGTTGTAGCGATAGGCCGGCATGAAGGAGCCGGACATGTCGATCCGGCCCGCCGCGTCGTAGAGCAGGCCCTCGAAGCTCGACCCGAAGACCGGGCCGCGCAGGATGCCGGCATCGACGGTCAGCCGGCCGTCTCTCCAGGCGAGCATTCCCTTGGCCGTGTCGAAATAGGCGTTCTGGACCTTGATCTTCTCGCCGACCGCCGAGGCGAGACTATTGCCGTTGGGGCGGGTGGTGCCCACAAGGCTCTTCAGCCGGGGCTCGTCGACGAGGCTGAAATGGTTCAGCACCACGGGCCCGGCGAGATCACCCGCCGCACTGCCCTGCAGGCGGACTTGCAGGTGGCCGCCCGACATGCGGGGGTACAGGCCGGCGAAGCGCAGGAGCAATCCGGCGTCGTCGGCAGACAACGCGATCGAGCGCCGGCCCGCCTGCGGCACCATCGAGAACCTCACCGCCTTGCCCTCGGGCGTCTTCGCCTCGACGAAGGCTTCGGGCGAGGCGCCCTTTCCGCCGCTATAGCGGATGGAAGCGTCGTTCAGCGCCTCGTTGCCGAAACCGAGCATCCGGTCCGCCTCGACCGTGACGCTGAGCGCGTCGGACGACTTGCCGCTCCCCGCGGCCGCGTTGTCGCCGCCGAGACTACCGAGCCCGGTCCGCAGGCGCGCGAGCAGCGGTCGGGCGTCGACGTTCTGGCCGGACACCGTGATCGCCATGCCCCCACCGGCGACGCGGTCGATGCGGGCCGAGAGCGAATCACCGCGATTGAAGGCGAGCTTGTCGAGGCTGAGGCGCTTCAGACCGGCCGCGTCGATCTCGCCGCTCCCTTCGGCCGCAAAGCCCTCGCCGACCAGCTTGGCGTTGCGGATCGCTTTGATGCCGCCGCCGGAGAGGTCGAAATTCAGGCTGGCGGGCACGCCCGGCCCCTTCTTCCAGCCGATCGCCGGCAGTTTCAGCTCGGAGGGCGTCAGATCCGCCGCGACATGCAGGCCGGTGGCAGTCTTCGTCGCCTTCACCGTGACCGGCCCGACGACGACGTCGGCAAGGCCGGACGACAGCGCCTTGAGGTCGGAGTCGTGCAGGGTGGCGGTCAGCGTCAGCGACGGGCCGCCTTTGCCTTCGGGCGCCAGCGGCTGCGAGAAGGACATCTCCGCCGCGATGCCGTCGACCGTCCCGTGCAGATCGCCCATCGCATGGCCAGGGGCGGCCATGACCATGCCGGTCAGGTCGCGAAGCCGCCGGCCGGAGACCGGCTTCTTCAGGTCGACATCCTTGAGGTCGGCGACGACCGACCAGTTCTTCAGCCGCGGCTGCGAATCCGCACCGGCTTGAGACGGAGCGGCGAGATGAAAGGAAGCGCCGACGCCCACCCTCGCC
The DNA here is from genome assembly GCF_041027365.1 of Jiella sp. M17.18. Lineage (NCBI taxonomy): Bacteria > Pseudomonadati > Pseudomonadota > Alphaproteobacteria > Hyphomicrobiales > Aurantimonadaceae > Jiella > Jiella sp. M17.18. The sequence goes on along the minus strand of NZ_JBFTEH010000008.1, from coordinate 245,091 downwards.
TGACCGCTGATGTCGTCCGCCGTCCAGCCGATGTCCTTCAGCGCCTCGACCGGCTTGCGAGCCGCGAGGCCGACGATCGCCGAAGCGTCGCCGGACAGGTTGAGGCCGAGCGCGACCTCGGTGCCAGGCGTGTCGCCGTGCGTGAAGTCGATCGTCGACGGCAGAACGACGACGCCCGCAACGCCGCCGGGTGAGCCCTTGTCGATCGAGACCGACGTGTCGCCGCCGCGAGTCGCGATCCGGCCGGACACGTCTTCGATCCGCGGCATCTCCCCTTCGGTCGCAAAGCCGACGCCGCTCATCGTCGCCGACACCTGGACTTCGCTCGCCGTCGGCTGCACGTCCGGCACGCAGATCGCTTCCAGCCGGGCTTTGGTGATGTCCATGTCGATGCTGGCGGCATCTATCGCGCCACTGTCGCCGGCGTGCTCCAGCATCCAGTCGCGCGCGTCGTCGCTGATGAAGAACGGCCAGAACGCCTTGACGTCCGGCGTAGCGACGTTGCTGGCCTGAAGATGCAGGCGGATCCGGCTGCCGGGATCAAGACCGGCGGCGGTCGCCGACCCGGTGATATGGCCGCCTGCCGCGGCAATGGACAGCGCATCGATCGCGAAGGGGCCGCTGAGGGACGACGCGGCACCCGACAGGCTGAAGGATCCGGCACGAGCCGGGGCGCCGGCGGCGACGCCGACCCGCGAACGCATGGACCGGCTGTGGAGCGAGAACGGATAACGGCCGTCGGCGTCGGGGACGAGCGCTACGCTCCCCGCCATCTCGGCCTGTACCGGACCGAAATCCGCCTCCGCCGCGTCGATGGCGATGGCGTTCCCCGATTCGCGAAGGCTTGCGCGGAGCGACGCCGCCCGGAGCACCGTCCTGTCGAGCGTTCCGATCGTCCCCGCGCCCGCCTCGGCGCGAGCCACCAGCTCGCGTCCGCTGGTGCCGCCCTGAAGCTCTAAGGCGAGCCGCAACGGCACGTCGAAGCCGTCGTCGGGGGCATCGATGCTGCCGGACGGCGCGACCTCCGCATCGGCCCGCAGCCGCGCAAGCTTCGCGCCGCCGGGGCCGAGGGCGGCCGTTCCGGCGGCGTCGATCTCGTGGCCGAACGCCGCTGCCTCGATCGCAAACGTCAGGCCCGCGTCCTTGCCGTGGGAGAGGCGAACGTCGCGCACCGCGATCGGCCGCGCGTCGCCGCCGAGGCGAATGTCGGCGATGGAGATGTCCTTGAGCGGCAGGCGCGCCAGCTGCGCCGCGGTCTGATCCAGCGCCGCGAAGATCTCGGCAGGGTCCAGCGCCGCCCCGCTCTGCCAATGGGCGAGGAGAGCCTCGTCGACGTGGACGCCCCGGACCGACAGGCTCCGCAAGGACAGGCGCCCGAGGACGAGATCGACGAGGCTGACGCCGGTCTCGACCCTGTCCACCTTCACCAGCCTGCGGTGCGTTACCGGATCGGAGACCGTCAGGTCGGAAAAGTCGATGCCGGGATAACCGCGCGCGTCGATCCCGAAGCGCTGCGATCCGAGTTCGACGACATAGCCGGGACCGAGGGCCGCTTCGACCAGCGATTCGGTCTGGTCGCCCGCCATGTCGCGGCCGGTCTGGGTGGACAGGAAGGCGGCGGCGATGACGAAGAGCAGGATCAGGCCACCGCAGGCAATCCCCGCGAGGCCCGCGACGATCCGAAGCAAGCGCCTCATGACGATGCCAGCGAAGCGCGGCACCGGATCGGGCCCGTTTGCCGGGAACCGCTCGCGATCCGCTTCGACGCTATCGCGGCGCCGAGGCGTCGGCTAAGAGGAGGCGGACGTTTGATCGAAGCAGGCATGCGATCGGGTTCTGCTCCGGTCAGATCGGGCCGAAGATGGCGGGCTGGCGCCGGAGCGCGCGACTGGCGAGCCTGCGAGCGACGGCTCCCGAGAAGCTTCTTCCTTCCGTTTGTTTATGCCGAAAGGATGACACGATGACGATTTCCCCCGGAACCCCCTGCCCAGACTTCAGCCTGCCGGACGAGAGCGGCAAGACGGCGACGCTGGCAGACTTCAACGGCAAGCCTTTCGTCCTCTACTTCTATCCGAAGGACGATACGTCGGGATGCACGCGCGAAGCTGTCGATTTCTCCGGCTTGCGGAGCGAATTCGACGCGATCGGCGTCCCGGTGCTCGGCGTCTCGCCCGATTCCGTCGCCAAGCACCGCAAGTTCTGCGACAAGCACGACCTGACCGTGCGACTGCTCGCGGACGAGGAGAAGACGCTGATCGGTGCCTTCGGCGTGTGGGTCGAGAAGTCGATGTACGGCAGGAAGTACATGGGCGTCGACCGCACGACCGCCTTGGTCGCGGCCGATGGGACCGTCGCCCGGGTCTGGGAGAAGGTGAAGGTGCCCGGCCACGCCGAAGAGGTGTTGAAGGCCGCGCGAGAAGTCGCCGGAGCCGCATGACCGGTCTTTCGGAGGCGCACCGGCCGTCGACGCTGCGCGAGGCGGCGCTTTCGGCCCTTGCGGCGAGCGATCTCGACGCGAAGGTGGATCTCACCAACCTCGCCTGCCGGCTGTGGTTCGCCCGCAAGCTCGGGCTATATGCCGCAGGCGACCCGCCCCATCCCGGCCGTCCCGGCCGGCCGGCGGAGCCCCTCCTGGTCTCGCCGCGCCTCGTCAAGCGGCGCTCGGTCCACACGGCCGAGGGGCGGATCGCGCTGATCCACTCGCTCGCCCACATCGAACTCAACGCCATCGACCTCGCGCTCGACATCGTGGCGCGCTTTGCGCCGGAGCGCGTGCCGCGATCCTTCTTCGACGGCTGGATGACCGTCGCGCTGGAAGAGGCCAAGCACTTCCGCCTCCTGTCGCGGCGGCTGGACGCGCTCGGCTCCCGTTACGGCGCCCTGCCCGCCCATGACGGGCTCTGGCAGGCTGTGGAGGAAACCGCGCACGATCTCGGCGCGCGCCTCGCCGTGGTGCCGCTGATCCTCGAGGCGCGCGGTCTCGACGTCACGCCGCCGCTGGTGGAAAAGCTGGAATCGGTCGGCGACCCCGAGACCGCGGACATCCTGAGGATCATCTATCGCGACGAGAAGAAGCATGTCGCGGTCGGGGCGAAATGGTTCCGGTTTCTGTGCGCGCGCGAGGGTCGCAATCCCGCCGAGCGATTCCGCGAACTCGTCCGGATGAGCTTTCGCGGCGAGGTGAAGGCGCCGTTCAACGACCGCGCCCGCGCCGAAGCCGGCCTCACGCCGACCTTCTACCGGGCGCTCTCCCCGCGATCCAGTTGACCGCCGCGCCGGATCCGCGGGCGCCGGGCGGTTGCAAAGGAAACGTTAACCCTAACGATCTCTAATCCGGCCTCGATCCTGGGCCGAAGGGCCCGTCCGCACAGCGATTCGGACCATGCCGGCGATCAAGCACTCCCGCACCTTCGGCGCCAAGCGCCCTCCCCACACGGTGATCATCGCACGCGGCGAGAGGGTGCGCCATTTCACCGTCAGCGGCAGCCGCATGGCTCTCGGCGGAGCGCTGGCGCTGCTGCTGACGGCGGCGGTCGGAGGCGGGACCTGGGCACTCCTGGCGGACCAGGGGGTGACGGCCGGCGCGCAGCCGCAGTCGCGGCTCGAACGGGACTACGAGCGGCGGATCGCCGCGCTCCGCGCCCAGCTCGACATAGCCACCAGCCGGCAGATCCTGGCGCAGAAAATGGTGGAGACCAAGGTCGACGTCCTGCTCGACCAGCAGGAGGAGCTCGGCGCCCGCTACGACAAGCTGCAGCCGCTCTTGGAACGGGCCAAAGCGACGGGCCTCCTGAGCGATCCCGTGCCGATCCCGACGCCGAACCCCGCCGAAGCCGATGCCGACCGATCGGCGTCAGGCCCGGATGGTGGAACGGCCGCGATCCCTTCTGCGGACTCGGTCGGCGACGATGATATGGAGACGCCGGCAGCCTCGTTGCCGCTGCGGCTCGGGGCGGAGCCGTCCGGTCTTCGCACCCGCCAGGGCTCCGCGTCTTCCGCGGCGCAGCGTCTCTCAGGCCTCAACCCGCTCACGCCGTCGGGCGAAACGCTGCGCCGGATCGAGACTGCGAACAGGACGGCCGAGCGCACCCAGGTCGACCGGCTGCAGGATCTGGCGGCTGCCGCGCGGATGCGGGCGGTGAAGATCGCCAGCGCCCTGCGTTCAGGCGGCATCGCGATCCCGGCGGCGCAGACCGATTCCGCGAGGGGCGGCCCCTTCGAGCCGGTCCCGCCGCTTTCGCCCTTCGACCGGTCCTACGCGGAACTGGACCAGGCCCTGACCGACCTGCAGCATGTCAACGCGGTCGCCGACGAGATGCCGCTCGACCGACCGATGCCGCCGAACACCGAGTCCAGCCCCTTCGGCGTGCGCCCGGACCCGTTCCTCGGACGTCCGGCCATGCACACCGGCATCGACTACGCCGAACCGGAGGGAACCGTCGTTCACGCCACGGCCCCCGGCACCGTCACCCGCGCCGGCCCCGCCAGCGGCTACGGCAACCTCGTCGAGATCGACCATGGCGACGGCATCTCGACCCGCTACGGCCATCTCTCCCGGATCGACGTCGTCGCTGGGCAGAAGATCGCGAAGGGCGAGCGGATCGGCGCCGTCGGCTCGACCGGCCGCAGCACCGGCCCGCACCTGCACTATGAGGTGCGCCGCGACGGCGCGCCGATCGACCCGCAGGACTTCTACCGGATCGGCAGCCGCATCGCCTCGCTCGACTGACCGGAGGCCCGGCGCCTCCACCGCCGGTCGGCCTCCCCGCCGCATTTCGGAAGCCGGGTGACCTATCGCGGCCATGAAAAAGGCCGCGCGAGCCGATGGACCCGCGCGGCCGAATTCGTCTTCTCGTCGCCCTCTAGAGCGTTTCCGGCGAGCATGGGTTCACCGGAAACGCTCTATCGTCTTGTCTTTTCGCATTGTCCGGGCGTGAAAGCCGATCCGGCTTTCACTGGAAATGCTCTAGCGTCCGTCAGTCGATGTCTTCGACCGCCGCGTCGCCGCCATGGACGCGGTGCGCCAGTGCCGCCTCCATGAACTCCTCCAGCCCGCCGTCGAGCACCTCCTGCGGCGAGGTGCTTTCGACACCCGTCCTGAGGTCCTTCACCAGCTGATAGGGCTGCAGGACATAGGAGCGGATCTGGTGGCCCCAGCCGATGTCGCTCTTCGACGCCGCCTCGGCGCTGGCTGCGGCCTCGCGCTTCTCGAGCTCGGCCTCGTAGAGCCGCGCCTTCAGCATGTTCCAGGCGGTCGCCCGGTTCTTGTGCTGCGAGCGCTCCTGCTGGCAGGCGACGACGATGCCGGTCGGAATGTGCGTAATGCGCACTGCCGAATCGGTCGTGTTGACGTGCTGGCCGCCGGCGCCCGAGGCACGATAGGTGTCGATCCGGCAGTCCGACTCGTTCACCTGGATGTCGATCGTGTCGTCCACCACCGGATAGACCCAGACCGAGGCGAAGGAGGTGTGGCGCCGCGCCTGGCTGTCATAGGGCGAGATCCGCACGAGGCGATGCACGCCCGACTCGGTCTTCGCCCAGCCATAGGCGTTGTGGCCCTTGATCAAGAGCGTCGCCGACTTGATGCCCGCCTCTTCGCCGGCGTGCTCCTCCAGCACCTCCACCTTGAACCGCGCGCGCTCGGCCCAGCGCATGTACATGCGCTCCAGCATCGACGCCCAGTCCTGGCTCTCGGTGCCGCCGGCGCCGGAATGGACCTCCAGATAGGTGTCGTTCGAATCGGCCTCGCCGGAGAGCAGCGTCTCGATCTGCCGCTTGTCGACGTCCGCCTTGACCCCGCGGATCGCCTTTTCGGCCTCCGCGATGATCTCCTGATCGCCCTCCTCCTCGCCCATGGCGATGAGGTCGATGGAATCGGCCAGCGTCTGTTCGAGCCCACGGATCGCGGTGATGGATTCCTCCAGCTCCTGACGCTCGCGCATCAGGCTCTGGCCTTCCATCGGGTCGTTCCAGATCGACGGGTCTTCAGCCTTCTGGTTCAGCTGGTCGAGGCGTTTGAGGGACCGATCCCAGTCAAAGATGCCTCCTCAGCAGGCTTATGGCCTGCTTGCTTTCGTCGACCAACGTCTCGATCTCGGCGCGCATGCCGCCAATCTCCTGGGGTTGTCGGCCGCGCGCAATCGCAAGGCAGCCGGTGTCTGAAATGTCGCGGACGGCGGATCTGCCGCCCCTTGGTCGGCCGACGCTTCGAATGAAGGCCGCCGTGCCAAAAACGAGGGGCGGGTCTAGCCCCGCCCCGCCGATGCCGTCAAGGACGACGGACGCTCATCACGGTCGCCCAGCCGGCTCAGAACAGGCCGCCGGCACCGCCCTGGGTGATCGCCTGCTCGGCCTGCTGCGACACGATGCCGGTCCCCGGCGCGCTGGCAATGTCGCCGCCGATCACGGAATAGGTGTCGGCCGGTCCGGTTCCGGGCTTGAACGCCTCGACGATGACGTCGGGGCCGGAGCCGGTGGCGCGCATGCCGGTCTTGCGGTTGACGGCGATGAGTTGCATGCCGTCCGGCACCTTGAAGTCGACCGCCGGCTTGCCCCTCAGCGCTTCCTTCATGAAGTCGACGAAGACCGGCGCGGCGGTGTTGCCGCCGACGACGCCGCGACCAAGCGGGGCAGGATTGTCGTAGCCGATGTAGACGCCGCAGACGAGGTTGGGCGTGAAGCCGATGAACCAGACGTCCTTCTCGTCGTTCGTCGTGCCGGTCTTGCCGGCGATCGGCACGCCGAGCTGCTTGACGACCGTTGCCGTGCCGCGCTGGACGACGCCCTCCATCATCGAGGTGATCTGGTAGTCGGTCATCGGATCGAGCACCTGATCGCGCTCGTCGATCAGCTTCGGCTCCGCCTGCCCGTCATATTCCGGCGCATCGCAGCCGACGCATTTGCGCTGGTCGTGCTTGTAGATCGTCTTGCCGTAGCGGTCCTGCACGCGGTCGATCAGCGTCGGCTCCAGCGACTGGCCGTGATTGGCGAGGATCGCATAGGCCGAGACGAGGCGCAGCGGAGTCGTTTCGCCGGCGCCCAGCGCCATCGGCAGATAGGGCTTCAGATGGTCGTAGATGCCGAAGCGCTCGGCGTACTGCACGACGAGGTCCATGCCCATGTCGTGGGCGAGGCGGACCGTCATCTGGTTGCGGCTCTGCTCGATGCCGCGCCGGAGCGTCGACGGGCCGGCGCTGCCCTCGTTGCCGTAATTCGTCGGCGACCAGGTCCCGCCATTGCCGTCCGGCAGGGAGATCGGGGCGTCGAGAATCACCGAGGCGGGCGTATAGCCCGTGTCGAGCGCCGCCGAATAGACGAACGGCTTGAAGGACGAGCCGGGCTGGCGATAGGCCTGCGTCGCCCGGTTGAACTCCGACTGGTCGAAGGAGAAGCCGCCGACCATGGCGCGCACGCGTCCGGTGGACGGCTCCATGGCGACGAGTGCGCCCTGCACCTTGGGCGGCTGACGCAGCATGTAATGGTCGCCGTCGCCCTTCTGCTCGACATAGACGACGTCGCCGCGCGACAGGACGTCCGAGGCTGAGCGGACCCGGCCCTTGTGCTCCTTGGTGTTCAGGTTGAACGCCCATTTCATGTCGTCCCCGTCGATCGTGCCGACCTTGCGCTCGGCGCCGAGC
>NZ_JBFTEH010000008.1:0-237356 GCF_041027365.1 Jiella sp. M17.18 | reverse complement strand
CGCGCCGGAGATCTCACGCTTCGGCTGCAGGCCGATGCTGACCCGGTCCTTTTCCGCCGACAGGACGACGGCCAGCCGCCATTCCGGCACGTCGTCGAGTCCGTTCACCTTGCCGAGCTCGGTACCCCAGTCGCTGCCGATGTCGATATGCTTGACCGGCCCGCGATAGCCGTGCGCCTCGTCGAACTTGACGAGGGCGTGCTGCAGGGCGCCGCGCGCCTCCTTCTGCATCGTCGGGTCGAGCGTCGTGCGCACCGTCAGCCCGCCCTCGTAGAGCGTCTTCACGCCATAGCGCTGGATCATCTCGCGCCGAACGTCCTCGGTGAAATACTCGGCCGAGGCGAGGTAGGTGCCGGACGGACGCGGGTTCACCTCGAGCGGCTTCTGCTCGGCGACCTGCGCCTCCGCCTGGGTGATGAAGCCGTTCTGGGCCATCTGGTCGATCACCCAGTTGCGGCGCTGGATCGCCTTGTCGGTGTCGCGGAACGGGTTGTAGTTCTCGGGCGCCTTCGGCAGGGCCGCGAGATAGGCCGCCTGCTCGATCGAAAGCTCGTTCACGGACTTGTCGAAATAGGCGAGCGCCGCGGCGCCGATGCCGTAGGAGCCCATGCCGAGATAGATCTCGTTGAGATAGAGTTCGAGGATCTTGTCCTTCGAATAGGCCTGCTCGATGCGCAGCGAGAGAATCGCCTCCTTGATCTTGCGGTCGAGGGTGCGCTCGTTGGTCAGGAGAAAGTTCTTGGCGACCTGCTGGGTGATCGTCGAGGCGCCCTGCATGTGGCCGCCCCGGGCGAGCACGAGCAGCGCGCGGCCGATGCCCTGGAAGTCGATGCCGGGATGGGAATAGAAGTTCTTGTCCTCGGCGGAGAGGAACGCGTTCTTCACGAGGTTCGGGATCGCCTGGATCGGCAGGAAGAGCCGCCGCTCATGCGCGTATTCGGCCATCATCTCGCCGTCGGAGGCATAGAACCGGGTCGTCACCGGCGGCTCGTAGTCCGCCAGCACCTGATAGTCCGGCAGGCCCTTGGCGGTCTTCTCGACGTACCAGGCGGCGCCGCCCGCCACGAGCACGAAGAGGACCGCCCCGATCCCGAAGAAGTAGCCGAGCAATCTGATCATCGAAACTCCGTCCGGCGGGCACGCCCTGCGCCCTGCCGGTCCCCTCTCCTCCAGCCGGTCTCAGTCCGGCCTTCGGCACCTTGCGGACGGCAGAGCCGCCCGTTCGACCGCGGTCCTGCCGCGGCATTCTCAAGCTTCTGTTCCGCAATTGCGGCAGGGACATGAACCATCCCGCGCGAAACTTGAGCAAAACTTTCACCAGGCAGCACCAAGCCGTGCAAGCGGCGCCTGCAGTCCCGTGTCACTGGCCTGCGGCCGTCAGAGTCGCGCCCTTACCACGGAAGAAGGCGACCACGGCATCGGCGATCGCGCCCCCCATCTTCTTGCGCCAGTCCGAATCCTTCAAGAGCTTTTCGTCGCCGGCATTGGACAGAAAGCCGCATTCCACCAGAACCGACGGCACGTCCGGCGCCTTCAGGACGACAAAGGCGGCCGAACGCTTCGGCCGGTTGATCAGGTCGATCTTGTCGCTCTGCAGGTCGTGCACCAGCGAGGCGGCGAAATGCTCGGAGAAACTGACGGTCTCGCGGCGCGTCAGGTCGAGCAGGATATCGAAGACCTCCGGCTGGCTCTGGTGCCACTCCGGGCCGGCGAAGCGGTCGACGGCGTTTTCCGAGGCGGCGATCTGCCGTGACAGTTCGTCGGACGCCTTGTCCGACAGCGTGTAGACGGTGGCGCCGCGCAGATCCTTGTAGCGGATCGAATCGGCATGGATGGAGATGAACAGGTTGGCGTGCGCCCGCCGGGCGATGGCGGACCGTTCGTCGAGCGGAATGTAGGTGTCGTCGTCGCGGGTGAGGACGACCTTGATTCCGGGATAGGCCGACAGCGCGTCGCGCACCGCCAGCGCCATTGCGAGATTGACGTCCTTCTCGAGCGTGCCGGACGGCGACTTCGCGCCCTCGTCGATCCCCCCATGGCCGGGATCCACCACGATCACCAGCTGCCGCGGCGCCGCGGGCTTTTCCGATACGGCCTGCGCGTCGGCCTTGACGGCGGCAGCGCCTGGGCCCGTCTTCGGCTGCACACCCTTTGCCGCCGGGGCGCCCGCCTTGCGCGCCTCTATCGAGCCCGGCGGGGCGATCGACAGCGCGACGACCTCGCCGCCCGGCGTCTTGTGCTGTTCCAGCCGCGCGGCGCCCGGCGATTTCAGCCGAAAGATCACCCGATAGCGGTTGCTGGACACGAGACCGTGGCGGATGGTCTCGACCAGCGGATTGTCCGACGCCTCGGGAATCGAGACGGCGGGCAGCGTGTCGTCGAAGTCGAGGGCGATCCGCTCGGGATTGTGCAGTTGGAGAAGCCGGACCGGCGCCGCGCCGTTGAGCGTGAAGGAGACGTTCAGGCCCGCCTCGGTCGCGGTCTGGTCGAAGGAGGTGATCACGTGCTCGCCGGCGAAGGCGGCGGGCGGGCGGGCGAGGACGAGCGCCGCCGCGAGGAGGCAGGCGCCAATGGCGGCGCGCGGGGCCAGGCGTCGGATGCGCCGCGTGCCGAGGCGGCCGGCCAGACGGACGAAATCGATGATCGGGGACAACAGCGCCTCGAGGTGGAATCCTTCCGCCACGCGAAATTCTCCAATCGTGACCAGACGATGACCCACGGCCGCACCCTGCCCTCGACAGGTCCAGCCGACGCGCAATCGTCGCAGCGGCGCCACAGCGGCGACTCCGGACGCGGCGCCCGACGTCGGTCGCCGGAGGAGGCGCGGCAGTGCTCCACGTGACGAAGGTGGCGGCAAGCGTTCCAGTAGATTGTGAAGCTTGTCGGGGCCTTGGCATGGTCCGGCGGGGGCGAGGCCGATTGCCGATACTACTCTTGTTTCTTAGCCGGACACGTCATACAAGCGGAATCGAGGTCTAGAGCGACGTGGAGACCGTGTCGTCGCCGAGTCGAGAGCCGTACCGTTCGGATCGCACAGTGCTGGCGAGAGCGGTGGCGGTGCAGCGATACCTGCGACACGAAGGCCCGTCGCCGGACCTCTTGGAAGATTTTCGTCGACGCTGAGGTCCGCTTCAGCCCGATTTTTCCAGCGATGCGGATGCGTGCCGCGCGAGCGGCCAAGGGTCCGTCACGTTCCGTCGGCCGCCCTAGCGGCCATCAGTTGTTGCAGGTCGTGATTTTGCTGTCACTCTCCGCTGTCTGCCCGACATCCTCCCGCCCGATCCTTCGGGCCGTTGATGTGTCGCGGAGCGGCCAAACCGTGACGTCCGACACGACCCATTCGGGCTCGCGCCCCATCACCGACCGCCAGGCCCAGGAAGGCCGCAGACGCGTCGCCCGCGCGAGTGCCGGGGAGTTTCTATATGGCCAACAAAATGCTGATCGACGCGTCCCACCCGGAAGAGACGCGCGTCGTCGTCGTCCGCGGTAGCCGGATCGAAGAATTCGACTTCGAGTCGGAGCACAAGAAGCAGCTCAAGGGAAACATCTACCTGGCCAAGGTGACGCGCGTCGAGCCGTCGCTCCAGGCAGCCTTCGTCGAATATGGCGGCAATCGCCACGGCTTCCTCGCTTTCAGCGAAATCCACCCGGACTACTACCAGATTCCCAAGGCCGACCGCGAAGCCCTGCTCGCCGAAGAACTCGCGCGCGCAGAGGACGAGGACGAGGACGAGCCGCGTCCGAATCGCAGCCAGCGGCCGCGCCGTCCGGCGAAGGCGGCGGAGCGCCGGGAGCGTGACAGCATCTCCGAGGCGGCCGGCGACGACGAGGATGCGTCGGCCGACGCCGGCGCGCAGGATTCGCTTTCGGACGGCGAGACGCCGTCCGCCGAGGCGGCTTCGTCCGAGGATCACGCCCCTGCGAGCGACGGCGGAATCCAGTCCGTCGGCGATGCGTCGACGGGCGCGACGGAGGATCAGCCGCGCGATGCGGTAGAGGCGCGCGGCGTCGGGGCGCCGGACGAGTCGTCGGATTCGGACGATCGGGAGGGCGAGACGTCGCACGATGATTCGGACGACGGCGCCGGCGAGGACAGCGACGACGAACGCGAGGACGAGGGTTCCACCGCGGAGAACGAGCGCGAGGGCAATGGCGAGCGCCGCTCGCGCGGCCGGCGCAACCGCCGGGCCCGGGGGCGTTTGCGCTCCGAAGACGACGATGCCGGCAATGACGAGAACGGCGACGAGTCGGAAGAGATCGACGAGATCGGCTCCGAGGACGCGATGGAGGAGGTTCCGGTCCGCCAGAGCCGCCCGCGCAAGCAGTACAAGATCCAGGAGGTCATCAAGCGCCGCCAGATCATCCTCGTGCAGGTCGTCAAGGAAGAGCGCGGCAACAAGGGCGCGGCGCTGACCACCTACCTGTCGCTCGCCGGCCGCTATTCCGTTCTGATGCCGAACACCGCACGCGGCGGCGGCATTTCCCGCAAGATCACCAGCGCCGCCGACCGCAAGCGCCTGAAGGATGTGGTGCGCGACCTCGAAGTGCCGCGCGGCATGGGCATCATCCTGCGCACGGCCGGTGCGAACCGCACCAAGGCCGAGGTGAAGCGCGACTACGAATATCTGATGCGGCTGTGGGAGACGGTGCGCAACGTCACCCTCTCTTCGATCGCCCCTGCCCTCGTCTACGAGGAAGGCAGCCTGATCAAGCGATCGATCCGCGACCTCTACAACAAGGACATCGACCAGATCCTCGTCGCCGGCGAGAGCGGCTACCGCGAAGCGAAAGACTTCATGCGGATGCTGATGCCGAGCCAGGCGAAGGTCGTGCAGCCCTACCGCGACCCGACGCCGATCTTCGCGCGGCAGGGGATCGAGGGGCAGCTGGACAAGATGCTGCAGCCGCATGTGACGCTGAAGTCTGGCGGCTACATCATCATCAACCAGACCGAGGCGCTGGTCGCGATCGACGTGAACTCCGGCCGTTCGACGCGGGAGCACTCGATCGAGGACACGGCCTTCCAGACCAATCTGGAAGCGGCCGAGGAGGTGGCGCGGCAGTTGCGCCTGCGCGACCTCGCCGGCCTCATCGTCATCGACTTCATCGACATGGAAGAGAAGCGGAACAACCGCGCCGTCGAGAAGAAGATGAAGGACTGCCTGAAGAACGACCGGGCGCGCATCCAGGTCGGCAAGATCTCCCATTTCGGCCTTCTGGAGATGAGCCGCCAGCGCATCCGGGCCAGCGTCCTGGAATCCACCATGCAGACCTGCCCGGTCTGCGAGGGCGCCGGGCACATCCGCTCCTCCTCGTCGCTGGCGCTGCACGTCCTGCGCACCATCGAGGAGCATCTGCAGAAGCACGCCACCCACGACCTCATCGTCAAGGTGCCGACCGCGACCGCGCTCTACGTGCTCAACGAGAAGCGCAAGCGCATCGATGAGCTGGAGCATCATTACGGTCTCCGCATCATCATCGAGGCGGACGAGAGCGCCGGCCACCAGAGCATTTCGATCGAGCGCGGCGCCGAGGCGCTGAAGCCGGTCCTGCCGAACGACGTCGTGCATCTGGAATCGGTCGCAGCGATGGACGAGGCGGACGCCGCCGCCGACGAGGCCGCGGAGGCGATGGCCGAAGCAGGCGTCGCCGTTCCCGCCGAGGACGAGACTCGCGAGGACGACCGGTCCGAAGGCGGCAAGCGCCGCAAGCGGCGCCGGCGCCGGCGGCGCAACGACAATGGCGACGACAGCGACATGGACGCGAACGCTGCGTCCGGCGCGCAGGATGACGACGACGAGGACGACTCGTCCGATGCAGGGTCCGACTCCGAAGAGGAGCGCGGATCGTCCCGCGACGACCAGGACGGGCGCAGCCGCAAGCGCCGGCGTCGCGGGCGGCGCGGCGGCCGCCGGCATCGCGAGAACGACGAGGGTCAGCAGCCTCACGGTGGCGACGAGGACTCAGGGGATGCGGTCGCCGCAGTTGCCGACACGTCGGCCGAGGCGGCCGTGCAGACATTCTCCGGCGAGACGGTGGTCGTGGCCCCATCGCAGACGGATGCGGATGCGGCGTCCTCTGCCCCGGCCGAGGCCGATGCGGCTCCGTCCTTCGAGCCTGCCGCGAGCGCCGATGGTCCGCAGATCGCCGTGACCGGCGAAGAGCCGGCGCCGGAAGCGGTTGCAGTCGCCGCGGCGAGCCCGGTGGCGCAGCAGCCTGCGGAAGCGCTTTCTCCGGCGCTGTCCGAGGACGACGCTCCGCTGGCGGAGGCTTCGTCCTCCTCGGCCGAGCCGGAGGACGCGCCGCAGCCGGCGGCGAACGACGACGTCCCGGCGGAGACACAGCCCGCCGCGCCCAAGGAGCCGGTGGTCACGTCGAACGTCGCCGATGTCGAAGGCGAGTCGGCGGAAAAGCCGCGCCGCACCGGCTGGTGGGCCAGACGGAACTTTTTTTAGCGCGATCCTGCGAAAGATCCGGTGAAGGAGCGGGCGACCGGTGGGCGCCCGTTTTCATGTCAGCAGGGACTTTCTGATGCCGCGGCGCGGCCGGACGGGCTTCGCAGCTGGCGGGGAAATCGCCTCGCGCGGACGCATAAGCCGGATCCCCGGCGCCCGGCCGTGGGCCTGCCAGCGCCGTGATGCGCAAGGGGATGCCGCCGCCCTGACGCGGCGGTCGGGGACGTCGGCCGATCGGGCCTCAGCTGCGCAGCAGCCGCTCCATCCGGTCGAGCGCCTCTTCGAGGGAGGCATGGTCGCAGGCGTAGGACAGGCGCACGAAGCGCTCGCCCCGGAGCAGGTCGAAGTCGGTCCCGGGCGTGATCGCCACGTGGCACGCTTCGAGGATCGCCCGGGAGAACTGCGTCGAGCCGCTCCAGCCCTCCGGTATCCCGGCATAGGCGTAGAAGGCGCCATCGAGCGGCGCGATCTCGCGGAAGCCGAGCGCCGGCAGGCGCCGGTTCAGGAGGTCGCGGTTGCGCACGTAGCCCGCGCGGATCGATTCCAGCTCGTCGGTCGCGTCGAACACCGCCCTCGCCGCCACCTGCGACATTTCCGGCGCCGAGATATAGAGGCTCTGGCCGATCCGCTCGGCGGCACGGACCAGTTCCGGCGGCAGCACCAGCCAGCCGATCCGCCAGCCGGTCATGCAGTAGTATTTCGAGAAGGAGTTCACGACGATCGGATGCTCGGAAAAGCCGAGGGCGGTCGTCTCCCGGCCGTTATAGGTGAGGCCGTGATAGATTTCGTCGGAGACGAAGCGGATGCCATTCCGGTCGGCATAGGATACCAGCCGCCGGAGTTCCTCCGGCGGCGTGACGGTTCCGGTCGGATTGGCGGGGCTGGCGACGAGGACGCCGGCCACGGGCTCCGCCTCGTGCGCCGCGGCAAGATGCCCGGCGGTGAAGACGTAGTCCGTCTCCGGACCGACCGGGATTTCGACCGGGACGAGCCCCAGCGCCTTCAGGATGTTCCGATAGGCGGGATAGCCGGGCGCGGCGATCGCGATCCTGTCGCCGGGATCGAAGGCGGCGAGGAAGGCGAGGTTGAAGCCGGCGGAAGAGCCGGTGGTCACCATGATGCGGGACGGCTCGACCGCCTGCCCGTAACGCGCCTCGTAGTGCTGGGCGATCCGCTCGCGCAGATCGGCGCGGCCGAGCGCATCCGTATAGGCGATGCGACCATGGTCGAGCATGGCGCGAGCCGCGGCGATTGCGGCTTTCGGCGCCGACGCGGCCGGCTGGCCCACCGCCAGCGACAGGACCTTCTCGCCCCGCGCGATCATCCGGTTGGCTTCGGCCAGAACGTCCATGGCGCGGAACGGATCGACCGCCGATCGGCGGGATGGGGTCATTTCGGGCACGCTTCGTCGCTTTCCTGTTGCCTCGCCGCCACGTCAACAATCCGCCGGATTATCGTGTCCAGTGATCGCGATCCCGACGCTTGCGAGGACGATGGTTTTCGGTTCACCTCGAAGACCGGTCCCCTCTTTCGGCGCGGCGGAGGGTGCGCGAAAATCGGACAGGCCCGGCATGGGGAAAAGGACCTAGCATGAAACTCTCGCTTTGCGGCATCGGCACCAGGCTGATCTGCCTCGCGATGGCCGCCACGCTCGCCGTCCTGCCGACGCTCGCGGAGGCGGCTCCCGAATCCAAGCGCAACCTACCGATCGTGCGGGACGCCGAGATCGAGGCGCTGATCGGCGACTACGTGCGCCCGCTCCTGAAGGCTGCCGGCCTGTCGCGCTCCGGCATCGAGGTCGTGCTGGTCAATTCCGATGACTTCAACGCCTTCGTCCTCGGCCGGCGGATCTTCGTCAACACCGGTGCCATCACCATGACGGAGACGCCGAATCAGCTCATCGGCATCCTCGCCCACGAGATCGGGCACCTGGCCGGCAACCATCAGGAGCGCATGCGCGAGCAGATCGAGCATGCGCAGACGATCGCGATCGTCGCCGGGCTGCTCGGGGCCGGCATCGTCGCGGCCGGTGCCGTCTCCGGATCGCGCAATGCCAGCCAGGCCGGCACGGGTCTCCTGGCCGGCAGCGGATCGGCCATCCAGCGCGGCCTCCTCAGCTATCAGCGCGGGGAGGAATCGATCGCGGACCGCGCGGCGATAACCTATCTCGACAAGACCGGCCAGTCCGGCAAGGGTCTGCTTCAGACGTTCGATATCCTCGATCGCCAGAACCTCTTCGCCAATTCCCGCGTCAACACCTACCTGCTGTCGCACCCGATGCCTGAAGATCGCAAGGCGGCGATCCAGGAGGCGGCGCAGCGCAGCCGCTACTATGACCGCACCGATCCGCCCGAACTCGTCGAGCGCCACCAGCTGGCCCGCGCCAAGGTCGCCGCCTACAGCGGCGGCATGACGGCCGTTCGGCGGCTGTTCGCCCGCGACCCACGCAGCCTCGCCGCGCTCTATGGCGACGCGATCGCGACCTATCTCGCCGGCTCGACCAACGGAGCGCTGACGAAGATGAGCG
This sequence comes from Jiella sp. M17.18, assembly GCF_041027365.1. Lineage (NCBI taxonomy): Bacteria > Pseudomonadati > Pseudomonadota > Alphaproteobacteria > Hyphomicrobiales > Aurantimonadaceae > Jiella > Jiella sp. M17.18. The sequence goes on along the minus strand of NZ_JBFTEH010000008.1, from coordinate 228,374 downwards.
CCCTGATCGCCTCGCGGCCGAAGAACCCGTGGTTCGAGGAAATGCGCGGGCAGATCCTGCTCGATGCCGGCCGCGGCACGGAAGCGGCGGCCGCCTTCAGGAAGGCGGCGCAGCTGGACGGCAGCAGATCCGGGCTGTTGAAGGCGGAGATCGGTCAGGCGCTGGTGACGACGGGCGACCCGAAGGAGATGAGCCGCGCCATCGAGTACATCAAGGCGGGGCTGCAGAGCGATCCCGACAACGCGACGGCCTATCAGTTTCTTGCTATGGCCTACGGGCACACCGGTGATATCGGGCGGGCGGAGCTCGCCACCGCCGACGGCTACTGGCACGCCGGTGCCTTCCGCGAGGCCAAGGTCTTCGCGGCGCGCGCCCAACAGAAGCTGAAGCCCGGCTCGCCGCCCTGGCGCCAGGCCCAGGACATCATCACGATCCCCGCTCACTGACGCATCGAAGGAACCTTTCCCATGACCCGATACGCGATCCTCGCCGCCACCGCAGCAGCGGTCGGGCTCGTCGGTTCGGCCGTGGCCGCCGAACCGGCCAAGCCGGCCTTCGACCAGACGCAGACCAAGGCGGTGGAGCAGATCGTCCACGACTACCTCGTCAAGCATCCCGAGGTGATCATGGAGGCGGTCGAAGCGCTGCAGGCGAAGCAGGCGGACGCGCAGGCCGCGGCGCAGACCGCCGCAGTCAAGGACAATGCGACCGAGATCTTCCAGACGCCGAAGGGCACCGCGCTCGGCAACCCGTCCGGCGACGTCACGATCACCGAGTTCTTCGATTACAACTGCACCTACTGCAAGCATGCGCTGTCCGACATGAGCGCCCTGACCAAGGCGGACCCCCAGGTGCGGTTCGTGCTGAAGGAGATCCCGGTGCTGGGGCCGCAGTCGGTCGAGGCGACGCGCGTCAGCCTGGCCTTCCGGGCGCTGAAGCCGAACCTTTACGGTGCGTTCCACCGCAAGCTTCTCGGCTCGCGGGGCGTTGCCGACGAGAATCGCGCGCTCGCGGTCGCCAAGGATCTCGGCGTCGACGAGGCGGAGCTGCGTCCGCTGATGAAATCGAAGAAGATCGAGGACGAGATCGCCGCGGATTCGAAACTCGCCAGCGCCCTGCAGATCTCCGGCACGCCCACCTACGTCATCGACGACAAGTTGTTCTCGGGCGCGGTCGGGCTGGATAATCTGACGGCCGCGGTTGCGAACGTTCGCAAGTGTGGTAGTGCCAGCTGCTGAGAGAATTCGCGTGAGGAGGCGTCGATCGGCCGATTGACGCTTTCCTCGGCACGGTTCCCGCCCTATAGCCCTTCGCGAACCCGCGGTCACGAGATCGCGATTCGGGATGCGACCCGGGCCCTCCATCTGGCGGCGCTCAGGCAGCGGGACCGAGCGCGATGGGCGCCGATGCCGCGACGCCGTCGATGACCGCTAGCCGAAGCGCGGGACGAAGCCGAGCGGCTCAAGGAAGAGAATGTCAGAAGAAGATCAGACCGTCGATCCGACGTTCGTTCGCGAACTCGCCTCCATCCTGAACGAGACGGACCTCACCGAAATCGAAATCGAGCGCGGCTCGTTGCGGGTTCGGGTGTCTCGGCAGAAGGACATGGCCGGCTACCCGCAGCCGATGACCTACATGCAGGCGCCGCAGCCCTTTCCGGCCCAGCAGCAGCAGGCGGTCTCCGCGCCTGCGGCCCAGCCTGCCGCTCCGAGCGGACCGGAGCCGGGCTCCGTCCCCTCGCCCATGGTCGGCACCGTCTATCTGTCGCCGGCGCCGGGCGCCCGACCCTTCGTCGAAATCGGCCAGCAGGTCGCCGAGGGCGAAACGCTGCTGATCATCGAGGCGATGAAGACCATGAACCAGATCCCCGCACCGCGTGCGGGCAAGGTCGCCAAGATCTGCGTGGAGAACGGCCAGCCGGTGGAATACGGCGAAGCGCTCGTCGTCATCGCGTAAGGGGCCAGCCATGTTCAAGAAGGTTCTGATCGCCAACCGCGGCGAGATCGCCCTGCGAATCCTGCGCGCCTGCAAGGAGCTCGGCATTTCGACGGTCGCGGTGCACTCCACCGCCGACAACGCGGCGATGCACGTGCGCCTCGCCGACGAGAGCGTCTGCATCGGGCCGCCGCCCTCGCGCGACAGCTACCTCAACATCCCGCAGATCGTCGCGGCCTGCGAGGTCTCCGGAGCAGACGCCGTTCACCCCGGCTACGGCTTCCTGTCGGAGAACGCGCGCTTCGCCGACATCCTCGACGCGCATGGCATCACCTTCATCGGCCCGACGGCGGATCATATCCGCATCATGGGCGACAAGATCGAGGCGAAAAAGACCGCCAAGCGCCTCGGCATTCCGGTGGTGCCGGGCTCGGCCGGCGCGGTCACCGAAGACGCCGAGGCGATGAAGATCGCCGAGGAGATCGGATTCCCGGTTCTCGTCAAGGCCTCCGCGGGCGGCGGCGGTCGCGGCATGAAGGTGGCGAAGACCCGCGACGATCTCGTCGTCGCGCTGCAGACCGCGCGCCAGGAGGCGGCTGCCGCCTTCGGCGACGACGCGGTCTATATCGAGAAGTACCTGGAGAAGCCCCGGCACATCGAGGTGCAGGTCTTCGGCGACGGCCAGGGCAACGCCATCCACCTCGGCGAGCGCGACTGCTCGCTGCAGCGCCGCCACCAGAAGGTCTGGGAAGAGGCGAACTCGCCCGCCCTCACCGCGGAGCAGCGGGCGAAGATCGGCGAGATCTGCGCCAATGCGATGTCGGAGCTCGCCTATCGCGGCGCCGGCACGATCGAATTCCTGTACGAGAACGGCGAATTCTACTTCATCGAGATGAACACCCGCCTGCAGGTGGAGCATCCGGTGACCGAGGCGATCACCGGCCTCGACCTCGTGCACGAGCAGATCCGCGTCGCCAGCGGCCAGGGCCTGTCGGTGACGCAGGCCGACGTCCAGTTCTCGGGCCACGCGATCGAATGCCGGATCAACGCCGAGGATCCGCGCACCTTCGCCCCCTCGCCCGGCCAGATCACGCATTACCACACGCCCGGCGGCCTCGGCGTCCGTGTCGATTCCGGCGTCTATCAGGGCTATTCCATCCCGCCCTTCTACGACAGCCTGATCGGCAAGCTGATCGTGCACGGGCGCAACCGCCAGGAATGCATGATGCGGCTGCGTCGGGCGCTGGACGAGATCGTGATCGACGGCGTCAAGACGACCCTGCCGCTGTTCCGCGACCTGGTCGACAATGCCGATGTCGCGAAGGGCGACTACGACATCCACTGGCTCGAGCACTACCTGGCCGGTGAGCCGAAGGCCTGAGCCATGGCCAAGGGTCGCCAGCGCTTCGAGATCACGCCGGCGATCCTCCTGAAGGCCTATGCCTGCGGGATCTTTCCGATGGCCGAATCGGCCGACGATCCGCGCATCTTCTGGGTCGATCCGACCGAGCGCGGCATCCTGCCGCTGGACCAATTCCACCTGCCGAAAAGCCTGAAGAAGACGATCCGCCGCGCGCCGTTCGATATCCACGTCGACACGGCCTTCGCCGCGGTCGTCGACGGTTGCGCGGAGCCCGCGCCGGGCCGGTCGCAGACCTGGATCAACGGCGAGATTCGGACGCTCTATCTCCAGCTCTTTCACGCCGGGCATGCGCATTCGGTCGAAGCGTGGGAGGACGGGCAACTGGTCGGAGGCCTGTACGGCGTGTCGCTGGGCGCCGCCTTCTTCGGCGAGAGCATGTTCTCGCGGCGCACCGACGCCTCGAAGGTGTCACTCGCCTATCTGTGCGAGCGGCTGGTCCGCGGCGGCTACAGGCTCCTCGACACGCAGTTCCTGACCACCCACCTCGCCCGGTTCGGCGCCGTCGAGATCTTCCGGGACGACTATCAGGCGCTGCTCGCCGATGCGGTGGAAGCCGATGCCACCTTCTATCCCTTGGGCGCGGGAACGTCCGATTCGGTCTTACAGCTCTTCAGCCAGACATCGTAGACCGGGTGCTCGACGGCGTTGAGGCCGGGAGAATCGGCGAACATCCAGCCGGAGAAGATCCGCTGGATCTTGCGGTCGAGGGTGATCTCGTCGACCTGCACGAAGGCATCGGTGCGCTCGGGCGATCCCTTGGGGCTGGTCATACAGACCCGCGGCGTCACCCGGAGCGTCCCGAACTGCACGGTCTCGTCGATATAGACGTCGAAGACGGTGATGCGGCCGGTGATCTTGTCGAGCCCGCTGAAGGTAGCGACCGGGTTCTTCACGCGGGCGGCCGGCGCGGGCGGCGGTGCCGGGGGCTGTCCGTCGCTCGGCATGTTCGGCGTGTCCAGGGACTGGGCCGACGCCGGCGCAGCGGCGATCCCCGACGCGATCAATCCGAAGACGAGCACCGAGGCTGGAATCCATTTCATGCGCATCAATCCCGGGATCGCTTCTTCCGAATCACGAAGGCGTGTCGTGTCTCTTCGCCTAGCCCGCGATTAAGGCGCCGGTCGGTCACAACGCCAGGCAGCGGCTCTCGGGACGACAGCGCCGCGGGCCCGGCATTGCGAAGCGTCAGGGCGTCCAGGCGTCGTATTCGCCGGTGACGCGCGGGCGCTCATGCTCGGGCCGCAGCAGCGAGCCCGAGGGGCGATAGGCCTTGGCCGTTCCCGTCAGGTTCGGCTGGAACGGCTTCTCCCAGTCGTGCCGCTTGTAGTTCTCCTGCGAGGGCGGCGTGTCGACGCGGTGATGCATCCAGCCGTGCCAGCCCGTCGGGATGGCGGTCGCCTCGACGACGCCGTTGAAGATCATCCACCGGCGCGTGCCGTCGGCATTGGTGTAGTAGACGTTGCCGAACTCGTCCTCACCGACCTTCTTGCCGAAGCGCCAGGTGTAGAAGCGGGTGCCGATGGTCTGGCCGTTCCACCAGGTGAAGATCTGCAGAAGCCACTGTTTCATGGAAGTCTCGATCCGTACGAATTGCGGCTCGTTATGCTGCGCCGCCGGTAAAATGTCCACCCGCCGGGCCGGCGGCTCCTGTGCCCTCTGCCGTGACCGCCCGCGTCAGTTCGCCCAGTTCAGCCGCTTTTCGTAGACGGTGGCCGGAATGGCGAAACGCTGATCGCCGCCTGCGGCGACCGCCGTGCCGACGGGCCCGAATCCGGCACCGCGGTAGAAGGCGATCGCGGCCTCGTTGGCCTCCTCGACTTCGAGGCGAATGCGTTCGGCGCCGGGGAAGGCGCTCTCGATCTCGCCGAGAAGCTCCGCCCCGATTCCCTGTCGCTGTTGCTCCGGATGCACGTACAGCTGATGCAGGACGACGAGCTTCCGCTCCGCCTCGAAGGCGGCGAAGGCGACGCCGCCCAGCCGCTCGCCATCGTCGGCGACGAGGAACTCCGTGTTCAGCCGCGACACGCGCGGGCGCAGGGCCTCGACCGAGTGCCAGGACCCGGTGATTTCGGACACGCGCTCCGAGCCGAAGATCGGGTCGTAGGTCGCGTGCCAGGTCTCGGCGAGCAGGTCGCTGATCGCCTTCAGGTCCCTGGTGCCGGCCGTGCGGACGAAGAAGGTCATTCCACCCCGAGCTTCTCTTTGACCAGCGCGTTGACCGCCTGCGGATTGGCCTTGCCGCCGGTCGCCTTCATCACTTGGCCGACGAACCAGCCGGCGAGCGAGGGCTTCGCCTTGGCCTGCTCGACCTTCTCCGGATTGGCGGCGATCACCTCGTCCACCGCCTTCTCGATCGCGCCGGTGTCGGTGACCTGCTTCATGCCGCGTTCTTCGACGACGACCTTCGGGTCGCCGCCTTCCGACCAGACGATCTCGAACAGGTCCTTGGCGATCTTGCCGGAGATCGTGCCCTCGCGGATGAGGTCGAGGATCGCGCCCAGCTGGTCGGCCGAGACCGGCGTCACCTCGATGCCCTTGCCGGATTTGTTCAGCGCGCCGAGGAGGTCGTTGATCACCCAGTTCGCTGCCTGCTTCGCATCACGCCCTTTCGCCACATTCTCGAAGAAGTCGGCGATCGCCTTGTCGGAGACGAGGATCGACGCGTCATAGGCCGACAGGCCGGCGTCCTTGATCAGTCGCGCCTTCTTGTCGTCCGGTAGCTCGGGCAGTTCCTTCAGCAGCGCGTCGACATAGGCCTGGTCGAACTCGAGCGGCAGGAGATCCGGGTCGGGGAAGTAGCGGTAGTCGTGCGCGTCTTCCTTGGTGCGCATCGCGCGGGTCTCGCCCTTCACCGGGTCGAACAGCCGCGTCTCCTGATCGATGATGCCGCCGTCCTCGATCACCGCGATCTGGCGCCGCGCCTCCGATTCGATCGCCTGGCCGACGAAGCGGATCGAGTTGACGTTCTTGATCTCGCAGCGCGTGCCGAACGGGCCGCCCGGCCGCCGCACCGAGACGTTGACGTCGGCCCGCATCGAGCCCTCGTCCATGTTGCCGTCGCAGGTGCCGAGATAGCGCAGGATGGTCCGGAGCTTGGTGAGATAGGCCTTGGCCTCGTCCGCCGAGCGCATGTCCGGCTTCGAGACGATCTCCATCAGCGCGACGCCGGACCGGTTGAGGTCGACATAGGACATGGTCGGATGCTGGTCGTGCATCGACTTACCGGCGTCCTGCTCGAGATGCAGGCGCTCGATGCCCACTTCGATATCCTGGAACTCGCCCTTCGAGTCCGGTCCGACGGAGACGATCACGGTCCCCTCGCCGACAATCGGATCCTTGTACTGCGAGATCTGATAGCCCTGCGGCAGGTCGGGATAGAAGTAGTTCTTGCGATCGAAGACCGAGCGGTGGTTGATCTGCGCCTTCAGGCCGAGCCCCGTGCGGATCGCCTGCTTCACGCACTCCTCGTTGATCACCGGCAGCATGCCGGGCATGGCCGCATCGACGAGGCTCACATGCTCGTTCGGCGCGGCGCCGAAGTCGGTGGCGGCGCCGGAAAACAGCTTCGCCTTCGACTTCACCTGCGCATGCACCTCCATGCCGATGATGATCTCCCAGTCGCCGGTCGCGCCGGAGATGAAGGTCTTCGGGTCGGGCGTGCGGGTGTCGACGATGGTCATGGGCGGATCCGGATGCTTCTCGGGTTGCGCGTGTGGATTTTGGCTAGAGCAAAGCCGGCGGGGGTTCAAGCGCGGGCGGGCGCTGGCGGCGCCGTCCGCAGCCGGCCGAGGCCGCGGCTGGATGCTCCCGGAACTGCGACCATGTGGTAGAGTGCGTCAGTTGTTCCAAGGAGCGGCACATGAGCGCCCTCGCCGATACCCGTCAGCCCCTCGACCTGCCGAGCGACCTCAGCGTCGAGGATTTCTTCGACTGGCTGGAGCAGCAGGATCGGCGTTTCGAACTGGTGGAGGGGACGCCGCTGATGCTGCCGAACGTCAGACGATCACATGCCCGCATCGTCAGCAACATCGACCGCATGCTGCAACGGGCCCTCGATCCTGACCGGTTCCTCGTCACGCAGGGCGATTTCGCCATTCGCACCGGCCCGCGCTCGCTCCGCTACGCCGACATCCTGGTCGACGAGGCTTCCGACGATCTGGCTGCGCGCAGTACGGACCGCGCCATTCTCATCGTCGAGGTTCTCTCGGACTCGACAGCCCCGAACGATTTCGGCCCGAAGCGGCTGGAATATCAGAGACTGCCGAAGCTTCAGACTTATCTGATCGTCGATCAGGACAAGCCGTGTGTCTGGGAATGGTCTCGGAGAGGCGAAGGATGGAACGACGCCCCGGCCATCGTATCCAGCGGCGAAGTTCGGGTCGATGCGCTGCAGCTGACCTTGCCGCTCGAGGAAATCTACAGGAACATCCTGATGGTGTCGGGAGACCGCTGAGCCGTTGCCTGCGAGCAGCCTGCACCTCAGGCCACGCTCTCATAGGAAACGCTGCCGCTGTCGAGCAGCCCCTTGAGGATCTGCAGCGCCCCCGCGAGGATGTCCCGGTCGGGGACGACCGAGAGCCCGATCCGCACGCTGTGGGTCATCCGTTCGCTGCGCACCGAGCGGTACTCGTCCTCCCCGTCGATGCGGATCCTGTGGTTGCGGGCGGCGAGCTGGAAGGACGGCGAGGTCCACGGCTCCGGCAGGTTCACCCAGCGGAACGGCATCGCCGCGGCCGGTCCGCTCGTCGTCACCCCGAAGATCGCGTCGAACAGCGCGCTCCGCACTGAAATCTCCGCCTTGACGTCCTGGCGGATCGTATCGGCCTCGCCGGAGAGGACAAGCCGGGCGGCGGTCTCCATGCCGAGGAAGGAGCGGCTCCCGGACAGCATGGAGTGCGCGACATTGGTGCGCACCACCTGGCCGCGCGGACAGGCGACCCAGCCTGCTCGAAGCCCCGCAGCGACGCTCTTCGACAACCCGCCGACGCAGAAGGTGCGCTCCGGCGCCAGCGCCGCGAAGGGTGGCGTCGGGTCTCCGGTCAGCGCACCGTAGACGTGGTCCTCGACGATCGTCAGATTGTGCCGCCGCGCGACAGCGACGATCGCCTCGCGCCGCTGAAGCGACATCTGGCATGCCGTCGGATTGTTCGCCGACGGCATCAGGAAGAGCAGCCGCGGGTGCTGGCGCGCGGCGCAGCGATCCAGCTCGTCGGGCAGCATCCCCTCGCCGTCCATCGGTACCGTCAGCGGCAGCCGGCCGATCATCGACGCCGCGCGCGCCACCGCCGAGTAGGACAATTCCTCCAGCACGATCCGGTCGCCGGGATGCGTGACCGCCCCGAGGATCGCCTGGATGCCGGCATCGACGCCGGTGGTCGGAACCACGTCCTCCGACCGCGGGCGCCAGCCACCGGCCGAGAGCCACGTCGCGCCCGCCTCTCGGACATGCTCCGGCACGTCGCGGACATAGTCGATGACCCGCTGCGGCTCGTCCGCGACGACGCCGGCGATGACGGCCGCGATCGCGCCGGCCTGGCCGACATCCGGCGCCGACGTCGAATCGAGCCGCAGGAAGGGCTCCTCTGCCTGCCTCCCCGGTAGCTTCTCCGGTGCGCGCCCGCGTATCGGCATGTCGCGCAGAGCCGCAGCACCATCGCGGACATAGGTGCCGCGACCGACCTCGCCGGCGGTGAGGCCCCGCTCGCGCGCGACCTGGTAGGCGCGGCTTATCGTGCCGAGCGTGACGCCGAGATCGTAGGCAATGTCGCGCTGCGGCGGCAGCTTGTCCCCCGGTTTCAGCACGCCTTCGACGATCGCGCGTTCGATCGCGTCGGCGAGGCGGAGGTAGAAGGGCGCGTCGCCGTTCTCCGGAACGTCGAACCTGATTGTCACCCTGACACCTCTCTTTGTCTCCATGACGTCTTTTGGATTGTACCCACCCGATCCGGCGATACAAGAGCACGCAGACAAATTGTTCTGGTAAAGAGAGGATTGTTCCTATGACATTCGGATCCCCGAGACCCGGCGCAGCATCCGAGCGTCCGGATGATGTCGTGGATGTGCTGGCGCGGTTCCTCGGCCAGACGCTGGCGCGCGCCGTTGCGCGGCTCCTCTGGCTCGACCGGCGCTACCGGGCCCGGCTGGAGCTCCTGGAGCTCAGCGACACGCAGCTGCGCGACGTCGGCATCACGCGGGATCAGGCGCTGCGGGAGGCGGAGCGGCTCGGCTGGCGCGGCGACTGGACCTGACCCGGACGCCTCAGCCGCGCGTCATGGGCGACCGCGACAGTTCCCGCATGATCGCGGCGCGTTCGTCGTCGAGATCGTCCGACGGCATGCTACGGCCGGCGCGCCGGTACCAGTAGGCGGCGTTGCCGAGATCGCCTTCGATGCGGTGCAGATGCGCGTGGATCCAGGCGGCTTCCTCCGAAGGATCGTCCTGGACGATCGCATGTGCGCCGTCCCAGTCGCCGGCGGCGAGCCGGTCCAGCGCCCGGCTCAGATCGCCTTCCATGGCTCGCCTCCCTTGCCCGCCATGCTCCGGCCTCAGGCGCCCCCGCACATGTGCTGGGAGTCCGGCAGGATCCAGCTGTCGCCGGTCCGCTTGTTGGTGCCGATGTAGAAGCGGCCGCGATCGTCGCCCGGCGGGCAGTCGTGGGGGACCGAGACGAGGCACATGACCACCGGGTCCCCCGGCTTCGAGTGGATCAGCGCAGGAATCCGGTCGTAGGACACGCCATAGCCGCCGTTCTTGTACTCGACGCCGGTGCCGGAATCGTAGTCCTCGTCCTTGATCGGCCCGCCGTCGCCGAGGCGGGGATGGACCGCGTCGATCTCCGTCGCCACACACTGCCCGATCTTCTGCGGCAGCTTTCCGGTCGCGCGGGCGTCGCCGCCGGCGATCGTCATCGCCGTCACGCCGGCGGGACGGCCGACGGGCGCACCCAGCGCCTTGTACTGGTCGAGAACCGCGAGATAGGTCGACAGGATGCAGGCCTTGTCCGAGCCGCAGGAGGCGCGGTCGGCGAGGAAGCTCCGAGAAATGTCCTTCACCGCGCTGGCGAGATCGCTCTTCTTCTTCAGAGCGGTGTAGTCCTTGCCGAGGCGGCTATCGAGATCGGACAACAGGAGATCGCCGCAGACCGCCTTCTCGTCGGGCGTTGCGGCCTTGGCGCAGTTGAAGCTCGCGGCATGGGCGCTGCCGGCAACGACGAGGCCGGCGGCAAAAAGCGACACCTGAACCAATGAGCGCATGCAACGACTCTACCCTCGCCCGGCTCTGCCGGCCAGGCGGGGATCATAGCCGCATACGGATCGTAAGCCGAGTCTACCACCACTTCTTCGGCGTGAACCGGCCCGCGGCCTTCTCCAGCACCGAACCGAGGGCGAACAGCGTCTCCTCGTCGAACGGGCGGCCGATCAGCTGCAGGCCGAGCGGCAGCCCGCCGCCGTCGAGACCCGCGGGCACGGCGATGCCCGGAAGCCCCGCCATGTTCACCGTCACCGTGAAGATGTCGTTGAGATACATCTTCACCGGATCGGCGGCCATGTCCTGGTCGCCGATGCCGAAGGCGGCCGACGGCGTCGCCGGCGTCAGCAGCGCGTCGATGCCGTCGGCATAGACCGTCTCGAAGTCGCGCTTGATCAGCGTGCGGACCTTCTGCGCCTGCAGGTAATAGGCGTCGTAGTAGCCGGCCGACAGCACATAGGTGCCGATCATGATGCGGCGCTTGACCTCGCGGCCAAAGCCCTCGGCGCGGGTCTTCTCGTACATGTCGGCAATGTCCTTGCCGGGCACGCGCAGGCCGTAGCGCACGCCGTCGTAGCGCGCGAGATTGGACGAAGCCTCTGCGGGCGCGACGATGTAATAGGCCGGCAGGGCATATTTCGTATGCGGCAGCGAGACGTCGACGATCTCGGCGCCCGCCTCCTTCAGCCAGGCGATGCCCTTCTGCCAGAGCGTCTCGATCTCGCTCGGCATCCCGTCCATGCGGTACTCCTTCGGAATCCCGATGCGGAGGCCCTTCACCGAGCGGCCGACCGCCGCCTCGTAGTCCGGCACGTCGCGGTCGACCGAGGTCGTGTCCTTCGGATCGACCGAGGCCATCGACTTCAGGAGGATCGCCGCGTCGCGAACGTCGCGGGCGATCGGACCGGCCTGGTCGAGCGAGGAGGCGAAGGCGGCGATGCCCCAGCGCGAGCAGCGCCCGTAGGTCGGCTTGATGCCGACGGTTCCGGTGAGGGCCGCCGGCTGGCGGATCGAGCCGCCGGTATCGGTCGCCGTCGCGCCGGCACACAGGTGCGCCGCGACCGAGGCGGCCGAGCCGCCGGACGAGCCGCCCGGCACGAGGTCCATGTTGGAGCCGTCGCGGCGCCAGGGGTTCTTCACCGGCCCGTAATAGGACGTCTCGTTCGACGAGCCCATGGCGAACTCGTCCATGTTGAGCTTGCCGAGCATGACCGCGCCGTCGGCCCACAGATTGGCCGTGACGGTCGATTCGTAGCGCGGCTTGAAGCCGTCGAGGATGTGGGACGCCGCCTGGGTGTGGACGCCCTCGGTCGCGAACAGGTCCTTGATGCCGAGCGGGATGCCTTCCAGCGCCCCGACCTCGCCTTTCGCGCGGCGCGCGTCGGAAGCCTTCGCCATCTCCCGCGCCCTGTCGTGCGTGACGGCGACATAGGCGTTCAGCGTCTCGTTGGCCGCGTCGATCGCCCCGAGATAGGCGTCCGTCAGTTCGACCGCGCTCGTCTCTTTCGTCGCGAGCTTTTCGCGGGCCTCGGCGATGGTGAGGGCGGTAAGGTCGCTCATCAGGACAGAGTCTTCTCGTAAAAGCGGTTGTAGTCTGAGGCGGGATAGTCGAGCACGGCGCCGCAGGGGGTAAAGCCGGATGTCTCGTAGAGGCTCCAGGCCGGCTCGAAGCCTTCGGTCGATCCGGTTTCCAGCACCAGGCGGGAAAGGCCGGCCTCGCGCGCCTTCGTCTCGATGGCGGTGAGGATCAGCCGGCCGAGCCCGCTGCCGCGCACCGCCGGCTCGGTGAACATGCGTTTGACCTCGCCGACGCCGCCGGGATGGGCCTTCAAGGCGCCCATGCCGACCGCCGTTCCGGCGCCGTCACGCACGACGAAGACGGTGGTGTCGGCTCCGGCCATCTGCTCGGCGGTCATCTGGAACTGGAATTCCGGCGGCGACAGCGGCGTCAGATGCGCGTTGAGGCGCGCCACCAGGGCCCGGACTTCATCCGACAGGGGCGTCTCGACGGCGATCGCTGGCATGGCCGCTTACTCCACCACCTTCGGCACGGCGAAGAAATGATCCTCCGCGGCGGGCGCGTTGGCGACGATGTCGTCGGCCTTCTCGCCGTCGGTGACGACGTCGGCGCGCTTCTTCATCGCCATGGGCGTCACCGACGTCATCGGCTCGACGCCGGAGACGTCCACCTCGGAGAGCTGCTCGACGAAGCCGAGGATGGCATTGAGCTCGCCTTCCATCGCGGCGACGTCGGCGTCGCTGACGGCGATCCGGGCAAGCTTGGCGACGCGGCGGACGGTGGTGGCATCGACGGACATCGACGGTTCCGTTTCTCTGTCTCGGGGTTCGGCCGTGCTATAACGAGGCGGCCGGCGTCAGGCAACGCCGGCCGCACCCCCTGTTCGCACGTGCCGGCCGCAGGAGCGGCGCAGCGTCAGACCTCGAAGGCCTCGCCGACGGTCGGGTTGAACACCTTGCCGGAGTCGCCCTCCATCGCCTGCGAGAACTTGTCGGGCGTCTGATCGAGGATCGGCAGCGTGCCCCAGTGGATCGGGATGATGCGGTCGAAGTTGAAATAGCGCCGGCAGGCAAGCGCGGCGACGGCGGCGCCCATGGTCAACCGGTCGCCGACCGGCACCATCGCGATCTTCGGCTGGTGCAGTTCCTCGATCAGCGCCATGTCGCCGAAGATGTCGGTGTCGCCCATGTGGTAGACGGTGGGGCCGTCATTGCAGTGGAAGACGAGGCCGTTCGGCATGCCGAGATAGGTGACGGTGCCATCCTCCTCGACCGTGCCGGAGGAATGGAACGCCTGCGTCAGCGTCACCGAGAAATCGTCGAAGGAGATCGTGCCGCCGGTATTGCCGGGCTCGATGGTCTCGACGCCCTTCTTCGACAGCCACTGGACGAGCTCGAACGTGCCGATGACCTTCGCGCCGGTGCGCTTGGCGATGTCGACCGTGTCGCCGACATGGTCGAAATGGCCGTGGCTGAGCGCGATATGGGTCACGCCCGCGGTCGCCGCCGCGACGTCGCCCTTGAAGTGCGGGTTGCCCGACAGGAACGGGTCGATCAGGATGACCGAGGAACCGGTCTCGATGCGGAAGGCGGAATGTCCGAAATAGGTGATCTTCATGGGGCAACTCCTTGCGGGTATCGGGGCGAGTGTCGGGTCGGCGATTGCGCGGGGGAGCTGCGCAGCGCCTTCGGCCCGGTAAGTGCGCGGGATCGCCGGCCGGTCAAGGCGGCACGATGAGCGTTCTCGACATCGACCAATTTGCCGCGGCGGTACCTGAGGGCTCGGTCATCGCCGGCCTGGATCTCGGCACCAAGACGATCGGCCTCGCCGTCTCCGACCTCGGCCAGCGCTTCGCCACGCCCCGCAGCGTGATCCGCCGCGTCAAGTTCACGATCGACGCGGGCGTGTTGCGGAAAGCGCTCGATGCCGACCGCGTGGCCGCGATCGTCATCGGCCTGCCGCTGAACATGGACGGCTCGTCCGGCCCGCGGGCGCAGGCGACCCGCGCCTTCATCCGCAACTACGGGCCGCTCGACCAGCGGCCGGTTCTGTTCTGGGACGAACGGCTGTCGACGGTCGCGGCCGAGCGGGGCCTGCTGGAAGCCGACGTCTCCCGCAAGAAGCGCGCCGAGCGCATCGATTCGGCTGCGGCCGCCTTCATCCTGCAGGGCGCGCTCGACCGGCTGGCCTTGCTGCGCTGACGGGCAAAGCCGCTATTGCGGGCCGACAGCCTTCGTCCGCAGCCCCGCCACCAGGCGGCGATGGCATGGCGGCGCCGAACGGCGATGAAGGAGAACAGGATGGCGCTGTCGAGCTTGATCGCGTCTGCGATCATGCCGGGGATCGCGTCCGGATCGACATGCAGGATCGCGCCGTAGATCAGGTAGACCCGGTCGTGCAGTTCCCGCGAGAAGATGACGCCGCCGACATCGGCGAGCGAGAGATAGTGCCAGCTCCAGAAGACCACGATCGGCGCGAGCCACAGGGTCAGAAGCGTCCGCATCAGCGGAAGTCCTTCTCGTCCCGGTGCTGGGCGACCCGGTGGGGCGCGGAACCCCTTCGCCGGGCGATCGCGTCCTCCTCCGCCTCCCGAATCGCGCGCAGGACCGCCCGGAAAGACGCCTCGTCCTCCGGATCGTCCTCGTCCGACATCAGGTGATCGAAGAGCAGCGCCCCGAAGCTGACCGCTATCCACAGCGTAAAGCTCGCCCCGTCGCCGAAGAAGGCGGCGATCGGCGAGCCCGCGAGCGAGGCGGCGGCGAAGAAGGCGAAGAGCGCGCTGAGCGCGGCCGCGGCGTAGGGCTCTCCGGCCCGCGCCCGTCCCGGCGGCTGCGCCTGGATCTTCACGATGGCCTGGCCGAGTGCGATCGCGAGCGCTGCGAGAATGGCGGCGAAGGCGATCGCCTGCGGGCGGTCGAGACCGATCGCCGGCATCTGCAGCCGGTCGAGCAGATGACCGGCCCCCTGCCCCAGAAGCTCCGTCGTCAGGCCGCCCTCATGCAGCAGCCTCAAACTGCCGAAGCCGCAGAACCCGGCCCAGATGCCGAGTGCAACCGTCGTCGCCAGCCGGTTCATCCGCGTCTCCCGCCCAAAATGGTTACCAATCCGTTAACGCCAGTCTCCGGCGTTCGTTCGGCACCTGCAAACGAATCCCTCCCGCGTGGTTAATGCCGCAGCGCCGGCAGGGACTTCGACGGTCGGGGCTTCGACGGCGGGTCGAAGCGGAGGGCGCCAGCGCCAGGTTCTTTGGGATTCGGTGGCGAGCGGGCGCCTCAGCGCAGCGGCGGGTAAAGGTCGTCGACAATGCCCCGGCAGTCGTGCCTGAGGTCCATCATCCCATAGGTGTGGCGGAAGACGCCGCCGAGCCGGGTCTCGGCGAAGGCGGCGGCGATCCGGGAGAGCCCGTGCCGCTTCAAGGATGCAGCGGTTGCGGCGAGCGCCATCTGCTCGGCGAGGAGCCGGCACGCGCCCTCGTCCGACAACGCCATGGCGACGGCGGCCCGCAGGACGCCGGGCGTACCGCCGGCGAGGTCGCCGAGGTCGCGCTCGATCGCGGCAATCACCGTCTCGACCGCGTCCGGGTCGCGCCTGAGGATGCGGGCGAGGTCGAGCGCCATGACGTTGCCCGAGCCCTCCCAGATGGCATTGACGGGCGCCTCGCGATAGGCCCGCGCGAGCCGTCCCTCCTCGACGTAACCGTTGCCGCCGAGGCACTCCATCGCCTCATAGGTCAGCGCCGGCGCCAGCTTGCACACCCAGTACTTCGTCACCGGCGTCATGACCCGCGCCCAGGCCGCCTGCTCGGCATCGCCCGCCTCGGCGTCCGTGCTCCCGTTCTTCGGTGCGGTTCCGGCCCGCTTGTCGAAGCTCTCGGCCAGGCGGAAGGCGAGAACGCTGGCGCCGGCGACGTCCAGCGCCATGTCGGCGAGAACCCGCTCCATCTGCGGCTGCTCGATCAGGAACTTGCCGAACACCCGGCGCTCGCGGCAGTGATGCACGGCCTCGGACAGTGCTCCGCGCATCAGCCCGGCGGAGGCGAGCGCGCAGTCGAGCCGGGTCAGCGTCACCATCTCGATGATCGTCTGGATGCCGCGGCCGGGTTCGCCGACCAGCACCGCCTCGGCTTCGAGAAACTCCACCTCCGAAGAGGCATTGGAGCGGTTGCCGAGCTTGTCCTTGAGGCGCTGGACGTGGATGCCGTTCATCGAGCCGTCGTCGCGGCGCCGCGGCATCAGGAAGCAGGTCGGCCCCTCGTCCAGCGTGGCGAGCACCAGGAAGGCGTCCGACATCGGCGCGGACATGAACCACTTGTGCCCGGTGATGCGGTAACGCCCGTCGTCCGACGCCGCGGCACGCGTGGTGTTGGCCCGCACGTCCGTGCCGCCCTGCTTCTCGGTCATGCCCATGCCGAGCGTGACGCCGGCCTTGCGGAAATACGGCTTCACGCCGGGATCGTACTGCCGCGTCGCGATCAACGGCAACCAGGCCTCCTTCACCTCCGGCGAAGCGGCGAGCGCGGCGACCGACGCGCTGGTCATGGTGATCGGGCACAAATGCCCGCATTCCAGCCCCGCCGTCATGTAGAAGCGCGCGGCCCGCGCCCGATGGCGCCGGCCCGCCTCCTCCTCGGGACCGGACCAGATCGAGGCGTGCAGGCCGTCGGCGACAGCCCGGCGCATCAGCGCGTGATAGGCAGGATGGTAGTCGACCATCTCCAGCCGCCGGCCCTTTTCGTCGAATCGGCGAAGCTTCGGCAGCTCGGTGTTGGCGAGGCGCGCGAGATCGTGCGCCTCGTAGGAGCCGCAGAACCGCCCATGCTTTTCGAGGCCGGCGATCGTCTCTTCGGCGAGGTCGGCAGTGAGGACGCGCAGGAGCGGATCGCAGCGATAGGCGTTGAAGCCCGGATAGTCCGACGACTGGTTGAAGACGCTGTGGGTCTCGAACTCGGTTTCCGCCACTGGTCTCTCCGATCCGCGTGTTCCGGGCTGCGACGATCCTTGCCGCATTCGCACCGATTGCCTATAGGCGTCGTTCTTGATGAGCGCCTTTGACGTAAGCCCTTTCTTTAGCCAGCGACACCTTCTCTCGATCGCCGGCCTGAAGCCGCGGGAGATCGAGTATCTGCTCGATCTCGCCGAGGCGGAAGTGGCCGTCTCCCGCCGCACCGACAAGAAGAAGTCGGTGCTGAAGGGCCGCACGCAGATAAACCTCTTCTTCGAGGCGTCCACCCGCACACAGGCCTCCTTCGAGATCGCCGGCAAGCGCCTCGGCGCCGACGTGATGAACATGTCCGTCGCGACCTCCTCGGTGAAGAAGGGCGAGACGCTGATCGACACGGCGATGACGCTGAACGCCATGCAGCCGGACATCCTCGTCGTGCGCCACCATTCGGCCGGCGCCGTCGCGCTGCTTGCCCAGAAGGTCGCGTGCTCCGTCGTCAATGCCGGCGACGGCGCGCATGAGCATCCGACGCAGGCGCTGCTCGACGCGCTCACCATCCGTCGCCACAAGGGGCGAATTGCCGGCCTCAGGGTCGCGATCTGCGGCGACGTCCTGCACAGCCGCGTCGCGCGTTCCAACATCCTGCTGCTCAATGCCCTCGGCGCGGAGGTACGGGTGGTCGCCCCGTCGACGCTGTTGCCGTCCGGGATCGAGCAGATGGGGGTCACCGTCCACCGCCGCATGGTGGACGGGCTGAAGAACGCCGACGTCGTCATGATGCTCCGCCTGCAGCGCGAGCGCATGGCCGGCTCCTTCGTCCCCTCGGTGCGCGAGTATTTCCGCTATTTCGGGCTCGACGCCGCGAAGCTGTCGCACGCCAAGCCGGACGCGCTGGTCATGCATCCGGGCCCCATGAACCGCGGCGTCGAGATCGCGTCCGAGATCGCCGACGGGCCGCAGAGCGTCATCGAGGAACAGGTCGAGATGGGCGTCGCCGTGCGCATGGCCGTGCTGGAAGCGCTGGTCGGGCAGACGGGAGCATCGAATGAGTGAGGCGCCGCGTCCGCTGGTGATCGAAGGCGCCCGGATCCTCGATCCCTCCCGCGGGATCGACGAGACCGGCACTGCGATCGTCGAGAAGAGCGCCATCCGGGCCTGCGGCGCGGACGCGCTGAACCAGGGCCGGCCGGACGGTGCCGAGGTGGTGGACGCGCGCGGGCTGGTGCTGCTGCCCGGCCTCGTCGACGCCCGCGTCTTCATCGGCGAGCCCGGCGGCGAGCACCGCGAGACGATCGCCTCGGCTTCGCGGGCGGCAGCCGCCGGCGGCGTCACCTCGATCCTCACCATGCCGGACACCGACCCGGTGGTCGACGACGTCGCCATCGCCGAATTCGTCATGCGGACCGCGCGCGAGACCGCGCTCGTCAACGTCTTTCCCGCCGCCGCCCTGACCAAGGGCCTCGCCGGCGCGGAGATGACCGAGATCGGCCTTCTCTGCGACGCGGGCGTAAAGGCCTTCACCGACGGCCGCCACACCGTCGCCGACCCGGGCCTTCTGCGCCGGATCATGACCTATGCGCGCGATTTCGACGCGCTGGTGATGCACGAGACGCAGGATGCCGCGCTCGCCGGCAACGGCGTGATGAACGAGGGGCTCCTCGCCTCCTGGCTCGGCCTGCCCGGGATACCGGCCGAGGCGGAGGTCATCCCGCTGGAACGCGACCTGCGCCTCGCGGCGCTGACCGGCTGCCGCTATCACGCGGCCAAGATCTCGCTCGCCGAATCGGCCGAGGTCGTGCGGGCGTGGAAGCGGCGTCTGCCGTCGCTGTCGGCGGGCGTCTCAATCGACCACCTGTCGCTCAACGAGAACGACATCGGCGAATACCGCACCTTCTTCCGGCTCTCGCCGCCCTTGCGGCGCGAGGACGACCGCCAGGCGATGATCGCGGCGCTCGCCGACGGGACGATCGACATCATCGTCTCGTCGCACGACCCGCACGACGCCGACGAGAAGCGGCGCCCCTTCGCCGAAGCCGAGACCGGCGCCATCGGACTGGAGACCTTGCTGCCGGCAGCGCTGCGCCTCTATCACTCGGACGCCGTGGGCCTGTCCCGCATCGTCGAGACGCTGACGATCGGGCCGTCGCGCCTCCTCGGACTCGACCGCGGAACGCTGAAGCCGGGCGCCGCCGCCGACATGATCCTCGTCGATCTCGACGCGCCGCACGTCTTCAGCGAGGACGCCATCCGCTCGCGCTCGAAGAACACCGCCTTCGAGAACGCCCGCTTCCAGGGCCGGGTCTTGCGGACGATCGTTGCCGGCAGCACAGTCTTCGCGGCGGATGCGGACGAAGGCTGATTCATGGGCGGCGACGCAGCGATCTGGTTCATCACTCTCGCCTGCCTCCTCGGCGGCTATCTCTGCGGCTCGATCCCCTTCGGGCTCGTCTTCGGCCATCTCTTCGGCCTCGGCGACATCCGCAAGATCGGTTCCGGCAATATCGGCGCGACCAATGCGCTGCGGACCGGCAACAAGGCCATGGCGGCGCTGACGCTTCTCGGCGACGTCCTCAAGGGCACCATCCCCGTCCTGATCGCCTGGCACTTCGGCCCGGTCGCGGCGGCGGCGGCCGGCTTCGGCGCCTTCCTCGGCCATCTCTTCCCGGTCTGGCTGGGCTTCAAGGGCGGCAAGGGCGTCGCCACCTATCTCGGCGTCCTCCTCGGCATGGCGCCGGTCGGCGTTCTCGTCTTCGCCGTGGTCTGGCTCTCCGTCGCCTGGGCCAGCCGCTATTCCTCGCTGGCCGCGCTCTGCGCGACGCTGGTCGTGCCGATCGCCTATGCCCTGCTCGGCCTCGAGGCCTCCGCGATCCTGACGGCGATCCTGACCGTGCTCGTCTATCTCAAGCACCATCAGAACATCCGCCGCCTCCTCGCCGGCACCGAGGGCAAGATCGGAGCCAAGGGGTGAGCGTCGCGGGCGGGCCGCCGCGCGGTGTTCGCCTGCCGGAAGAAACCCGCCTCGCCTGGCTGCGGCTGATTCGCAGCGACAATGTCGGGCCCGTCACCTTCAAGACGCTGATCAACCGCTTCGGCGGCGCCGAAGCCGCCCTCGAAGCCCTGCCGAGCCTTGCCGAACGCGGCGGCCGGCGCATCAGCGTGACGAGCCGCGCGGCCGCCGAGGCGGAGATGAAGCGCGCGGGCGATCTCGGCGCGCGCTTCGTCTGTCTCGGCGAGCCGGACTATCCGCCGCTGCTGCGCCAGGTCGAGGGCGCGCCGCCGGTGCTGGCGATCATGGGCGAGGCGGCCGTGTTCGCCCGACCCGCCCTCGCAGTGGTCGGCGCGCGCAATGCCTCGCTCTCTGGCATCAAGCTCGCCCGGATGCTCGCCTCCGAGACCGGCAGCGCCGGCTATGTCGTCGTGTCCGGCCTTGCCCGCGGCATCGATGCCGCGGCCCACGAGGCGGCGCTTTCGACCGGCACCGTCGGCGTCTTCGCCGGCGGCCTCGACCGTCCCTATCCGAAGGAAAACCGCGGCCTGATGCGCCAGATCGTCGACGGCCGGGGGTGCCTGGTCTCCGAGATGCCATTCGGCTGGGAGCCGCGGGCGATCGACTTCCCGCGCCGCAACCGCCTCGTTGCCGGCCTCTGTCTCGGCCTGCTTGTCGTCGAGGCGGCGATGCGCTCGGGATCCCTGATCAGCGCCCGGCTGGCGGGTGAACTCGGCCGGCTGGTCTTCGCCGTGCCCGGCTCGCCGCTCGATCCGCGGGCCGCCGGCACCAATCGGCTGATCAAGGACGGGGCGATCCTCGTGACATCGAGCGAGGACCTGATCTCGGCGCTGCGGCCGCTGGACGCGCGGATGGGCGACGCCGGTACCGGGGAGATCGAAGAACCGGAGGGTGCCGAGCCGGTCGAGGAACCGGCCGAGGGCGAGCGCGAGCGGATCGTCGAGGCGCTGGGACCGACGCCGGTCTCGGTCGACGACATCATCGCCCACACCGGCGCCTCGCCGGGCGCGGTGCAGCTGGTGCTCCTGGAACTGGACCTGGCCGGCCGGCTGGAACGCCACCGCAACGGCCACGTCTCGCTAATCCTGTGAGGCCGCCTTCAGACGCTCCAGCTGGTGCTCGGTCTCCAGCCGCGCCATGTCCATGAGGTAGAAGAGCATCGACCCTTCGCGCGCGCCGGATACAACCTTCAGTTGCTCAAGCATGTCGCGGACATATTGCAGATTCTTCTGTCGTTCCGGCGAACTGAGGCTCATCGACGCTTGAACTCCTGAGGAATAGCGGTAACAGTCGAACTGCAGTCGCCGACGGCGCATGCGTCGACCGCGTGCACTATACAGAATTTCTTCCTAAAGTTGCAACAGGTGCTACGTCGCGGGCCGCTCGGGGTTGACCGCCGCTGCCGGACTGTCCATCTGACGAAACGTTCGACGCCGGGCTCCCGCGCGGCATTCGGACCGCCGCCCAGCCTCGCCTTCCCTTTCAGGACTGTTCGCTCATGGATGTCGTCATCGTCGAATCGCCGGCCAAAGCGAAGACGATCAACAAATATCTGGGCGGCAACTATAAGGTCATCGCCTCCTACGGACACGTGCGCGACCTGCCGCCGAAGGACGGTTCCGTGCGGCCGGACGAAGACTTCGAGATGAGCTGGGAGGTGCAGAAGCCCTCGCAGAAGCGGCTGAACGAGATCGCCCAGGCGGTGAAGAGCGCCGACGGCCTCGTGCTCGCCACCGACCCCGACCGCGAGGGCGAGGCGATCTCCTGGCACGTGCTCGAAGTGCTGCGCCAGAAGAAGGCGATCGGCACGAAGCCGGTCAGCCGCGTCGTCTTCAACGCCATCACCAAGAAGGCGGTGCTCGACGCGATGGCGAATCCCCGCCAGATCGACGAGCCGCTGGTCGACGCCTATCTCGCCCGCCGCGCCCTCGACTATCTCGTCGGCTTCACCCTGTCTCCGGTCCTGTGGCGCAAGCTGCCGGGCGCCCGCTCGGCCGGCCGCGTCCAGTCGGTGGCGCTGCGCCTCGTCTGCGACCGCGAATCGGAGATCGAGCGGTTCAAGCCGGAGGAATACTGGTCGATCGTCGCGCATCTGGCGACGCAGCGCGGCGAGGCCTTCGACGCGCGGCTGACCGCCTTCGACGGCGAGAAGATCCAGCGCCTCACGATCGGCAACGGCGACATCGCCGGCACGATCAAGCGCATGCTCGACAGCGCGGCGTTCCAGGTCGAGAGCGTCGAGGCGAAGCCGACACGGCGCAATCCCGGCCCGCCCTTCACCACCTCGACGCTGCAGCAGGCGGCCTCCGCCAAGATGGGCTTCTCGGCTTCGCGCACCATGCAGGTCGCGCAGCGGCTCTATGAAGGCATCGACCTCGGCGGCGAGACCGTCGGCCTCATCACCTACATGCGAACCGATGGCGTGCAGATGGCGCCGGAGGCGATCGAGGGCGCCCGCAAGGCGATCGGCGGCAGCTTCGGCGACCGCTACGTGCCGGACAAGCCGCGCTTCTACTCGACCAAGGCGAAGAACGCCCAGGAAGCCCACGAGGCGATCCGCCCGACCGACTTCACCCGCACGCCGCAGGACGTGAAGCGCTTCCTCGATCCGGACCAGTTCCGGCTCTACGATCTCGTCTGGAAGCGCGGCATTGCCAGCCAGATGGCCTCGGCCGAGATCGAGCGCACCACGGTCGAGATCGACGCGAAGGGCGACGGCAAGACGGCCAGGCTGCGGGCGAGCGGCCAGGTGATCAAGTTCGACGGCTTCCTCGCCGCCTATGTCGACCATCGCGACGATTCCAAGTCCGACAGCGACGAGGAGGGCGACGATGCGCGGCTGCCCGAGATGGCGGCGAAGGAGAGCGTCGAGCGCCGGAGCATCGACGCCGACCAGCATTTCACCGAGCCGCCGCCGCGCTTCTCCGAGGCATCGCTGATCAAGCGCATGGAAGAGCTCGGCATCGGCCGGCCGTCGACCTATGCCGCGACGCTGCAGACGCTGCAGGACCGCGAATACATCGTCCAGGACAAGCGCAAGCTCCTGCCGGAGGCGAAGGGGCGTCTCGTCACCGCCTTCCTGCACAATTTCTTCGAGCGCTACGTCGAATACGACTTCACCGCCGACCTCGAGGAGAAGCTCGACCGCATCTCGGCGGGCGAGCTCTCATGGAAGGACGTCCTGCGCGAGTTCTGGCGCGACTTCTCCTCCCATGTCGACGGAACCAAGGAGCTGCGCGTCTCCGACGTTCTCGACGCGCTCAACGAGGAGCTCGCGCCGCTGGTCTTCCCGGCGCGCGAAGACGGGTCCGACCCGCGGATCTGTCCGCGTTGCGGCACCGGGCATCTGTCGCTGAAGCTCGGCAAGTTCGGCGCCTTCGTCGGCTGCTCGAACTATCCCGAATGCGGCTTCACCAAGCAGCTCGGCACCAGTCCGTCGGCGGACGGCGCCGGCGATGGTGGCGACGACGGGCCGAAGGACCTCGGCACCGACCCCGAGACCGGCGAACCCGTCACGCTCAGGAACGGCCGCTTCGGCCCCTACGTCCAGCGCGGCGAGGGCAAGGAGGCGGCGCGCACCTCGGTTCCGAAGGGCTGGGAAGTTTCGTCGATCGACCTGGAAAAGGCGCTGAAGCTCCTGACCCTGCCGCGCACGGTCGGCGCGCATCCGGAGGACGGCGAGCCGATCGTCGTCAACCTCGGCCGCTACGGGCCGTACGTCCAGCACCAGAAGACCTATGCCAATGTCGAGAGCGTCGACGACCTCTTCGAGATGGGCCTCAACCGCGCCGTGTCGCTGATCGCGGAAAAGCGCGAGAAGGGTGGCCGGGGGCGCGGCACGCCGGCGGCGATCGCGACGCTCGGCGAGCATCCGACCTTCGGCGGCGAGATCACCGTGCGCGAGGGCCGCTTCGGGCCCTATGTCAACGTCGCCAAGATCAACGCCACCCTGCCGAAGGGCAAGGACCCGGCGTCGGTGACGCTTGAGGAGGCAATCCAGCTTCTCAACGAGCGGGCCGAGAAGACAGGCAAGAAGCCGGCGGCCAAGAAGGCGCCCGCGGCGAAGAAGGCGAGCGCGAAGACGAAGGCGAACGGCGCCGACGACGGCAAGAAAAAAGCGCCGGCCAAGGGCAAGACGACGGCGGCGAAGAAGCCGGCGAAGGCGAAGTCCGGCTCCGCGACGCCTGTGCCGGCAGCCGCCGGAGCCGAAACCGTGCCCTGGGACGCGGACTGAGCCCATGGCCGGACGACAGCCCCGGAATGCGGACAGGCCGGAGCTCAGTCGCGAGGCCGTGCTGCGTTTCATCGCCGACAATCCCGGCCGATCCTCCAAGCGCGACATCGCCAAGGCCTTCGCGGTCAAGGGCGACGATCGGGTCGCGCTGAAGGACCTCCTCGCCGACCTGCAGGCCGAAGGCGTCATCGCCGGCAGCCGCAAGCGCTTTTCGACGCCGGGCGCGCTCCCGCCGGTCGGCGTCTTCGAGATCCGCGGCCGCGACGACGACGGCCAGCTCCTCGTCGAGCCGACGACGTGGGACGAGGCGGAGGACGGCGAGCGCCCGCGCCTGCCGGTCGTGCAGAACCGCAAGAGCCAGGTCGCAGGCATCGGCGAGCGCATCCTCGCCCGCGTCGTCGAGGCGGATGACGGCAACCGCACCGCCGAGGTGATCCGGGTCCTGGAGAAGAAGCGCACGCTGCAGCTCGGCGTCTTCCGGACGATGCCGGGCGGCGGCGGACGGGTCGAGCCGGTCGAACGCAAGCAGCTGGAATACGCCATCCGGCCGGGCGACACGAAGGACGCCAGGGACGGCGACCTCGTCGAGGTCGAGGCCGGCCCGCGCAGCCGCATCGGCCTGCCGGTCGGGCGCATCGTCGACGTCGTCGGCACGCTGAACTCCGAGCGCGCCATCTCGGCGATCGCCCTTCACGCGCACGGGATCCCGCATGTCTTCCCGAAGGCAGTGCTCGACGAGGCCGAGCGCGCCGGCCCGGCGACGATGGCGTACCGCGAGGACTGGCGCGACCTGCCGCTCGTCACCATCGACCCAGCCGACGCCAAGGACCACGACGACGCGGTCCACGCGGCCGACGACTCGGACCCGTCCAATCCCGGCGGCATGATCGTCACCGTGGCGATCGCCGACGTCACCTGGTACGTGCGGCCGGGCACGAAGCTCGATGCGGAAGCGCGCATGCGCGGCAACTCGGTCTACTTTCCCGATCGGGTTGTGCCGATGCTGCCCGAGCGGATCTCCAACGACCTCTGCTCGCTGCGGGAAGGCGTCGATCGCCCTGCCCTCGCCGTGCGCCTGGTGATCGACGGGCGCGGCGACAAGCGCAGCCACAGCTTCCACCGCGTGATGATGAAAAGCCATGCCAAGCTCGCCTACGAACAGGCGCAGGCGGCGATCGACGGCGCGCCTGGCGATGTGCCGCCGGCGATCGTGGACGAGGTGCTGAAGCCGCTCTGGAAGGCCTACCGCCTCGTCGGACAGTCGCGCGAGCGGCGCCAGCCGCTGGACCTCGACCTGCCGGAAAAGAAGATCAAGCTCGGCGCGGACGGCCGGGTGGAAAAGGTCGTCGTGCCGCAGCGCCTCGACGCGCACCGGCTGATCGAGGAGTTCATGATCCTCGCCAATGTCGCGGCGGCCGAGACGCTGGAGAGCCGCCGCCAGGCGCTGATCTACCGCGCCCACGATTCGCCGTCCCTCTCCAAGCTCGATTCGCTCCGCGACTTCCTGCGCACGCTCGACATCAAGCTCGCCAAGGACGGCATGCTGCGCCCGTCGCACTTCAACGGCATCCTCAGGCAGGTGAAGGCCGGCGAGCACGAGAATCTCGTCAACGAGGTCGTGCTGCGCTCGCAGTCGCAGGCCGTCTATACGCCCGAGAATATCGGCCATTTCGGCCTGAACCTGATGCGCTATGCGCATTTCACCTCGCCAATCCGGCGCTATGCCGACCTCATCGTCCACCGCGCGCTGGTGACGGCGCTCTCGCTCGGCGATGGTGGGCTCAGCCGCGAGGACGAGGAGAATCTCGAACAGACCGCCGAGGAGATCTCCCGCGCCGAGCGCCGCGCCATGGCGGCCGAGCGCGACACGGTCGACCGGCTGATCGCCCATCATCTGGCAGAGCGGATCGGCGAGACCTTCGAGGGGCGCATCGCGGGCGTCACCAAGGCGGGGCTTTTCGTGCAGCTGCCGACCTACGGCGCCGACGGCTTCGTGCCGATCGGGACGCTCGGGGTCGAATACTTCCACTATGACGAGGTCGGGCACGCGCTGGTCGGCGAACGCAGCGGCCATGGCTATCGCCTCGGCGATTCGGTAGAGGTGCGTCTCAAGGAGGCGCTGCCGCTCGCCGGCTCGATGCAGTTCGAGATGCTGACCGAGCCGCGCAAGCTGCCGATGGCGACCGGTTCGTTCCACAAGAGCGCCCGCAAGAGGCGCGACGGACGGCGCGACAAGAACGTCGCCTCGAAGGTGAGGAAGAAGCGATGAGCGACGACACGCTCGCCCCCACGGCGACTGTGACATTCGGCGGCGAAGCCTCCCGGCCGCTCGCACCGGCGCTCGCGCGCGGCTTTCGCTGCCGCTGCCCGAACTGCGGCGAGGGCCGCCTCTTCCGCGCCTATCTGAAGAGCGTCGAAGCCTGCGCCGTCTGTGGCGAGGAGATGCATCACCACCGCGCCGACGACCTGCCGCCCTACCTCACCGTCTTCATCGTCGGCCATCTCGTGGTGGCGCTGTTCCTGATGATGGACGAGACCTTCGCCCTGTCGATGTGGGCGCATCTGGCGATCCTCGTCCCCCTGACGATCGTCCTGTCGCTGGCGCTGCTGCAGCCGCTGAAGGGCGCCACCATCGCGCTGCAGTGGGCGCTGCGCCTCGGGGGCTTCGGCGGCCGAGCGGATGTGATCGGGTGAGCCAGGAGAGCGCTCTGGCGGCGCTCGACGGCGAGCGGAGGCGGTTTGCCGCAGCACGCCGGAGCGGCGCCCCGGCGCGCAGGCCGCGGGATGCCGGCACCCTTCTGGTCGTGGACACGTCCGGCGCCGTCCCGAAGCTCTTGATGGGCCGGCGCGCCGCCGGACACGTCTTCATGCCCGGCCACTACGTCTTTCCCGGCGGCCGCGTCGACCGCTCCGACCTCTCCCTGGCCAAGGACTTTTCGCTGGAGGCCGGCGCGCTGGATCGGCTCACGAACGGTTCCCCCGCCCGCTTCGGCGCGCGGCAGGCGGTCGCGACCGCGCTCGCCGCGATCCGCGAGACCTATGAGGAGGTCGGCGCGATGATCGGGCGCCCCGGTTCCTTCACGGGCGGCCCCGGCTTCTGGTCGGCCTTCGCCGAGGCGGAGATTCGGCCGGCGCCCGAGCGTCTCGTACCGCTCGCCCGCGCGATCACGCCGCCCGGTGCGCCGCGCCGCTTCGACGCGCGCTTCTTCGCCATCGATGCGTCCGACATCGATGCTGCCATGCCGGAGCGGCCGCCGACCGACGAATTCGACGCCGTCGAATGGGTGGCCCTCGACCGAACCGGCGACCTTCATCTTGCTGCGATCACCGTCCGCGTACTGGAAGAGCTGGGCGCCAGGCTGGCGGACGGATCCTGGCGTGATCCGTCGCGGCCGATCCCGTTCTATCGTGTCGTGAACGGCCGCTTCACGTGTGAGTATCTCTAAAGGATTGGACCTGGAGGCGGGATGGACAGATCGACCCCGGATGACATCGTCGCCGAAGCCGAGGCCGAACTCCAATCCGTCGACTGGGTGTCGGCCAGCGCAGCGATCGCCTCGATCAGCGCGGTCGGCATCGCGCTCGGGCTCGGCCTGCCGCTGCTCAGCGTGATTCTGGAGCGGCGCGGTGTCCCCGCGACGCTGATCGGCGCCAATACGGCCGTGGCCGGCATCGCGTCGCTGATCGCCGCGCCGATGGTGACGCCGATCGCCCGGCGGCTCGGCGTGCGCCTGTCGATGCTCCTGGCGATTCTGTTCAGCGGGATCTCGGCGATCGGCTTCTACCTGCTCGTCCCGTTCTGGACGTGGTTTCCGCTTCGCCTCGTCTTCCACTTCTCGATCACCGCGCTCTTCGTCCTGTCGGAGTTCTGGATCAATGCCGCGGCGCCACCCGGCAAGCGCGGCCTGGTGCTCGGCATCTACGCCACGGTTCTCTCCCTCGGCTTCGCGGTCGGCCCGTGGATCTTCTCACAGGTCGGCTCGAGCGGCTTCACGCCCTTCGGCATCGGCGCCGGCGTCATCTTCTTCTCGGCGATCCCGCTGTTCCTCGCCTGGAACCGGCAACCGTCGATCGGCGAGGACCGCCGCAAGGGATCGTTCTGGCGCTATATCTTCGCCGTGCCGACGGCGACCGGCGCGGTGCTGATCTTCGGCGCCGTCGAATCGGGCGGTTTCGCCCTCTTCCCGGTCTATGGCGAGCGCGTCGGCTTTTCGGAAGCCGCATCGGCGCAGTTGCTAATCGCCATCGGCATCGGCAACATGCTGATGCAGATCCCGATCGGCATCCTGTCCGATCGTGTTGCCGACCGGCGGCGGCTGCTGTCTTTCTTCGCGCTCGTCGGCCTGGTCGGCACGCTGTTCCTGCCGCTGCTCGTCAAGGACTGGACGCTGATGGCGTGCCTCCTGTTCTTCTGGGGCGGCGTCGTCGCCGGCCTCTACACGGTCGGCCTCGCCCATCTCGGCTCGCGTCTTTCCGGCTCGGAACTCGCCTCCGCCAACGCCGCCTTCATCTTCTGCTATTCCGCTGGCATGCTGATCGGACCGCAGACGATCGGCACGGCGATGGACATGTTCGGACCGGACGGCTTCGCCTGGTCGCTGGCGCTGTTCTTCGCCCTGTATCTCGTGCTCGCGCTCGGCCGCCTGCTCTTCGCCAGGAGCCGCTCTTGACAGTGCCCCGCGGATGGCTAATGTCCGCAGCGAATTTGCCGCCGCCCCGCGTCGGCTGATTGGCACGTGCTGCGCTGGCCGAAGCTTCGCCTCGCTGATCGTGCCGAACGAAGCTTCAACCGCAGAGCTGCATGCGAAGCCGGTGCTCGATCGGCCGGCGCATTCGTTCCGCGGAGGATCGAACGGACAGAGCGATGGCCAAGGCGACCACTATCAAGATCAAGCTCCTCTCGACCGCGGACACCGGTTTCTTCTATGTCACGCGCAAGAACTCGCGCACGATGACCGACAAGATGGTCAAGACCAAGTACGACCCGATCGCGCGCAAGCACGTCGAGTTCCGCGAGGCGAAGATCAAGTAAACGAGCCTCACGAGGTTCGACCGACAGAACGCCGCCTCCGATCGGGGCGGCGTTTTTCGTTCGTGCGGCTTCCGCGACGAATCGAGGCGGCGTTTCGCGGTAAACGACAGCGGTCGCGACAGCCCGGCGGACGGCTGGGACGGCATCGGTCGGACTCTGCGGGGACAGGCTTTTGCGGCGCTACTGCGGGCCGGCGGGAGCACGGGGAGGCTCGGGCTGCTTCCAGCAAGCGACCGCCTGCGCATCGTCGCCTTGAGCGACGCCGTCCAAACGAAAGTGGCCGGCCGACGCACGCGCGACGGTACGAGGAAACCGTCATTGCGCGGCGCCGACCGACCCCCCACGGGACCCAGGAGATGCGGCGGACCTGAGCATTCCATGGGGTAACTCGCGAAGGTCGCGTAAACGCTCTTGACCTCCGGAAACCTGAACTGAGACTTACGCAGAACAGATTCGATTGCAACGATGCGGACCGTTATCACCGCATGAAGATTTTAGAAATGGTTAAGGATTTCGTGAAAATGACGAATTCCCTCCCGTTTCCGGCGTCGATCGCCCGTCAGGCGGCGGCGGCTCCCTCCACCCGGTTCCGCCCGCCGCGCTTGGCGGCATAGAGCGCGGCATCGGCGCTGCGGAACGTTGCCGCGGCGTCCTGCTTGCTGTCGGCCGAAAAACTCGCCACACCCTGGCTGATTGTCACCGCAATCTGCTGGCCGGCGATGTCGAAGGGCTCGTCGCAGACGCTGCGGCGGATCCTCTCGGCGAGCGCCATCGCCGCCTCGCGGTCCGCCCCCTGCATCAGCACCGCGAACTCCTCGCCGCCGAAGCGGCAGGCGAGATCGCTGGCGCGGATGGTCTGGGTCAGCCGGACCGCGAACTGCTTCAGCACGTGATCGCCGGCCTCGTGGCCGAAGCCGTCGTTGATCCGCTTGAAATGGTCGATGTCGGCGATGAGCAGCGCGAACCCGGTATCGGTCTCGCGGGCGAGGTCGACCGCCCGGCCGAGATGCGTCTCGAAGAAGCGGCGGTTGTGGAGACCGGTCAGCGGATCGGAGACGGCGAGCTCGATCGTCTGCTGGACGGAATTCCTGAGGCTTTCGTCGTAGCGCTTGCGGCGGACCTGAATATTGATGCGGGCGGCGAGCTCGTTGCGGTCGATCGGGCGCTGGACATAGTCGTTGGCGCCGAGCTCCAGAGCCTTCGCCGCACGCACGTCGTCTCCGAGCGCCGTGATCACCAGGATCGGCAGCTGCCGCGTCGCGACGGTGGAGCGAAGCTGCGAGACGAGGCGCAGGGGGTCGATCGCTTCGGCGCCGAGATCCACCATGGCGACGTCGAATCCGCCGCCGGCGCATTCGGCGATGAATTCCGCGGGATCGGTGGCGACCGCGAGGGTCGCACTGGCGCCGACGTGGCGCCTGAGGCGCCGCGCTTCCTCCGCGCCTTCGACGAAGGCGACGATCCGGGCCCCGGCGACCGGCGGGCTGTTCCAGGAGGCGGGTGCATCGGCGACGAGCCGCATCGCCGTCTCGGCGCGCCGGCGCAACTCGTCGGTGACGAGCTTCAACCGCGCGAGGCTGCGGACACGGGCGAGCAGCGGCAGGTCGCGCACCGGCTTGGTCAGGAAGTCGTCCGCTCCGGCTTCCAGCCCGGCCACCCTGTCCGCCGGCTGATCGAGCGCGGTGATCAGAACCACCGGCAGGTGCATCAGCTGAGGGTCCGCCTTGATCGCCCGGCAGACGGCAAAGCCGTCCATGTCGGGCATCATGACGTCGAGCAGCACGAGATCGATCGGCTGCGACCGGCAGATGTCAAGCGCCTCCGGCCCGCTTTGGGCGGAGACGACCTCGTAATATTCCGCGGTCAGCTTGGCTTCGAGGACGCGCAGATTGATCTCGACATCGTCGACGATGAGGATCCGGGCGGTCATCGGGGGATCCGCCTCTCGCTCATGCCTCGCCGAGGAAGGAGCGGACGACCTCCATGAAGCGGTTCACCGAGATCGGCTTCGAGATATAGGCCTCGCAGCCGCCCTGTCGGATCCGCTCCTCGTCGCCCTTCATGGCGAAGGCGGTCACCGCGACGACCGGGATCTTGTAGAGTTCCGGGTCCGCCTTCAGCTGCCGCGTGACATCGAGACCCGAAATCTCCGGCAGTTGGATGTCCATGAGGATCAGGTCGGGCCGGTGCTCGCGCGCGAGATCGACGGCCGTCAGGCCGCTGCGCGTCTGGACGGTCGCATATCCATGGGCCTCGAGGAGGTCACGGAAGAGCTTCATGTTCAGCTCGTTGTCCTCGACGATCATGACGGTCTTTGCCATCGCCGATACTCTCCTTGCCTCGACCGGCTCGCGATCTTGCGCTACTCCCCTCAAGGTCTAGCGACATTTGATTTAAGAAATGGGAATCCGCTAGTTGCAAAGAGTTAAGGATAACGCCGGGCGGCGCGACCGCGGTCACGTTTCGGCGATCAGCCGCGATGCGGCCGCATCTCTGGCCGTCGATGCCCTCACCTTTATCGCAAACGACTCCGTGCTGATGGAGCGATTCTTGTCGCTGACGGGAATCAAGGTGGCTGATCTTCGCCATGCCGCGACGAAGCCCGGCTTCTTTGTCGCCGTGCTCGATTTTCTTCTCGGCCACGAGCCGACGCTCTTGGCTTTCGCGACCGGTGCGGGAATCGATCCGGCGAATGTCCCTGCGGCGCGTCAGGTTCTTGCGCGGCCCATGGAAAGCCGGCGTCCGTGAGCCGCGAGATCGTCACCGCCGGTCCGTCCGTCGCCGACATCGAGAAGCGATACGAAGCGCTGCTGATTCTCGACGTCGACGAGGTGGTGCTGGAGTTCATCACGCCCTTCGGCGAGCTTCTGGCGGAATACGGTGCGCGCCTGCATCCGGAAAGCTTCCGCCTCACCGGCAATGTCCGCTCGATGTCCACCGGCGTCGCCCTCACCGGCAACGAACTCGACCGGATCACCGCCCGCGTCTTCGCCGAGCAGGACCGCCGCCAGAAGCCGGTTCCCGGCGTCGCCGAGGCGCTCCACCGGCTGTCGGGGCAGGCCGACATCGTCTTCCTGACGGCGATGACGCCCGGCTACTATCCGATGCGCCGCGACCTCCTCAACCGGATGGGACTCAAATTCCCGATGATCGCGACGGAGCGCTCGAAGGGCGCCGTGGTCGCCGAACTCGGCGAGCGCTGGTCCGGGCCGCTGCTCTTCGCTGACGACCTGCCGCCCAACCTCGAATCCGTCCGCCGCAGCGCACCGGATGTGCACCTGCTGCACCTGATGGCGAACGACGCCTTCCGTCCGCATCTGCCGCCTTTGCCGCCGGGCGCATTGTCCGCGAAGGACTGGGTGGAGGCCGAGGCGATCATCGCGCGATTGCTGGACGCTGCCCCGGACGGTTCGGGACGCGGCTGACGGCCACCCTGCCCTGGATCGCCCCCGCGATCGCCGACAGAGTTTGCCGCCGCCCCGGACTCGGCTAGGATGGCTCGCCGCCTCCCCGGATCGCCATGACCGCCGCCCCGCCCCTTGTCTTCTGCCGTGACTGCCTTTCGCGCCAGGACCTGGCGCGCCGGCGCTGCAACGTCTGCGGCAGCCCGCGTATCCTTGCGCATCCCGAACTCGACGCGCTGTCGATCGCCCATATCGACTGCGACGCCTTCTATGCCTCGATCGAGAAGCGCGACAGGCCGGAGCTCGCCGACCGCCCGGTGATCATCGGCGGCGGCCATCGCGGCGTCGTCTCGACGGCCTGCTACATCGCCCGCATCCGCGGCGTGCGCTCGGCGATGCCGATGTTCAAGGCGCTGAAACTCTGCCCGGACGCCGTCGTTCTGAAGCCCGACATGGCGAAATATTCCGCCGTCGGCAAAGCCGTCCGGGCGCTGATGAACGAAGTGACCCCGCTGGTCGAGCCGCTGTCGATCGACGAGGCCTTCATGGACCTGTCGGGCACCGAGGCGCTCCATCGTCAGCCCGCTGCGATGACGCTGGCGAGGATCGCGGCGAGGATCGAGCGCGAACTCGGCATCACCGTCTCGGTCGGGCTGTCGCACAACAAGTTCCTCGCCAAGGTGGCGAGCGATCTCGACAAGCCGCGCGGCTTTTCCGTCATCGGCCGGGCGGAGACGATCGGCTTTCTCGCGGACAAGCCGATCGCGCTGATCTGGGGCGTCGGCGCGGCGATGGATCGGACGCTCGCGAGCGACGGCCTGCGAACCATCGGCCAGCTCCAGACGATGGAGGAGACCGACCTGATGAAGCGCTACGGCGAGATGGGCCGCCGGCTCTTCTGCCTGTCGCGCGGCATCGACAGCCGCGCGGTCAATCCTCGCGGCGAGGCCAAGAGCATCTCGGCGGAGACGACGTTCAACAGCGATCTCGCCCGGGCCGAGGACCTCCTGCCGGTGCTGCGGCATCTCAGCGAGACGGTGGCGCGGCGGCTGAAGGCGACGGACCTCTCCGCGGCGACGATCGTCCTGAAGCTGAAGACGGCCGACTTCCAGATCCGCACCCGCAACCGCAAGCTCGCCGCCCCGACCCGCCTCGCCGATCGCATCTTCGCCGCGGCACGGACGCTGCTTCAGAAGGAACTCGACGGCACGCGCTTCCGGCTGATCGGCATCGGCTGCGCCGATTTCGCGCCCGCGGCGCTCGCCGATCCGGCGGATCTCGTCGACACCGGCGCCGGCAAGCGGGCGCAGGCGGAAGCCGCGCTCGACCGGCTGCGCGACAAGTTCGGACAGGCGGCGATCGAGACCGGCATCACCTTCGGCCATCGCGGCCGCGGCGGCCCCGACCGACCGGCGCAGGACGGCGAAGACCCGCGTCCCCGCCCGCGCTGACCGGCCAGGCCCGCGCCCGTCCGTCTTCCTTCAAGCGGTCCGGCGCTCCTGCGGCGCTACGAGAGTTCGACCTCGAGCACGCCCGGGGCCGCCTTCACCGCACTCGCCATCTGCGGCGAGACCCGGTACCTGCCCGGCAGCGTGATCTCCACCTCGCGCTCCCCGTCGTCGCGCACCAGCACCAGCGACACCTCGCTGTCGCCGTCCGCGGACAGCTGGCTGCGGAAGGCCTTCAGCGGCGAGGCGTCGCGCATGAAGACCCGCAGCGCCTTCTGCATGCGCACCGCCTCGTCCTCCAGCGACTGCACCGCCTGCACCCGGAACGAGATGCCTTCCGGCCGTTCCTCCGCCGAAACCGACACGATCACCGACGCGCCCGGCTCCAGCATGTCGCGGCAGGCATAGAGCGTCTCCGAGAACAGGACGACCTCGTACTGGCCGGACGGGTCGGACAGCTGCACGATGCCGATCTTGCCGCCGGTGCGCGTCTTGCGCTCCTGCCGCGCCGTGACCGTGCCCGCCAGCTTGGCGGCGCTGGCGCCGCTCTTCACGCTGGCGACGACCTCGGCATGCGTCCTGACGTTCAGCCGCTTCAGCGTCGCCTTGTACTCGTCGAGCGGATGCGCCGAGAGATAGAAGCCCACCGCCTGGAACTCGCGCAGCAGCTTCTCGGACGCGGTCCAGAGCGGCGCCGGGTTGAGCTTCAGCGGCTCCGGCGCCCCGCCGGCGCTCGAGAACATGTCGTCCTGCCCGGACGTGCGCCCCTCGTGGATCCGCAGCGCGTAGCCGGACAGGCGCTCGATATTGGCAAGCAGCAGCGCCCGGTCGTGGCCGAAGCAGTCGAGTGCGCCCGAGGTGATGAGGAATTCCAGCGTGCGCTTGTTGACGATCTTCGGATCGATGCGGGCGCAGAAATCCTCGAGCGAGGCGAACGGCTTGTCGCCGCGCCGCTCGACGATGTGCTCGACCGCCTGCTCCCCGACGCCTTTGATGGCGGCGAGCGCGTAGTAGATGCGGTTCTCGCCGACCTCGAAGGCCTTGTAGGAGGTCTGCACCGAGGGCGGGACGACCTCGATGCCGAGGCGCAGGGCGTCGGTGCGGAAGTCGTTGAGCTTGTCGGTGTTGCCGGCGTCGAGCGTCATCGACGCGGCGAGGAATTCGACCGGGTGGTTCGCCTTGAGATAGGCCGTCTGGTAAGCGACCAGCGCGTAGCAGGCGGCGTGCGACTTGTTGAAGCCGTAGTCGGCGAACTTGGCGAGCAGATCGAAGATCATGTTCGCCTGCGCCTTGTCGAGGCCGTTCTTCAGGGCGCCGTCGACGAAGCGGACCCGCTGCTTGTCCATCTCGGCGCGGATCTTCTTGCCCATCGCACGGCGGAGCATGTCGGCCTCGCCGAGCGAATAGCCCGACAGGACCTGGGCGATCTGCATCACCTGCTCCTGATAGATGATGACGCCCTGCGTCTCCTTCAGGATCGGCGCGATCATCGGATGGATGAAGTCCGGCTCCTCCTCGCCGTGCTTGCGGGCGTTGTAGGTCGGGATGTTCTCCATCGGACCGGGGCGATAGAGGGCCACCAGCGCGATGATGTCCTCCAGGCAGTCCGGCCGCATGCCGATCAGCGCCTTGCGCATGCCGACCGATTCCACCTGGAACACGCCGACGGTCTCGCCGCGGGTCAGCATGTCGTAGGTCTTCTTGTCGTCGAGCGGCAGCGCCGAGAGGTCGATATCGACGCCCTTGCGGGCGATGAGGTCGACCGCGGTCTTGAGGGTCGTCAGCGTCTTCAGGCCGAGGAAGTCAAACTTGACGAGGCCCGCCGGCTCGACCCACTTCATGTTGAACTGGGTGACCGGCATGTCGGAGCGCGGATCGCGATACATCGGCACGAGCTGCGACAACGGCCGGTCGCCGATGACGATGCCGGCGGCATGGGTCGAGGCGTGGCGATAAAGGCCTTCGAGCTTCAGCGCGATCGAGATCAGCCGGTCGACGACCTCCTCCGACTGCCGCGCCTCCGCGAGCCGCGGCTCCTCCTCCAGCGCCTTGGCGAGCGTCACCGGGTTCGCCGGGTTCTGCGGCACCAGCTTGCAGAGCTTGTCCACCTGGCCATAGGACATTTCGAGGACCCGGCCGACGTCGCGCAGCACGGCCCGTGCCTGCAGCGTTCCGAAGGTGATGATCTGGCCGACCTGCTCGCGCCCGTATTTGCCCTGGACGTAGCGGATCACCTCCTCGCGCCGGTCCTGGCAGAAGTCGATGTCGAAGTCCGGCATCGAGACGCGCTCGGGATTGAGGAAGCGCTCGAACAGTAGCGAGAAGCGCAAGGGATCGAGGTCGGTGATCGTCAGCGAGTAGGCGACCAGCGAGCCGGCGCCCGAGCCGCGGCCGGGGCCGACCGGAATTCCTTGCGCCTTGGCCCATTTGATGAAGTCCGAGACGATCAGGAAGTAGCCCGGAAATTTCATCCGCTCGATGATGCCGAGCTCGAAGTCGAGGCGCTCGCGATATTCCTCCTCGGTCCGCCCCGGCGCCATGCCGAGCCTCTGCAGCCTTAGCTCCAGACCCTCGATCGCCTGGCGCCGCAGCTCCGCCGCCTCCGCCCGCTCGGCTTCGACCGGATCGGCGTCGGCGCCGGCGAAGCGCGGCAGGATCGGCGCCCGGGTCCGCGGCCGATAGGAACAGCGCCGGGCGATCTCGACGGTGTTCCCCAGCGCCTCCGGCAGGTCGGCGAAGAGCGCCGCCATCTCGTCCTGCGACTTCAGGCAGTGGTCGCGCGACAGGCGCCGGCGGTCCTCCTGGCTGACCAGCCGGTTGCCGGCGACGGCGAGCAGCGCGTCATGCGCCTCGAAATCGTCCGGACAGAAGAAGAACGGCTCGTTCGTCGCGACCAGCGGCAGCCCCATGTCGTAGGCGAGGCCGACGGTCTCCGCCTCGACCCGCAGGCTGTGCCCCTCCTGCCGCTGCAGTTCGACATAGAGCCGGTCGCCGAAGATCTCCTGCAGCGTTTCCAGCCGGGCGCGCGCGATCGCCGGCCGGTCGGCCGCGATCGCCAGCCCGATCGGCCCGAGCGGCCCGCCGCTGAGGGCGATGATGCCCTCGGCGTGGCGGCGGAGCCAGTCCACCGGAGCGTGCGGGCGCGGATTGTCGGGATGGCCGAGATAGGACAGCGAGACGATCTCGACGAGATTGGCATAGCCGGCGTCGCTGGCCGCGATCAGAACGACCGGCGCGGAACCCGGCAGGCCGCCGCGCCCGCCCCGCCCCGACGATTCGCCGTCGCCGAACTCCACCTCGACCTGGCAGCCGATGATCGGCTGGATGCCGGCCTTCGCTGCCTTCTCGGAGAACTCGAGTGCCCCGAAGAGGTTGTTGGTATCGGCGATGCCGATCGCCGGAGCGCCGTCGGAGGCCGCGAACTTGATGATCTGGTCGAGCCGCAGCGCGCCCTCGAGGAGCGAGAAGGCGCTGTGAACCCTCAGATGAACGAACTTCGGCTCATTCGTCACCGGCGCATCCATCACATCACTCCTCGCCTGCTCCAGTGGGCGAGGATGCCGAAGCATCCGCCCGCTGAATCCGTCCCGATCGTTCTGCGCCGAGCAAAGCCCGACGGCATCAGACCTGGAGACCGGGGCGAACCGTCACGGCCCCGGCATCAGCCTGCCGGAATAGCTTCCCCGCCCGCCCTTCGTAAGGCCGCAGCGGTGTGCTCCCCAGGTTTTTCCAAGGAGGCGGCGCCGCGTCAGATCACGCAGACGATCAGGCTGAAGGCGTAGACGAAGCCGGAGACGGCGATCAGCGAGAGGCAGTCCTTGGCGAATTCGGACATCTGTCGTTCTCCAAATGTTCTCTGTTCTCTATCTGTTCCTATCGCCGCGTCATTGTCAAGCGGGTCGACGTCGTCGAGTGATGCGCCACGAGCACGGCAACGCAGCGGCGCGCACGGGCGATGTGGCACGGTTCCCGGGCTGGGACCGGCCGGAGAAGCCGAGCCGGATGCGCCGCCTGTCCGCGAATCGCTTGTCGACGGGAAAGCCCCGCCGCGAGGGCGACGGCCTGACGGCGAGAGAGAGCCACGTCCCGGCGTGGCGTACCGCTGGGCTTCCTCATGATCGGCGGAGGATGCCCCTGCACGTCCTCTGCGGGCTGCCGCGGCACTTTTTCCGGTGCGTCGCCAGAAGCGGGTTGCGATAGCGGCGGAAGCACCCTATACAGCCCGGGCGCTGCGCCCATCGTCTATCGGTTAGGACGCCACCCTTTCACGGTGGAGAGAGGGGTTCGATTCCCCTTGGGCGTACCATTCGCCCGGGATCGCACGTCTGCATTTGCACTCCACGCTTCTCCAACGCTCCTGAACATATCACTGATCAGTGAAGCGCGAGCCGGACGAGAGCCGCGCTCGCGAGCATGTGGTTCGGTGCCTCAGCAGGCTGCCGTAGGATTGCGGTGTCGGAGAGCCGCAGGAGCCGCAATGCTTCGGCGACCTGAAATCCGGAGGAACGTCCTGCATTGCCCGACGCGAACCCGAGAGATGAAATTATGCATGAGATCGACGAGGGCCTGCCGGACTATGAGGCCTCTGCTCTGCAGCACACGCCCTGAACGCGCGTACTTGCACTCTTTCTGCCGCACCGAAAGGCTCAGCCTGTCCTGCAACCGGACAGACGTCCGACAGCGGGGGCCGGCGGTGACGCTGGCGGTCATCGCCAATCTCCGAGAAGGTCCGGGTCGCCGCCAAGGGGAAAAACGCTACCCATGTATGCGGTCCGCAGAGTTACCTACGTCCCGGGACGATCAGAAATCTCTGGGTCGGTGAACAATCGCGCGCCGCGGTCATTTGATCGGAGGCTGTGCCCGGCCCGTGGCATGACAACCTCACGTTCCGAACCGCAGTTTCTCCGCTGCACGGCTGCCTGCCAGGCGGCTTAGCTCTCATGCCTCGCCCTGTTCCGCCTGCACGAAGTCGGCCGTCCGGGCGGATCGGCTTCTTCAGCGCAGCTGTCTGGCCAGCGCGAAGCCCGACCCGCCGGCGAGGCCGGGACCTGGATGGGTCGAGGCGCCGATGTGGTAGAGGCCCTTGACGCCGGTCGCGTGATTGCGCGAATGGGCGAACGGCCGCCAGACGAAGAACTGGTCGAGCGCGGCCGAGCCGCCATAGGGATCGCCGCCGACGAGATTGATGTTCATCGCTTCGAGATCGGCCGGCGAATAGGCCTTCCGGGCGATGACGCTTTCCGCGAAGCCGTCGATGTGGTTCGCCAGGATCGCCTCGATCCGGTCGGCATAGGCTTCGCGCAGGTCGGCCGTCCAGCGCCCGTCGGCCGGCACCGCGATCGCTCCGGCGGCATCGCCCCTGACCTGCCGCGGCGCCTCCGGGAGCTGCAGCCACAGGATGGCCGCGCCCTCCGGGCAGCGCGACGGATCGAGCGCATGCGGCTGGCCGACGCAGATCGTCGGCGTCTCCGGCAGCATGCCGCGCTCGCACTCGTTGACCGCCTTCGAGACGCCGTCGAGACCGGGCGTCAGATGGATCAGGGCGACATGGCCGAGACCCTCGGCCTTCCATCGCGGCGGATGCTTCAGGGCGTAGTGGATCTGCATGTCGCCCTTGCCGTATCGGAATGCGGCGGCGGCGTCCCGCGTGGCGGCATCCGCCGCCCCCGCCGGCAGCAGTCTCTCGTAGAGCTGGGTGGGGGTCACCGAGCAGACGACGCCCTCCCGCGCCTCAACGATGGTGCCGTCGGTCAGCCTCACGCCGGTGGCGCGCCGCCCGGAGATGCAGATTTCGGCGACGTCGGTGCCCGTCCTGATGACGCCGCCATGTTCGCGGATCAGTCCTTCGAAGGCCTCGACTGCGCGGCCAGCACCGCCCACCACCACCGGCGCGCCGGCGGCTTCGAGCGCAAAGGCGATGATCCGCGCCATCTCGCCGGAAAAGGCGCTTTCCGGCCCGAGACCGGCGTGCAGAACCCAGGGCGCCAGAAGCGCGCGGGTCAGCTCCGACTCGAAGCGGTTCTCCAGCCAGGCCCGGCCGGGCCGCAGCGCCTCGCCCAGCCGGGCAAGAAGCGCGCGCGGGCCGCGGCGCCGCGCCTCGCCGAGGAGAAGGCTCGCGGTCGGCAGAGTCCACAGCGCGCTGCCGAGCAGGCCGAACAGGAGGCCGGCGTCCCGCTCGACGGCTTCCATCTCGCGGCGATAGCGATCGCCCTCACCGGGTGCGAGATGGTCGAGGCGCGCGACGTTCTCCTCCCGGTCGGTCGCCAGCGCGAGGCTGCGGCCATCCGGGAGGAGCACGGCGGTCGGGTGCGAGCTATTGGCGAAGTCCAGCCCGTGGCGGGCGAGATCGGAGCCGAGTTCGGCGAAGGCCGGCGATGTGACGAAGAGCACGAAGGTCGCCGCCATCACGTCGTGGCGGAAGCCGGGGACGGTGATCTCCTCGGTGCGCATGCAGCCGCCGGCGACGGCCTCGCGCTCGAGCACGACAACGCTCTTGCCCTTCTTGGCGAGAAGGGCCGCGCAGGTCAGCCCGTTGATCCCCGACCCAACGATCACGTAGTCGACGGCCATGACGTTCGCTCCCGTCCGAATGCCCGCGGCGGCGGCGCGAACTGTCCGGCCGCGCGCCCCGGAAGCAGCCTATGGGCGGCGGATGCGATTGCAAATGTCTAAGCTTAAAATAATCTGGCAGGAGCGGGCGCGCTGGAGCGCCGCGCCAGCGTGCCGGGAGACGCCGATGGCTGAGGAATACGACGCGGTCTTCGTGGGAGCGGGCCATAATGCGCTCGCCGCTGCCGTCCATCTCGCCTCCAGGGGCTGGTCCGTCGGCGTCTTCGAGAAGAACGAGACCGCCGGCGGCGCCTGCCGCACCGAGGAGGCGACGCTTCCCGGCTTCCGCCACGATCTCTACGCGACCAATCTCGGCCTCTTCGCCGGCTCGCCCTTTTTTGCCGAGCACGGAGCCGCGCTCGCCGGCCACGGCCTCGCCCTGGTTCCCGCCGAGGACTGCTTCGCCTCGCCGACCCCGTCCGGCCGCTGGTTCGGCGTCTCGAAGGACATCGAGAAGACCGCCGCGCGCGCCGCCGCTCTGTCGGCCGCCGACGGCGAGCGCTGGCGCGCGATGTTCGCGACGTTTCCGGCCGAGGCGCCGCATCTCTTCGGCCTGCTCGGATCGCCGATGTCCTGGCGCTCGCTGGGGCGCCTCGGGTGGACGGCCTGGCGGGCGAAGGGGGCTCGCGGCAGCCTCGACCTCGCGCGGCTGCTCACCGCCTCGCCGCGCGAGTTCCTCGAGCGCGAATTCGAGGCGCCGGAGATTCGCGCCGCGCTCGCCGCCTGGGGCATGCATCTCGACTTCGCGCCGGACATCGCCGGCGGCGCCCTCTTTCCCTATCTCGAAGGCATGGCCGACCAGGCGAACGGCATGGTCATCGGCAAGGGCGGCGCCGACACGATCATCCGGGCGATGGTCGCGCGGATCGCGGAACTGGGGGGGCGGGTCGCGACCGGCGCCGAGGTGACCGCCATCCGCCACCGCTTCGGCAAGGCCGACGGAATCCGGCTCGCCGACGGCACCGAGGTTGCGGCGAAGCGCGCAGTCGTCGCCGGGGTGGCACCGGGTGCGCTGGTCGACCGGCTGCTGGGGGATTCCAATGGCAGCGGCGACGCCGGCTTCGACAGCGGCGCGCGGAAATTTCGGCACGGGCCGGGCACGATGATGATCCACCTCGCGCTGTCCGCCCTCCCCGACTGGTCGGCGGGCGAAGGGCTGAAGCGCTTCCTCTATGTTCACCTCGCGCCGGACCTCGACATGATGGCGGTCGCCTATGCGCAGGCGATGGCGGGGCTGTTGCCGACGGCGCCGCTCATCGTCGTCGGCCAGCAGACCGCCGTCGATCCGTCGCGCGCACCGGCAGGGCAGCACACGCTCTGGGTCCAGGTGCGCATGGTGCCGGGGATTATCCGGGGCGATGCGGCGGGCACGATCGCGGCGACAGATTGGGCCGAGGCGGGCGAGGCCTATGCCGACCGGGTGATCGACATCATCGAGGCCTATGCTCCGGGCACCCGGACGAAGATCCTCGGGCGATATGTCGAGACGCCGGCCGATCTGGAACGGCGCAACCCCAACCTCGTCGGCGGCGACAGCATCGCCGGCAGCCATCACCTGTCGCAGAACTTCCTGTTTCGGCCGATGCCGGGCTGGGCGCGCTGGCGCACGCCGGTCGAAAGGCTCTACCTCATCGGCGCCTCGACCTGGCCCGGCGGCGGGCTCGGCGCCGGCTCGGGATACATGCTCGCCCGGGAACTCGCAGGCCGATGAGGCAGGCGCGCCCGGAGCGGCGGTTCCGTCCGGAAGCGCTCCCGGCCTTCCGCCGCCCGCCGCAGCGACGACGGGGCAGGATGCCTCGTCCGCCCGCTGGTCCGGACGGTCCTCGTCTATCCCAGAACCTTGCCCGGGTTGAGGATGCCCCTCGGATCGAGCGCCGTCTTCATCCGCCGCATCAGGTCGAGTTCGGCGGATGAGCGCGAATAGGGAAGGTAATCGCGCTTCAGCGTCCCGATCCCGTGCTCGGCCGAGATCGTGCCACCGGCCGCCCGCACCGTGCCGTAGACGAGCGCAGAGATCTCGGCGCTCGGCTGCACGGCGCCGGCCGAAGGGACGTGCGCGACGAAGTGCAGGTTGCTGTCGCCGACATGGCCGTATGACAGCGCGATCGCGTCCGGCCACCGCTCCGCCATGGCGGCTTCCAGGCGTTCGACGACGGACCCCGTGACATGCGAGGGCAGGCCGACGTCGAAGGCCGCCACGGGCCCGAGCACCTTCGAATATTCCGACACGCTCTCGCGGATCGCCCACAGCGCGGCGACGTCCTTGCCGGAGGCCGCCAGCACAGCGTCCTCCACCTCGCCCGCCTCCAGCCTCTCGCCGAGCAGCGTCTCCAGACGCTCGGCATCGCGTTCGGCGTCGAAGCCGCTGACCTCGATCAGCACATAGAGACCGTGGCGGCCGCGCAGCGGCTGCGGCAGCGATGGCAGGCTGTCGCCCATGAAGTGATAGAAGCTCGGCCACATCACCTCGAACGACGTCAGCGACGGGCCGAGGCAGGCGCGCGCCGCTTTCAGGAGCGACAGCGCGGCGGCGAAGTCGCGGCAGCCGCACAGGGCGCTGGTCGAGAAGGTCGGCCGCGGCTGCAGGCGCAGGACCGCGCGCGTGATCACGCCGAGCGTACCCTCTGAGCCGATGAACAGCTGCTTGGAGTCGTAGCCGGCATTGTCCTTCAGCATCTTGTTCAGCGAGGTGACGACCGTGCCGTCCGCCAGGACGACTTCGAGACCGAGCACATGCTCGCGCGCCATCCCGTAGCGGATGACCCGGTTTCCGCCGGCATTGGTCGACAGGACGCCGCCGACGGTGCAGGAGCCGCGCG
Source organism: Jiella sp. M17.18 (assembly GCF_041027365.1). Taxonomy (NCBI): domain Bacteria; kingdom Pseudomonadati; phylum Pseudomonadota; class Alphaproteobacteria; order Hyphomicrobiales; family Aurantimonadaceae; genus Jiella; species Jiella sp. M17.18. The sequence goes on along the minus strand of NZ_JBFTEH010000008.1, from coordinate 184,755 downwards.
CGCCGAGATCGAGGGCGAGGAACAGGCCCGCCTCCTCCGCCGCGGCCTGCGCGGTCTGCAGCACCACGCCGGCCCCGGCGGTCATCGTCGCCATGGCGGGATCGACCTCCTCGATCCGGTTCAGCCGCTCCAGCGACAGGGCGACGCAGCCCTCGACCGGATGCGCACCGCCGGCAAGCCCGGTCAGCCCGCCCTGCGGCACGACGCCGATCCCGGCCTCATGACACAGCGCCAGCGTCGCCGAAACTTCCTCGGTGCTGCGCGGCCGGATGAGGGCGAGCGGGCGCACCGGCTTCTGGCCGCTCCAGTCGTGCCGGAAGCGCTCCGGAATCGCTTCTCCCGACACGACGATCGCGGGGTCGAGCCGATCGCTCAAAAGATCTTCCACCGGCATGTCCACGGCCCTGTCCTTCCGATGCGGCGGCGCCCCAGCAGGCGGCGCCCCCTCAAACTATATCCATCTGCATACGATAGCCGACCGACACCGTCGCGAGAAGCAGCGATGACGCGAGGTCGGATAGAAAACCACCCGATGCTGCACTTGCGCAGATCTTGCTGCACTGCAGTCGTTTTCGCCGCAAATTTCGACAGAGGGCGCTCATTTGATGATCATTCTGCGCAGGGGCGGTGCAGCATCGAAAGACTCTGCCGGAATACTTGCATCTGCATATTTGGCGCGATAGCGTGCAGGTAACTCAGGCGCCCTCGTATGGGGCAGTTGACGGGAGGCCGGGATGGCGGGTTCGCAGGGTCTAGCAGGGTTGGCGGAGATGCTCTTGTCGGGCGGGGTCGAGATCGTCGACCTCAGCGCGGTGCTCGGGCCGGATACACCGCTTCTGAAGCTGCCGCCGGAGCTCGCCGTCGACACGCCGAAGATCGAGATCCACAAGATCTCTGAATACGACAAGAACGGCCCGTGGTGGGCGTGGAACTGGCTGAAGGTCGGCGAGCACTCCGGCACGCATTTCGACGCCCCGCACCACTGGATCACCGGCAAGGACTATCCGGACGGCGCCACCGACTCGATCCCGGTCAAGAACTTCGTCGCTCCGGTCAACGTCATCGACTGCTCCGCCAAGTCGGCCGAGAACCCCGACTACCTCCTGACGGCTGAGGACGTAAAAGCCTGGGAGGCCGAGCACGGCGAGATCAAGCCGGGCGAATGGGTGGTCATGCGCACCGACTGGGATCGGCGCAACGGCTCGGAGGAGACCTTCCTCAACGCCGACGCTACCGGGCCGCATTCGCCCGGCCCGACGGTCGACTGCATCCAGTACATCATCGACAAGGATGCGATCGGCTGGGGCACGCAGTGCATCGGCACCGACGCCGGCCAGGCGGCGGGCATGGAGATCCCCTTCCCGGCCCACAACCTGATGCACAAGAACAACCGCTACGGCCTCGCGAGCCTCTGCAACCTCGACAAGCTGCCGCCGAAGGGGGCGATCCTGATCGCGGCGCCGCTGAAGATCGAGCACGGCACCGGCAGCCCCATCCGCGCGCTGGCGCTCGTGCCGAAGCAGTGACGCGGACAGGAAACGGATGCGCCGCGCGAGACGGGGTGCCGCGCGGCGGGAAGGCGCCGGCGGCGGTGCCCGCCGCAGGTTCGCGAAGGTGGTGAGGTGATGGACGACGTCCCGCGGGCGGCGGACGGCAGATCCTACGCGCTCGGCGAGATCGGCCTGCAGCAGTTCGCGCCGTATCTGATGAACCGCATCATGGGGCGGTACAACGCGACGCTGCGCGACGATCTGAAGGCACACGGGCTGACGACGCCGCAGATGCGCACGCTCGCCATTCTCTCCGCCATCGACGGACTGACGATCAACGAGGTCGCCGTCTACGCGGTGATCGAGCAGTCGACCATGAGCCGGACGCTCGACGCGATGGAAGGGCAAGGGCTGCTGCGACGCGAGACGGAGACCTCCGACAACCGCGTCCGGCGGATCTACCTGACCGAGAAGGGCCGCGCGCTGTTCGAGACGGTCTGGCCGGTGATGCGCTCGGCCTTCGAGCGGATGTTCGGAGGCGTCGACGAGGCGGAATACGCAGCCTTCGTGGCCGTGCTGCAGAAGGTGTTGCGCAACGTCCGGCAGCACGATTTCTGAGAGGATTCTTCGAAATGCTCGATCGGATCATCCGCCACGCCGCCGCCGGCTTCCTCGCTGCCGGCACCGCGGCCTGCGCCTTCGCCGGTCAGGCCGCCGCGGCCGACACGCTGCCCGGCATGCGCGGCATCGACCATGTCGGCATCACGGTGCCGGACATCGCCGAGGCCGAGGCTTTCTTCACCGGCGTTCTCGGCTGCCAGAAGGCGATGTCCTTCGGGCCCTTCCGCGACGACAAGGGCACGTTCATGCACGACCTCGTCAACGTCGATCCGCGGGCCGTCATCGAGAAGATCACGCTGGTGCGCTGCGGCCACGGCAGCAACATCGAACTGTTCCAGTACACCGCGCCGGACCAGGCGAAGAGCGAACCGAAGAACAGCGACATCGGCGGGCACCACCTCGCCTTCTATGTCGACGACATCCAGGCGGCGAAGGCTTTCTTCGACGCCCACAAGGTGAAGACGATGATGGGCCCGGTGCCGATCGAAGAGGGTCCGGCGGCCGGACAGTCGATCCTCTACTTCTTCGCGCCTTGGGGCCTGCAGCTGGAGGCGATCAGCTACCCGCACGGCATGGCCTACGAGAAGGGCGCCGAGACGGTGCTCTGGTCGACGCGCGACCCGGCCAAATGACTTTTCTTCCGAGACCGAGATGATGAAGGAGCGGCGGCATGGCTGAGCGATCGTTCGCCAAGGAAGTGCAGAAGCTTCGGCTCGGCGCAGGCGAGGAATTCTCCGGCGAAGGCATCCTCGCCATCACCAAGGCGCTGCTCCAGTGCGGTGTCGGCTATGTCGGCGGCTATCAGGGCGCGCCGATCAGCCATCTGATGGACGTCCTCGCCGACGCGCAGGACATCCTCGGCGAACTCGGCGTGCATTTCGAAGCCTCCGCCTCGGAGGCGACGGCAACGGCGATGCTTGCCGCTTCCGTGCACTATCCGATCCGCGGCGCCTGCACCTACAAGTCCACCGTCGGCACCAACGTCGCCTCGGATGCGCTCGCGAACCTTGCCTCCGGCGGCGTCACCGGCGGCGCGCTGATCATCGTCGGCGAGGACTATGGCGAGGGCTCCTCGATCATGCAGGAGCGCAGCCACGCGTTTGCGATGAAGAGCCAGGTGTGGCTGCTCGACCCACGGCCGAACCTGCCGTCGATCGTCAAGGCGGTCGAAGACGGCTTCGAGCTGTCGGAGGCCTCGAACACGCCGGTGATGCTGCAGGTGCGCATCAAGTGCTGCCATGTCCACGGCAAGTTCGTCGCCAAGGACAATGTGCGCCCACCGATGACCGTCGCCGACGCGCTGGAGAACCCGCGCCGCGACACCGGCCGCATCGTCCTGCCGCCGGCCTCCTTCAACCATGAGAAGGAGAAGGTCGAGAAGCGCTGGCCGGCGGCCGTCGACTTCATCAAGTCGCGCCAGATCAACGAGATCTTCGGCGCCAGCACCGGCAAGATCGGCCTCGTGATGCAGGGCGGCATGTACAACGGCGTCATCCGTGCGCTGCAGCGGCTCGGCCTTGCCGACATCTACGGCGACACCGAGGTGCCGCTCTACGTCCTCAACGCCGTCTACCCGCTGATCGACGACGAGTTCCTGGAGTTCTGCGAGGGCAAGGACGCCGTCCTCGTCATCGAGGAAGGCCAGCCGAACTATATCGAGCAAGCCTTCGGCGCCCTCCTCTACAAGAACGGCGGCACGACGCGTCTGCTCGGCAAGGGCTATCTGCCGGTCGCCGGCGAATATACCGGTCAGGTCATGCTCGACGGGATCGGCGGCTTCCTGCGCGACCACGCGCCGGAGATGCTGCCCGACGCGATCCGCGCGCCGAACCGGCCGGAGGAGAGCCCGGTCGATCTGCCGGAGCTCGCCAAGGTCGTCCCGGGCCGCCCGCCCGGCTTCTGCACCGGCTGCCCCGAGCGGCCGATCTTCGCCGCGACCAAGCTCGTCGAGAACGAACTCGGCCCGCACCACATCGCTTCCGACATCGGCTGCCACCTGTTCTCGATCATGCCGCCCTTCGAGCTCGGCGCGACGACCATGGGCTACGGCCTCGGCCCCGCCTCCGCTTCCGCCTTCAACTCGCCGGACGCCAAGCGCCGCTCGATCTCCTTCGTCGGCGACGGCGGCTTCTGGCACAATGGCCTGACCTCCTCGGTCGGCAACGCCGTGTTCAACCAGAACGACAGCGTCATCGTCATCGTCGACAACTATTATTCGGCGGCGACCGGGGGACAGGACATCCTCTCGTCCCGCGCCACCAACAAGTCGAAGTCGACCAAGCATCCGATCACCGAAGCGGTGAAGGGCATGGGCGTCAAATGGGTCCGGCATCTCGATCGGACCTACGACGTGACGAAGATGCAGGCGACGCTGAAGGAGGCGCTGACGACCGAGGAAAAGGGGCCGAAGGTCATCGTCGCCTCGTCGGAATGCATGCTGAACCGCCAGCGCCGCGAGAAGCCTCTCCTCGCCAAGGCGGTGAAGGACGGCGCGCGCGTGGTGAAGCCCCGCTTCGGCGTCGACGAGGACGTGTGCACGGGCGATCACGCCTGCATGCGCCTCTCCGGCTGTCCGTCGCTGTCGGTGAAGACGCTCGACGATCCGCTGCGCGACGATCCGGTTGCCCATATCGATCACACCTGCGTCGGTTGCGGCAATTGCGGCGAGGTGGCGGACGCCGCCGTCCTCTGCCCGTCCTTCTACCGCGCCGACACCGTCCACAATCCGACATCGGCCGAGCGCTTTTCCGCAAGGATGAGCCGGCGGGTGATCGACTGGCTGCAGCAGCGCCGCGAGAAGAAGCGCCTGACCTTTTCGGGAGCCGCCGCATGACCGTCGCCCTCGACCACCGCCCGGGCTCGGAGCTGTCCGACAGTATCCTCAGCGTCGCGATCCTCGCAGTCGGCGGCCAGGGCGGCGGCGTCCTCACCGACTGGGTCGTCGCGGTCGCCGAGCGGAACGGCTACCGCGCCCAGTCGACCTCGGTGGCGGGCGTCGCCCAGCGCACCGGCGCGACGATCTACTACATCGAGATGTGCCCGGACCGCGGCCGCCAGCCGGTGTTCTCGCTGTCGCCCTCGCCCGGCGACGTCGACGTGTTGATCGCCGCCGAGCTGATGGAGGCGGGGCGCGCCATCCTGCGCGGCTTCGTGACGCCGAACCGCACGACGCTGATCGCCTCGGCGCATCGCATCGCGGCGGTGTCGGAGAAGATCGTGCCCGGCGACGGGCGCGCCTCGGCACCGGACGTCGAGACCGCGGCGCTGAAGGCCGCCAAGGCCTTCGTCTGCTTCGACATGGAGAAGATGGCGGTCGAGGCCGGCTCGGTCATCTCGGCGAGCCTCTTCGGCGCGCTCGCCGGCTCCGGCGTGCTGCCGTTCCCACGCGACAGCTTCGAGGCGACGATCAGGGCCTCGGGGCGCGGCGTCGAGGCGAGCCTGCGGGCCTTTTCCGCGGCCTGCGACGAGGCGGCGCGGCGTCAGGGCTCTTCGGGGAGCGGCGCGTCCGCCGGCGCGCCCGAAACGCCGGCGGTGGAACGCACCCCCGACGCGCCGCTGCCGCTCGGCGGCCAGCCGGAGAGCGAGGACAGCGACGCAGGCGCAGTGGCCGCGGCCGCGGCCGCGGCGGGCCCGGTCGGCGATGACGAACTCCTCGCCGAATGGCGGCGGCTGGAAGCGCGGGTGGACGCCCTGCCCACGCCGGTCCGGTCGATGGCGCATGCGGGCCTGCGCAAGGTCGTCGACTACCAGGATCTCGCCTATGGCGGCGAATACCTGGATCGCCTGGGCGAGGCGCTGGCGAAGGACGACGCCGCGCACGGCTTTGCCCTCTCGCAGGCCGCGGCCAAGTATCTCGCCAACGCCTTCGCCTATGACGACATCATCCGCGTCGCCGACCTGAAGACCCGCTCCAGCCGCTCGGCGCGCGTGCGCCGCGAAGTCGGCGTCGACGACGAAGCCGTCCTGCATGTGACCGAATACTTCCATCCGCGGATCGAAGAGTTCTGCGGGACGATGCCGGCTGGCATGGGACGCTGGATCGAAGCCCGGCCCGACGTCGCGGGATGGCTCGACCGGCGGCTGAACAGGGGCCGGCATATCCGCACCGATTCAATGGTCGGCTTCGGCCTGCTCTGGGCGATCGGCGGCCTGCGCCGTTTCCGTCGCAGCCTGCTGCGTCATCAGGTCGAGATGGCGCATGTCGACGACTGGTACCGCCTGGCACTGACGACGGCCGCGCGGGACTACGCGCTCGCCGTCGAGATCCTGGCCTGCCGACGGCTGATCAAGGGCTACAGCGACACCCACGCACGGGGGCTGTCGAAATTCGACCGCGTGCTCTCCGCTTTGCCGATGCTTCAGGGGCGCGCCGACGCGGCCGACTGGCTGCGGCGGCTCCGCGAGGCGGCGCTGAAGGACGAGAAGGGCGTCGTGCTGGACGGCGCGCTGAAGACGGTCGCGTCCTTCGCCGGCGACGGCGAGGCCAGGCCGGCGGCTGCGGAGTAGTCGGGAAGGCTGACCCGCGTCCAGCGGGAGCGGCGGCCGGAAGCCCGGCCGCGCTGAGGCAACAAGAACGGCCTGCAGTCTCGTTTTCCGTGCGGGAGCGACTGCGGCGGAGCGGCCGAGAACTGCCGCGAGGGGGAAGAATGAAGCGGACGATGCTGCAGCCGGGGAGCGCCCTGGCGCATGTGCGCGGACAGGTCGCGGACCTCGAGACGGAGAACATCGCGCTCCTCGCCGAGCGGGCGCGGGCGCTGGAGGGCGTCATCACGCTCTGGTACGGCGAGAGCGACCTCGTCACGCCGCAGTTCATCCGCGACGCCGCCAAGGCGAGCCTCGATGCCGGCGAGACCTTCTACGTGCCGGAAATGGGCGGCCGGCCGGACCTCGCGCAGGCGCTCGCCCGCTACCAGTCGTCGCTGCACGGCCGCGAGATCGCCACCACCCGCTCGACGGTCGCGCCCGGCGGCATGCATTCGCTCTTCCTCGGGCTGGAACTGATCCTTCAGACCGGCGACAACGCCGTTTACATAGAGCCGCAGTGGCCGAACATCCGCCACGCCATCCATCTCCACGGCGCCGAGGCACGGCCCTATTCGCTGGAGCATCGGGATGGCGCCTGGCGGCTGGACCTCGACGCCCTGTTCGACCGCTGCGACGCCCGCACCCGCGCCATCGTCTTCTCGACGCCCGCCAATCCCACCGGCTGGACCGCCAGCACCGACGAGCTCGCCGCGCTCCTCGACTTCAGCCGGCGCACGGGCGTCTGGATCGTCTCCGACGAGATGTACAACCGGCTCTATTTCGACGGTGCCTGCGCGCCCTCGATAATGGCGATCGCCGAGGACGAAGACCTCGTCCTCTGCGTCAACGGCTTCTCGAAGTCGTGGGCGATGACCGGCTGGCGCATCGGCTGGCTGAATCATCCTGCGAGCGTCGCGCCGGCCGTACGCGCGATGACGCAGTACATGAATTCGGGCACCGCCCCCTTTGTGCAGGCGGGAGCGCTGGCGGCGCTCGAGGGCGGCGAGGACTTCGTCCGCACGGTGGTGGGGCGCTGCCGCACCGGGCTCGATATCGCCCACGACATCCTTGGCCGGTCCAACCGCGTCGTCCTCTCCGAGCCGCCGAAGGGCGGCATGTACGCCTTCTTCTCCGTCGACGGCGAAGCGAGCGCCGGCGAGCTCTGCATGAAGATCCTGAACGAGGCCCGCGTCGGCCTGGCGCCGGGCCACATGTTCGGCGAAGCCTCTCGTCAATTCATCCGCATGTGCGTCTGCAACGACGAATCCCGCATCAGGACGGCTTGCGAACGGATCGCACAAGCCTTCTGAATGGCGGCGGAGGACGATCGCACTCCGCAACCGTCGCCACCGTGCCAACCGCGACAAGGGAAGAGAGAAGCTGACATGAAGACATTGAAGACGGCCGTTCTGGCGCTCGGGTTCGCCGTCGCCGGTCTCGCCGCCGCCCCGCGTCTGGCGGCGGCCGACACGCTGACGGTGGGCGCCTATCCCGCGAACCCGCCCTGGGAGGTGAAGAAGGAGGACGGCACCTTCGAGGGCTTTGAGGTCGATCTCGTCAAGGAGATCGCCAAGCGCCTCGGCGACGACGTGAACTTCCAGGATCTCGGCTTCCAGGCGCTGTTCGCCGCGACCGCCTCGCACCGGATCGACATGGCGATCTCGACCGTCTCGATCACCAACGACCGGCTGAAGAACCAGGACTTCACGCAGGGCTATTACGACTCCGATCTCGCCCTCGTCACCCAGGTCGGCTCCAACGTGAAGTCGCTCGACGACATGAAGGGCAAGCCTGTCGGCGCGCTCTCCACCTCGACCGGCGAGACCTGGATCAAGCAGAACCAGGCCAAGTACCAGTTCGGCGACTACAAGGGCTACGACACCTTCCAGAACCTCCTGCTCGACGTGCAGAACGGGCGCGTCGCCGGCGGCATCAGCGACATCGGCGGCTTCCAGTACGCCATGAAGCAGCTGCCGCAGCTGCAGATCGCCCAGCGCATCCAGACCGGCGACCGCTTCGCCATCATGATGCCGAAGGGCTCGCCGCTGCTCCAGAAGGTCAATGACGCGATCAGCGCCATCAAGAAGGACGGCACCATGGCGAAGCTGCATGAGAAGTGGCTCGGCGTGAAGCCGGACAAGGGCACGTCGACCGTCGACGTCCTGCCGATCCCGAAGGCCCAGTGAGGGGCAGGAGCCGCAGGCTCCCGGTCCGCACCGACAAGGGGCGCGGCGATGCCGCGCCCGCATTCGCCTGACACGCAAGTCCGCCGCCGCCCGGCGCGATCCTCGGAGCTTCCATGGGCTTCATTGACACCTTCTTCAACACCGACGTGATGCTCCGGGTCCTGCCGATGCTGATCGCCGGGCTGAAGAACACCCTGCTCCTCGCGGTGACGACGCTCTGCCTCGGCACGATCGGCGGCATCGTGCTCTGCATCCTGCGGCTCTACGCGCCGAAGCCGATCGCCTATCTCGCGGTCGGCATCGTCGACATCTTCCGGGCGCTGCCGATCCTCGTCGTCCTGGTGCTGGTCTATTACGCCCTGCCCTTCGTCGGCGTGCGCCTCTCCTCCTTCGCCTCCGCCGTCTTCGCCCTCGCGCTGGTGCTCTCGGCCTTCACGGCCGAGGTGTTCCGCGCCGGCATTCAGGCGATTCCCCCGGGCCAGACGGAGGCGGCGCGGGCGCTCGGCATGCATTTCCCGATCGTGCTGTGGAAGGTGATCCTGCCGCAGGCCCTCAAGATCGCGACGCCGCCCCACACCTCCAACTGCGTCGCCATCGCCAAGGACACCTCGCTCGCCTCGGTCGTCGCGATGCCGGACCTGTTGAAGCAGGCGACCGACGCCCAGGCGCTGACGGCAAACCCCTCGCCCCTGATCGCCGCGGCGCTGATGTATCTGATCATCCTGTGGCCCGCGGTCCGCATGGTCTCGCTGCTGGAGAAGCGTTTCTCCCACGCGCGCTGAGCTTCGCCTCGCCTGCCCCGGCCGCCCCCGTCAACGACGCTGAAGGAGCGCTCGCTCCGCAAGTGCCGCCTGCGCGGTGACAGCCCGGCCATCCGTTTCCGACTTGCATTTGCGGTTGTGCGAGGTGACAGGTTGCCGAGCCGCCGAAAAATAGTTTAAGATTAAAAGAACTCGTCACGGATGCCGCCATTGCCCTCGTCGCCCGCCCCACGCCACGTTCTCGTCACCGGTTCCTCCCGCGGGATCGGGCAGGCGATCGCGGCCGCCTTCGTCGCCGCCGGCGAGCGCGTGACCGTGCACGGCCGCAGCGAGGCGAGCGCGAGCCGCGCGATGGCCGAACTCGGCGCGGCGGGCGCGATCGCGGCCGACGTGACCGACGCCGCATCGCTCCACGCCGCCATCGCATCGGCGATCGAGACGAACGGCCCGGTCGACGTCCTCGTCAACAATGCCGGCGGCGTCGAGACCGCCCCGCTCTCGCGCCTCGACGTCGACGCGCTGCGCCGGATGATGGCGCTGAACGTCGAGCCGGTGCTCACCGCCATTCGCGCGGTCGTACCGGGCATGAAGGCGAAGGGCGGCGGCCGGATCGTCACGGTCGCCTCGACGGCGGGGCTGAAGGGCTATGCCTATGTCGGCGCCTATACCGCCGCCAAGCATGCTGTCGTCGGCCTGACGCGGGCCTTCGCGCTGGAGCTGGCGGCGGCGGAGATCACCGTCAACGCCGTCTGTCCCGGCTATACGGACACGGCGCTGATGGCGGATTCGCTCGACCGGCTGGAGGAGAAGACCGGCCGCAGCCGCGACGACCTCCTCAAGGACTTCACCAGGGTCAATCCGCTCGGACGGCTGATCCGGCCGGAGGAAGTCGCCGACTGCGTCCGCTGGCTGGCAGGTACGGAAGCCGGCGCGATCACCGGGCAGGCGATCGCGGTCGCGGGAGGCGAGATATGAGTTCCACCCGCCCCGTGCCGCGCGAGCACGAGCATATCGACGCCGAGTCCAAGGTTGGCGAGAGCCCGCAGCACCACCGTGCCGAGCTGCGGCTCTGGCTGCGGCTGCTGACCGTCGCGAACCTGATCGAGGCGGAGATCCGCAAGCGGCTGCGCGAGACCTTCGACACGACGCTGCCCCGCTTCGACCTGATGGCGCAGCTGGAGCGTGCGCCCGACGGCATCCTGCTCGGCGAGCTGTCGCGGCGCATGATGGTCTCCAACGGCAACGTCACCGGCCTCGTCGAGCGCCTCGTCCAGGAGGGGCTGATCGAGCGTCAGGTGTCGGAACGCGACCGCCGCGCCGCGCTGGTGCGCCTCACCGAGCACGGCCGCACCGTCTTCGCCGACATGGCCCGCGCGCACAGCGACTGGGTGGCCGAACTCCTCGGCCAGCTGCCCGCCGAGGAGCAGAAGGCGCTGTGGCAGCGGCTCGGCGACCTGAAGCTGTCGGTGCACGCGGCGACCCGTTCCGCGCCCGACGAGACGAAGCCGGAGAAGACATGATGAAGCGCCAGAACGCCATCGCCGCACCGCTCGACGCGTTTTCGCCGGAGCACTTCCAGCTCTCGATCGAGGCCGGCATCGCGACCGTGACGCTGAACCGGCCGCAGAAAAAGAACCCGCTCACCTTCGAAAGCTATGCCGAGCTGCGCGACACCTTTCACGCGCTGCGCTTCGACGACGCGGTCAAGGCGGTGGTGATCACCGGCGCCGGCGGCAATTTCTCCTCCGGCGGCGACGTCTTCGAGATCATCGAGCCGCTGACGATGATGGAGGCGGCCGAGCTGCATGCCTTCACGACGATGACCGGCGACCTCGTCAAGGAGATGCGCGCCTGCCCGCAGCCGATCGTCGCCGCCGTCGAGGGCGTCTGCGCCGGTGCCGGCGCGATCGTCGCCATGGCGTCGGACATGCGGGTCGGCGCGGCCGGCGCGAAGGTCGCCTTCCTGTTCAACCGCGTCGGCCTTGCCGGCTGCGACATGGGCGCCTGCGCGATCCTGCCGCGCATCATCGGCCAGGGCCGGGCGTCAGAACTCCTCTACACCGGCCGCTTCATGAGCGCCGAAGAGGGCGAACGCTGGGGCTTCTTCAACCGGCTGACCGAGGCCGGCGGCGCGCTCGCCGCCGCGAGCGAGCTGGCGAAGGCGCTGACCGAGGGTCCGACCTACGCCAACTCCGTCACAAAGAAGATGCTGCAGATGGAATGGGCGATGGGCGTCGAGGAGGCGATCGACGCCGAGGCGATCGCCCAGGCGCTGTGCATGAAGACCGGCGACTTCCGCCGCGCCTTCGAGGCTTTCGCGGCAAAGCAGAAGCCGGTCTTCGAGGGGAACTGAGGCGGTGGCAGACAAGAGCTTCCTCGACTGGCCGTTCTTCGAGCCGCGCCACCGCGACCTCGCCGACAGGGCCGACGCCTGGGCCCGCGAGCACGTCCCCGGTCTCGTCGACCATCACGACGTCGACGGCAGCTGCCGGCGGCTGGTCGCGGCGATGGGCGCCGCCGGTTTTCTCGATCATGCCGCGCCGGAGGACGGGCGCTTCGACGTGCGCAGCCTCTGCATCCTGCGCGAGACCTTCGCCCGGCACGACGGGCTCGCCGACTTCGCCTTCGCCATGCAGGGCCTCGGCACCGGCGCGATCACCCTGTCCGGTAGCGAGGCGCTGAAGCAGGCGGTGCTGCCCGGCGTGCGTTCGGGCAATACGATCGCCGCCTTCGCGCTGACGGAGCCCGAGGCCGGCTCGGACGTCGCCGAGATCACGCTCTCCGCCAAGCCCGCCGGCAACGACATGATCCGGCTGGACGGCGAGAAGACCTGGATCTCCAACGGCGGCATCGCCGGCCACTACGTCGTCTTTGCCCGCACCGGCGAGGCGCCGGGCGGGCGCGGCCTCAGCGCGTTTTCGGTGCCCGCCGACACGCCGGGTCTCTCGATCGCCGAGCGGCTGGAGACGATCGCGCCGCATCCCCTCGCCCGGCTGACATTCGAGAACTGCCGCATCCCGGCCGCGAACCGGATCGGCGCGGCCGGCGGCGGTTTCAAGATCGCCATGGCGACGCTCGACGTCTTCCGCTCGACCGTCGGCGCGGCGGCGCTCGGCTTTGCCCGGCGGGCGCTCGACGTCACGCTGGAGCGCGCCCGCACCCGCAGGCTGTTCGGCGCCCCCCTCGCGGACATGCAGCTGACCCAGACGGCACTCGCCGAGATGGCGACGGCGATCGACACCTCGGCCCTCCTCGTCTACCGCGCCGCCTGGACGCGCGACGCCGGCGCTGCGCGCATCACCCGCGAGGCGGCGATGGCCAAGATGGTCGCGACCGAAAGCGCGCAGGAGGTCATCGACCGCGCGGTGCAGCTCCACGGCGGCGAGGGCGTGCGTTCGGGCTCGGTGCCGGAGACGCTCTACCGCGAGATCCGCGCGCTGCGGATCTACGAGGGCGCGACCGAGGTGCAGAAGCTGATCATCGCCCGCCAACTCCTGTCGCAGCCGGCCTGAGGAGCCCCGTCATGTCCGGGACCTGCCACATCGACACCTTCGTCCTCGACAACATGCCGCCGGCGCATCTGATGCCGGACTTCATCAACCTCGACCGGCTCGGCTATCCGGAGCAGCTGAACGCGACCGTCGAGCTGGTGGACCGGCATGTCGCGGAAGGGCGGGGCGACCGGCCGGCCCTCCTCGCGCCGGGCGGCGTGCGCTGGACTTATGCCGACCTCGCGCGGACGATCGACCGGATGGCGAACGTCCTGACCGGCACGCTCGGCCTCGTCCCCGGCAACAGGGTCCTGCTGCGCTCGGCAAACAACCCGACCAAGGTCGCGCTCTACATGGCGGTCATCAAGGCCGGCGGCATCGTCGTCGCGACCATGCCGCTGCTCAGGGCACGCGAACTCGTCCAGGTCCTCGACAAGGCGAAGATCGGCCTTGCCCTCTGCGACGCCTCCCTCGCGGAGGAGATGGAGAAGGCCGCGGGCGCAGCCGCCGAGCGGCCGCGCATCGTCACCTGGTCGGGCACGGCGGGCGGCGAGCTCGGCGCGCTGCTCGACGGCGTCTCCGACCGGTTCGACGCCGCCCCGTCCCGCGCCGAGGATCCCTGCCTCCTCGGCTTCACCTCCGGTACGACCGGCCTGCCGAAGGCGACAATCCACACTCACCGCGACCTCCTCGTCATCTGCGACTGCTACGCCCGGGAGGTGCTGCAGACGAACGCGGACGACGTCTTCATCGGCTCGCCGCCCCTCGCCTTCACCTTCGGCCTCGGCGGCCTCGTGCTCTTCCCCTTCCGCGTCGGTGCCTCGGCCGTGCTCCTGGAAAGGGCCGGTCCGCCCGACCTCGCCAAGGCCATCGGCGAGTACAAGGCAACCATCTCTTTCACCGCGCCGACGGCCTACCGCGCGATCCTCGCCAAGGCCGGGGAATACGACCTCGCCTCACTGCGGAAATGCGTCTCGGCCGGCGAGACGCTGCCGAAGCCGACCTTCGACGCCTGGTACGAAGAGACCGGCATCAAGCTGATGGACGGCATCGGCGCGACCGAGATGCTGCATATCTTCATCGCCGCGCGGGAGGACGAGATCCGGCCCGGCGCGACCGGCAAGCCGGTGCCGGGCTACGAGGCGAGGATCGTCGATCTCGACGGCAACGAGCTGCCGCGCGGCACGCCCGGACGGCTCGCGGTGCGCGGCCCGATCGGCTGCCGCTACCTCGCCGACGAACGACAGGCGGTCTATGTCGAGAACGGCTGGAACGTCACCGGCGACACCTATGTCGAGGACGAGGACGGCTATTTCTGGTTCCAGGCGCGCAATGACGACATGATCGTCTCCTCCGGCTACAACATCGCCGGGCCCGAGGTGGAGGCGGCGCTGCTCGCCCATCCCGCGGTCATGGAGACCGGCGTCGTCGGGGCGCCGGATCCCGAGCGCGGCCGGATCGTCAAGGCCTATATCGTCCTTGGCGAAGGCTTCGCGGAGACTCCCGAACTCGCCAAGGAGTTGCAGGAGCATGTCAAGCGCGAGCTCGCGCCTTATAAGTACCCCCGATCCATCGTCTTCGTGGATGCCCTCCCGAAGACCGAATCGGGCAAGCTGCAACGCTTCGCGCTGCGCCGACAGGCGGAAGACGAAGCGGCGAAAGAGGGAGAGAACGCGTGAACCTGTCTCGGCCGATCGTCGGCGAGGACGCGGCGTCCGCCGGACGCATGGAAGATGACGGCCTGACCGTGCTGCAGCCGGCTGGCTGGAAGAAGCCGAAGGGCTATGCCAACGGCATGATGGGACGCGGCCGCCTGGTGCTGACCGGCGGGCTGATCGGCTGGGACGAGACCGAGACGGTCGCCGACGGCTTCGTGCCGCAGGTCGAGCAGACGCTGAAGAACGTCCTTGCCGTGATCGCCGAGGCGGGCGGCGGCCCCGAGCACATCGCGCGGCTGACCTGGTACGTGAAGAGCATCGCGACCTACCGCGCCTCGCTCGCCGAACTCGGCGGTGTCTACCGCCGCGTGATCGGCCGCCACTATCCGGCGATGGCGCTGGTCGAGGTCTCCGACCTCGTGGAGCCCGGCGCGCTGGTCGAGATCGAAGCGACGGCCATCCTGCCGGACTGACGGCCTACGCCAGCCAGCGGCGGTCTGCCGGGTCCATGCCCGGGACACGCCCGCACGGCCCGCGCCGGCTCAACGATGCGAAGAAAGACGAGAGGATCGACGCCATGTCCACCGCCCCGGCCAACACGCCAGCGCAAGCCGCGCCGAGCGCCGAATTCGACTGGGCCGACCCGTTCCGGCTGGAGGACCAGCTTACCGAGGACGAGCGGCTGATCTACGAGACGGCGCATTCCTTCGCCGAGGAGAAGCTGCGGCCGCGGGTGATCGAGGCCTATCAGAACGAGACGACCGACCGCGGCATCTTCAACGAGATGGGCGAGCTCGGCCTCCTCGGCATCACCGTTCCCGAGCAATACGGCTGCGCCGGCGCCTCCTATGTCAGCTACGGGCTCGTCGCCCGAGCGGTCGAGGCGGTCGATTCCGGCTATCGCTCGATGATGAGCGTCCAGTCCTCCCTCGTGATGTACCCGATCTACGCCTATGGCGACGAGGCCCAGCGCCGGAAGTACCTGCCGAAGCTCGCGACCGGCGAATGGGTTGGCTGCTTCGGCCTGACCGAGCCCGACGCCGGCTCCGACCCCGCGGGCATGAAGACGAAGGCCGAGAAGATCGACGGCGGCTATCGCCTCTCCGGCGCCAAGATGTGGATCTCCAACTCCCCGATCGCCGACGTCTTCGTGGTCTGGGCGAAGTCGGCCGCGCATGACGGCAAGATCCGCGGCTTCATCCTCGAAAAGGGCATGAAGGGCCTGTCAGCCCCGAAGATCGAGGGCAAGCTGTCGCTCCGCGCCTCGATCACCGGCGAGATCGTCATGGACGGCGTGGAGGTGCCGGAGGAGAACCTCCTGCCCAACGTCTCCGGCCTTCGGGGGCCCTTCGGCTGCCTCAACCGCGCCCGCTACGGCATTTCCTGGGGCGTGATGGGCGCCGCCGAGGACTGCTGGAAGCGCGCCCGCTCCTACACGCTGGAGCGCACCCAGTTCGGCCGCCCGCTGGCCGCAACACAGCTCGTCCAGAAGAAGCTCGCCGACATGCAGACCGAGATCGCGCTCGGCCTGCAGGGAAGCTTGCGCGTCGGTCGCCTGTTCGACGAGGGCAAGATGGCGCCGGAGATGATCAGCCTCGTCAAGCGCAACAACTGCGGCAAGGCGCTCGACATCGCCCGGACCGCGCGCGACATGCACGGCGGCAACGGCATCATGGGCGAGTACCACGTCATGCGCCACGCCCAGAACCTCGAGACGGTCAACACCTATGAGGGCACGCACGACGTCCATGCCCTGATCCTCGGGAAGGCGCAGACGGGTATTCAGGCCTTCTACTGAGCGCCCGGAAATCCGACCGGTCGCGGCGCTGCGGTGGCCGGTCGTCCCGGAGGCCTACGGGCGGACGCCCGAACAGCGGCCTCCCGGACGGGAAACGGCTGCCGCCTACCGCGTTCGACCATATCAGGTCACCGCCCGCCGGACGCTGAACTCCGGTCGCCGCCATTCTCCGGAGGCAAGCACCTCGCCCAGGATCTCCGCCGCGTCGAAGGCGTCGACGAAGCGCGTGTAGAGCGGCGCGAAGCCGAACCGGAGGATGTCCGGCGCCCGGAAGTCGCCGATCACGCCGCGCGCGATCAGCGCCTGCATCACAGCGTAAGCATCCGGATGCGCGAAGGAGACCTGGCTGCCCCGCCGGGCGGCATCGCGCGGGCTGACGAGGCTGACGCCATACCCGCCGCAGAGCGCCTCGACGCGGGTGAGGAACAGCTCGCACAGGGCAACGGACTTTTCGCGCAGCCGCGCCAGATCCATCGTCTCGAACAGATCGAGCGCCGCGTCTAGTGCGCTCATCGAGATGACCGCCGGCGTCCCCGTCAGAAAGCGGTCGATGCCTTGCGCGGGCTCGTAGGAGCTGTCGAAGCGAAAGGGCGCGGCGTGCCCGAACCAGCCGGACAGCGGCTGCACCGCCCGCTCCTGCAGCCGCGGCGCGGCATAGAGGAAGGCCGGCGCTCCGGGGCCGCCGTTCAGATATTTGTAGCCGCAGCCGATTGCGAAATCCGCATCCGCGCCTGAGAGATCGAGCGGCATGGCGCCGGCGGAATGGGCGAGATCCCAGACCGTCAGCGCCCCATGCTCATGCGCCAGGCGGGTCGTCGCCGCCATGTCGTGAACAAGGCCGGTGCGGTAGCTGACATGCGTCAGCATCAGCACCGCGACCGTCTCGTCCAGCGCGGCGGGAATCTCCGCGGGATCGTCCACCAGCCGCAGCTCGTGACCCTGCCCGGCGAGCGCCGCAAGGCCCTCGGCGATGTAGAGGTCGGTCGGAAAATTGCTGCGCTCGGAGACGATCACCCGGCGGGACGGATTGAGGGCGACCGCGGCGGCCAGCACCTTGAACAGGTTGACCGAGGTCGAGTCGGCCGCGACCACGCTCGCCTGCGGCGCGCCGATCAGGCGGGCGATCTTGTCGCCGACCCGGCGCGGCAGATCGACCCAGCCGGCCGCGTTCCACGAGCCGATCAGCCCGTCGCCCCATTCCCGTTCGATGACGTCACGGACGCGGTCGCGGACGCCGTGCGACATCGGTCCGAGAGAGTTGCCGTCGAGATAGATCAGCCCTTCCGGCATGTGGAAGGCGTCGCGCATCGCAGCCAGCGGATCGCGCCGGTCGAACGCCTCCGCTTCTTCCCGCGATCCGATCGCCTCGTCCGTCCCGGTTCTCGTCATGTCGTCACGCTTCTCCTCCCGACCCTGTCCCGCCGCGCCGATCCCACTCCTCCGGCTTCGCCAGAGGCAGATCGGGCAGAGCGCGGCACTTCGGTCATGGGCGCGGACGGTAGCGCGGATCGCCGTAGAAGTCGCGCATGGCTTCGAAAAGGGCGGGATGCGCCGCGGCCTGAGCGCATCCTCCGCTCCAATGGGCTGCCCGGCAAGCCGAGGGCGAGCGTCCCTGCGATGCCGATGTCCGAGACGCCGCGACGGTGCCGGCATAAGCGGCTCCCGACCGCCGCTTTGCAGGCTTGCCGCCCAGCATTCCATCCGCGTCTCCGCAAGTTTGTTGACACCCCCGACGCAATCGCTTTAAGCTTGAAATATCGGTTCAGGGCGGGTCCTCGAAGGCCTTCAGAGACCGCGACGTCCCGGTCTTCCCGGAGGGGAAATGACGCGGAGCGGCGTCCGCCATCCACGTCCGGGCGCCCCTGCCCGAGATCATGCGCTCCCGCCCGGCGGCGGGACGCGAGCCTTCCTCGCCTGCCTTCAGATCTCGCAACGCTTTCGCGGAGGAAATTGTGAAGAGACTGCTCCTGACCCTCACGGCCCTGACCGGCCTCACCTTCGCCGCGACGGCTGCCCGTGCCGACATCAAGGTCGGCTTCGTCACCTCGCTCTCCGGTCCAGGCGCATCGATCGGCACGCTCTACGACAAGGGCATGAAGGCGGCCTACGCCTATCAGAGCGAGGTCGGCGGCCAGAAGATCCAGCTGATCGAGCTCGACGACGGCTCGGATCCGACGGCGGCGACGCAGGATGCCCGCAAGCTGATCCAGCAGGACCACGTCGACATCCTGATCGGCACGGCGACCGCACCCTCGACCAACGCCATGATGGCCGTCGCCAACGAGCTGCACGTGCCGTTCATCGCGGTCTCGCCGGTCAACATCAAGCCGCCGAAGGACGGCCATCTCTGGGGTGTCGCGGTACCCCAGACGCCGTCGCTGATGGTCAAGGTGATCGCCGACCGGATGAAGAAGGAAGGCATCAAGACCGCCGGCTATATCGGCTTCTCCGACGCCTGGGGCGACCTCGTCTACAACGGTGCCAAGGCGGCGGAGGCCGACGGCGATCCGAAGATCACCACCAACGAGCGCTATGCCCGCACCGACTCCTCCGTCACGGCGCAGGCGCTGAAAGTGCTCGCGACGAAGCCGGACGGCGTCCTGATCGGCGGCTCGGCGACGCAGGCGGCGCTGCCGATCCTGGCGCTGAAGAAGCTCGGCTACAAGGGCCCGTTCTACGGCACGCCGGCGATGCTGAACGCCGACTTCGTGCGCGTCGGGGGCAAGGACGTGGAGGGCGTCGAGGTCTCGGCCGGGCCGGTGATCGTGACGAGCCAGCTGCCCGCCGACCACTTCTCCAAAGAGATCGGCACCAAGTTCCATCAGATCTTCCAGAAGGTGAATGGCGGCGACGCCGACGACGGCTTCTCCGGCTATTCCTTCGACGGCTGGCTGATCTTCCTCGACGCGGCGAAGTCGGCACTGAAGACCGCCAAGCCCGGCACCGACCAGTTCCGCCAGGCGCTGATGGACGGGATCTACGCGATCAAGGATCTGAAGGGCGTCCATTCGATCTACAACTTCACGCCCAAATCCGCCTATGGCGTCGACGACCGCAGCCTGGTCGTGGTCAAGCTCGAAGGTGGCAAGTGGGTCTACCAGCCCTGAGCCTCCACCATCTGCTGACCCGCGCGACGGCCTGATTTGCGATGAACTCCCAGATTGCCGCCTTTCTGACGATCGACGGGGTGGCGACCGGCGCGATCTACGTCCTCATCGCGCTCGGCATCGTGCTGATCTTCGCGGTCACGCGGGTCATCTTCGTGCCCTTCGGCGACATCGCGGCCTTTACCGCGCTGACGCTCGCCGGGCTGGAGACCAAGCAGCTGCCCGGCACCGTCGGCCTCGTCGCGGTTTTGGCGGTGCTGGCGACACTGGTAGAGGTCGTCGCCCTCTTACGGGCGGGGAAGGCGCCGCAGATCCCGAAGGCGCTGCTGTTCTACCTCGTCCTGCCGCTGATCCCCGCGGCGGCAGTCTGGGCAACGGCGGGAACGCTCCTGCCCCTGCCCTTGCGCATCGTGCTGGCGCTGGCGCTGATCCTGCCGATCGCGCCACTGCTCGACCGGCTGATCTTCCGGCCGATCGCCGACGCGACGGTGCTCCTGCTCCTGACGGTCTCGGTGGCGCTGCATTTCGCCCTGGTCGGCCTCGGCCTCCTGTTCTTCGGCCCGGAGGGCGTGCGCACCGAGGCGCTCACCGACTACACGCTGATCCTCGGCAACATTCCCATCTCCGGCCAGTCCATGCTGATCGTCGCCGCCGCCATCGTCTTCAGCGGCCTGCTCTTCCTGTTCTTCGAGTTCACCCTCGCCGGCAAGTCGCTGCACGCGACCGCCGTCAACCGGACCGGCGCACGGCTGATGGGCATTCGGCCAGAGCGGACCGGCACGATCGCCTATCTCCTCGGATCGCTGCTCGCCGGCGTGTCGGGCGTGCTGATCTCGCCGGTCAACACGATCTTCTACGATTCCGGCTTCCTTCTCGGCCTCAAGGCCTTCGTCGGGGCGATCATCGGCGGCCTCGTCAGCTTCCCCGTCACCGCGATCGGATCGCTGTTCGTCGGCGTGCTCGAAAGCTTCGCCGCCTTCCAGAGCTCGTCCTTCAAGGAGGTGATCGTCTTCTCGATCCTGATCCCGGTCCTTCTGTGGCGCTCCTACACCGTCGCCCATTCGGAAGAGGACATCGACGAATGAGCGGACGGACGGCACGCATCGCGACTGTCGTGGCGGTCCTGCTGGTCGCCACGGCGCCCTTCACGCTCGCGCCCTTCACCATCACCCTGTTCGACTACATCGGCATCTACGCCCTGGTCGCGCTCGGCCTGGTGCTTCTGACCGGCGTCGGCGGCATGGTCTCCTTCGGCCAGGCCGCCTTCATGGGCATTGCCGCCTACGCGACCGCCTGGTCCTCGGCGCTGATGGGCTGGTCGCCCTGGCTCGGTCTCGTGATCGCCCTGGTCCTGACGGGGCTGGTCGCCGCCATCCTCGGGGCGGTGACGCTCCGGCTGCACGGGCACTTCCTGTCACTTTCCACGATCGCCTGGGGCCTGGCGATCTACTTCACCTTCGGCAACTTCCCCGGCCTCGGCGGCTTCAACGGCATTCCGGGCGTGCCGCCGATCGCGATCGGCTCGCACCCGCTGCTCGGCAGCGGCGAGATCTACTACCTGATCTGGGCGATCCTGATCGCGGCGATGATCCTGTCGCACAACCTCCTGAACTCGCGCGTCGGCCGCGCGATGCGGGCGCTGCGCGGCGGCAAGGCGATGGTGGAGTCGCTCGGGGTCGACGCCTTCCGCATCAAGCTCGTCACCTTCGTCATCGCAGCCCTCCTCGCCGCGCTCGCGGGCTGGCTCTATGCCCATATGAGCCGCTTCGTCAGTCCGACGCCCTTCGACGCCACGAAGGGCATCGAGTTCCTGATGATGGCGATGGTCGGCGGCTCCGGCTATCTCCTCGGCGCGGTCGTCGGCGCAGCGCTCATCACGCTCCTGAAGAACGCCGTCCAAGACTACCTGCCGCTGATCGCGCCGAGCTCGGCCGGGCAGCTGGAGATCGTCGTCTTCTCGCTGCTCTTCATCCTGTTCCTGCAATATGCCCGCGAGGGCATCGTGCCCTTCGTCGCGCACCGCCTGCCCGAACGAAAGCGGAAAGCGCCGGAGCCGGCGGAACCGCTGCCGCGTCGCGTCCAGCCGGCGCCGGGCGAGACGCTTCTGACCGCGGAAGGCTGCGTACGCCGCTTCGGCGGGCTGGTCGCGGTGAACGACGTCAGCTTCGAATTGAAGTCCGGCGAGATCCTCGGCCTCATCGGCCCGAACGGCGCCGGCAAGAGCACGATGTTCAACCTCCTGACCGGCGCCCTGCCCGTCTCGGCCGGCAGGATCACCTTCGAGGGCAAGGACATCACCCGCGCCGCGCAGCGCAAGATCGCGCAGGCCGGCATCGCCCGCACCTTCCAGCACGTGAAGCTGCGGCCGAAGATGTCGCTCCTCGACAACGTCCTGCTCGGCACCTACACGCGCACGAATGCCGGCTTCCTCGCCGGCGCGCTGACGCTCGGCCGCGAAGAGGAGCGCCGCGCCCGCGCCGAGGCGCTGCGGCAGCTGGAGCGCGTCGGCCTCGGCGAAAAGCCGTACGAACTCGCCGGCAACCTGCCGCTCGGCAACCAGCGCATCCTGGAGATCGCCCGCGCGCTCGCCGCCGATCCGGTGCTGCTCGTCCTCGACGAGCCGGCGGCGGGCCTGCGGCGCCAGGAGAAGCTGGAGTTGGCCGGTCTGCTGCGATCGCTGCGGGAAGAAGGGCTGACCATCCTGATCGTCGAGCACGACATGGAGTTCGTCATGGGTCTCGTCGACCGGATCGTCGTCATGGAGTTCGGGGCCAAGCTGATCGAGGACGTGCCGGCCGTGGTGCGGGCCGATCCGCGCGTCCAGGAAGCCTATCTCGGAGGCGTCGCCTGATGGCCCTCCTGTCGCTCGAAGACGTCTCCGTCTCCTACGGCAAGGCGGAAGCCGTGCGGGGCGTTTCGCTGTCGGTCGAGGCGGGCCAGATCGTCACCGTGATCGGGCCGAACGGCGCGGGCAAGACCAGCCTCCTCACTGCCGCGATCGGCCTCCTGAAGGCCGGCGGCACGATCCGCTTCGAG
Source organism: Jiella sp. M17.18 (assembly GCF_041027365.1). NCBI lineage: Bacteria > Pseudomonadati > Pseudomonadota > Alphaproteobacteria > Hyphomicrobiales > Aurantimonadaceae > Jiella > Jiella sp. M17.18. Next base: position 162,083 of record NZ_JBFTEH010000008.1, on the reverse strand, counting down.
GGCGTCGACGTCTCGCGGCTGGAGACGGAACGTCGCGTCGAGATGGGCCTCTGCCTCGTGCCGGAAAAGCGCGAGCTCTTCGCCGACATGTCGGTCTACGACAACCTCTTGCTCGGCGCCTTCGCGCGCCGCGGCGACGGCGCGGCGATCAAGCGGGACATGAGTGACATCTTCGAGCGTTTTCCACGTCTTGCGGAGCGACGTTCGCAAAGAGCTGGAACCCTGTCGGGCGGCGAGCGGCAGATGCTGGCGCTCGGCCGCGCGCTGATGGGCAAGCCGAAGCTGCTAATGCTCGACGAGCCGAGCCTCGGCCTCGCGCCGCTGATCATCCGCGAGATCTTTCGGATCATCGCCTCGCTGCGCGATCTCGGCGTCTCGATCCTCCTCGTCGAACAGAACGCCCGCGCGGCGCTGGAGACCGCCGATTTCGGCCATGTCATGGAGACCGGCGAGATCAATCATTCCGGCCCCGCCAAGGAGCTGATCCACGATCCGCGGCTGATCTCGACCTATCTCGGCGGCGGCGAAGCTGACGCGGTCGCTGCCGGGCCTTGAGCCGCCCACTTTCCAACCGACGCCAGGAGCCTCGACGATGACGACGCCCGAGAAGATCCTCTACCAGGCCGAGATGACCGCCACCGGTGGCCGCGACGGGCGCGCCGTCAGCCCGGACGGCCGCTTCGCCCTCGACCTCTCCGTGCCGAAGGGCCTCGGCGGCCCGGGCGGCGACGGCACCAATCCGGAGCAGCTCTTCGCGGCCGGCTATGCCGCCTGCTTCCTCGGCGCCCTTGGGCTCGTCGCGCGGCAGGGCAAGGTGGCGCTGCCGAAGGAGACGACGATCACCGCCAAGGTCGGCATAGGCCCCGTCGCCACGGGCTACGGCCTCGCCGTCGAACTCGCCGCGACGATCCCCGGCATGGACCGCGCGGCGGCGGAAGACCTGATGGCGAAGGCGCACGAGCGCTGCCCCTATTCCAACGCCACGCGCGGCAACATCGACGTGAAGCTCAGCGTCGCCTGACGAAGGTCTTCGTCTGCAGCACCGGCGGCGAGCCGCTACTCCCCGCGGCGAGAAATCCTGATAAAGGCCATGACGACGCCGAGGATCGTCGCGCCGCTGAGGATCGAGGCGAACCATTGCGCGCCAAGCGTTGCCGCATAGGCCGCGACGCCGAGTGCCGCGAGGACGAAGATGAGGGCGAACACGCGTCCCAGGATCGTGTTCAGTCCGAATATCTTCAATTCAGCACGCTCGATCGCATGCCGATGCGCCGTCTCCCCCTCCCAAGCGGCGAGGATCCGCTCGGCACTACCTGGAACGACCTCGTCGAAAGCTTTCAGAGTGTCCGGAGGAGGAAGCGGGCCAATCCAGCCCTTCATCTCAAGGCGCGGCTCAGCGCGCGCATGAGGTTCGGACGACTCAGACAGGTCTGTAGAGCGCTCAGTCGCGGGCGTCGTCACGCCACGCCCGCCGCTCGCGCCTGATCGCCCGCTCCATGTCGCTGCCGATCCGCTGGAAATCGCCCGCGAGAGCATAGATCGGCGAGGCCGTGCGGCCGGAGATCGGCGATCGATCGACGGGAGCACAGACTTCCAGCAGCATACCGAATCCGTTCATCAGCGCCGCGCTGAATCCCGTCGAGCGACCTGCGCGCTCCGGCTCGGCACTTATGGAACGTTGACCGATAATCGACATCACATTGTACCGCATGGAGGACGACGAGGACGACAGAACTCGGCCACGACAGCTGACGTGACCTTCGCAGTGAAGATAGGCGATCGTCAACAGGTCTGCCAACGGCCACACGGTTCGCTCGCCAGGCAGGCAGCGCAGGGGGCCGTCTGTGTTCCGCTATCGAACGGCGATGCCGTGTGCTTCCCGGTCCCACGTCCCGGCCGTCACGCCGCGCTCGGTGAGCGCATATTTCTTCACCTTGCCGTTCTCGGTCACCGGCAGGCTGTCGACGATCTCGATAAAGCGGGGAATGGCGAAGTAGGAAAGACGCGGGCGGCAGAAGGCGATCAGCTCCGCCAGATCGATCCGCGCGCCCTCTTCTGCAACGATCGCCGCCGCGACCTCGTCCTCTGCCATCTCGGCGCGAACGGGAAAGACCGCGGCCGAGGCGACGGCGGGAAAAGCGAGGAGCACCTGCTCGACTTCGTAGGAGGAGATGTTCTCGCCGCGCCTGCGGATCGCGTCCTTCATCCGGTCGATGAAGCGGAAGCGGCCGTCCGCGTCCTGCACCACGCGGTCGCCGGTGTGGAACCAGAGGTTCCGCCAGGCTTCGACGGTCTTCTCCGGCATGCCGAAATAGCCGCTGGAAAAGGCGAAGGGCGCATCTGCCCGCAGCACCAGCTCGCCGGCCGTGCCCGTCGGCACCGGCTCGTCCTCGGTGTCGACCACGCGCGCGTCGAAGCCGGGCCGGATCCGTCCCATCGTGCCGGAGATGCCCTCGCCCGGCCCGCCCGCGATGACGAAGTTCGTCTCGGTCGATCCGTAGCCCTCGACGAGCGACAAGCCGAAACGGTCGGCGAAAGGCTCGTGGAAGCGCAGCGGGACGCCGGGTCCGAGAGCGATGCGGACCCGATGCGCGCGGTCAAGTTCGGTTTCCCGCCGCGACAGCAGGATCGGCACCATGGCGCCGAGGAGGTAGGTGACGGTGGCGCGATGTTCGGCGAGGGCCGGCCAGAGACCGGAGGCGGAGAAGCGCTTGCCGACGATGACCGTCGAGCCGGTGATCAGCGCCTGGTAGACGGTGTTCAGCGCGTTGACGTGAAAGAGCGGCAGGGTCGTGTAGAGGCGCTCCCCTTCGCGAAGGCCGAGGATGTCGGCGGTGTTCGCGCCCCACCAGTAGAGCTGGCCATGCGGACAGCAGACGCCCTTGGATGGACCGGTCGTGCCCGAGGTGTAGATGATCGCGGCGAGATCGCCGGCGGTCTGCGAAACCGGCGGCAGGGGCTCGCCCGGGTCGGGCAGCGGGCGGGTGAGCGAATGCGCCACCACGGCCGGGTCGCCGATGACCCAGATCGCCTCCAGCGCCAGCGTGCCGGTGTCGATCGTTCCGAGGCACTCAGCGAGCCCGTCTTCGATCACCAGGAGCCGGGCACCGGAATTGCCGAGGATGTGTTGGAGTTGGGTCCCGCGCGAGGCGATGTTGATCGGCACGGCGACGGCGCCCAGCCAGGCGCAGCCAAAGAACACGTCGAGGAATTCGGCCCGGTTGGAGCAGATGATCGCGACGCGATCGCCCCGCCGAATGCCCGCCGCATCGAGCGCCGAGGCACGGCGCGCCGCGATGTCGGCGGCATCGGCGAAGCTCCAGCGGACGGTCTCGACGACCATTAGTTCCCGGTCGCCGTAGCGCTCCGCCTGCATCGTCAGGAGATTGGCGAGAACGCGCCTATCCATTCGCAGCGGTCTCCTCGACGAGGTACCGCTCGAGTGCCCTGCGCAGATCGTCCGGTAACGGCAGCGACTTCGGCGCCTCGCCGGAGAGGTCGCAGTGGACGATGGTGTGGCGGGCGGCGAGGATCGGGCGGCCGTCCTCGTGCGCGGCCCGGATGTCGAGCGTGATCGAACTGCGGCCGATCGCCGTGACCGCAAGGCGGTAGACCGCAACGTCTCCCAGCCGCACCGGTCCGAGGAAGTCGACGGCGACCGAGACCGCCGGCACGCCGCGCTTCTCGTCCATGTGGATCTGGCGGAAGCTGTCGCCGAGGGCGATGTCGAACCAGTCCTCGACGGTCCAGTTCACCATTTCGACCAGCCGCGGAAAGAAGGCGATGCCGGCCGGATCGCACTGGCCGAAGCGCAGCTTGTAGCGGGCCTCGAAAACCTCGCCCACCATCACGCGCCCCCCGTCACTCGGCAGCCTCGCGGGCGTCGGGCAGGTCCTCCTGCAGCTCGTGCGGACGCGGCCGCGCCTTGCGCCTGAGCTCCATCTCCTGCTCGCGCTTCTTCGTCAGCTCGCGGTGCGCCTGGTCGCGCCCGGCGAGATACTGCTTCGGCCAATGCTGGTTGCGGGCGTCGTACCAGGCGGACGCCTCGCGCGTGAAATACGGGTTCCACATATGCGGTCGGCCGAGCGCCACGAGATCGGCCCGCCGGGTGTGGAGGATGGTGTTGACCTGCGCCGGCTCGGTGATCGCGCCGACGGCCATGACCGCCAGCTTCGGAACATTGCGGATGCTTTCGGCGAACTGCACCTGGAACATGCGGCCATAGACCGGCTTCTGCTCGGCGATCGTCTGCCCGGCGGACACGTCGATGAGGTCGCAGCCGGCCTCGGCGAAGGCCTGCGAGATCGCGATCGTGTCTTCCTCGCTGATGCCGCCCTCGGCCCAATCGGTTGCCGAGACGCGCACCGACATGGGCTTGTGCGCCGGCCAGACCTCGCGCATCGCCTGGAAGACCTCCAGCGGATAGCGCAGCCGGTTCTCGATCGAGCCGCCGTAGTCATCGGTCCGACGATTCGTGAGCGGCGAGAGGAAGGACGCCAGCAGATAGCCGTGGGCGCAGTGGAGTTCGACCATGTCGAAGCCGGCGCGCTCCGCCCGCTCGGTCGCCTGGACGAAGTCGGCCTTGATCCGGTCCATGTCCGCCCGGTCGAGCGCTTTCGGGGTGTCGCTGACGCCCTCCATGTAGGGAATGTCGGAGGCCGAGAAGAGCGGCCAGTTCTTCGCCTTGTCCTCGAGCGGGGCGTCCATCTTCTCCCAGCCGAGCTGGGTCGAGCCCTTTCGGCCGGCATGGCCGAGCTGCATCACCATCTTGGTCTTCGAGTTCGCATGGACGAAGTCGACGATGCGCTTGAACTGCGCCTCGTGCGCGTCGGTCCAAAGACCCGGACAGCCCCGCGTGATCCGGGCGTCGGCCGAGGGACAGGTCATCTCGACGAACACCATGCCGGCGCCGCCGAGGGCGTGGCTCGTATAGTGGACGAAGTGCCAGTCGGTGAGGTTGCCGTCCTCGTCGGCCGAATACTGCGCCATCGGAGACATGACGACGCGGTTCTCGACCACCATGTCGCGCAGCTTGAACTTCGTGAACATCGGCGTCGGCCGGGTCTTGCGGTAGTCCTCGCCGGTCTCGCGGAAAAGCCGCTCGTAGAAGGCGGTGTCGACCTTCTCGACGAAGCCCGGATCGCGGACCATCAGGTTATCGTAGGTGATCGATTTCGCCCGGCACATCACCACCATGGCGAACTGCTCGGGCTCCATGTCCCAGGAACGGTTCATGTGCTCGAACCAGGCGAGCGAGACGTCGGCATTGTGCTGGATGATCTGGCAGGGCGTGCGCCGCTCGTCCTCATAGGCGTGGAAGGCCGTCTCGACGCTCGCCTCGCCGTGTTCGACGACCGCGTCGGACAAGGAGATGGCGCATTCCATCGCGAGCTTGGTGCCCGAGCCGATGGAGTAGTGCGCCGAGGCCTTGGCATCGCCGAGGAGGACGATGTTCTCGTGGCTCCAGCGGTTGCAGAAGATGCGCGGGAACTGGCGCCAGTTCGAGCGGTTGAGCAGCAGCGGATGGCCCTGCAGCTCCTCGGCATAAAGCTGCTCCAGGACCGCCTTCGACTGTTCCTCGTCCATGCCGTCGAAGCCGTGGCCGCGCCAGCAGGCGTCGTCCATCTCGAAGATCCAGGTCGAGCGGCCCTTCTCATACTGGTAGGTATGCGCGCAGATGATGCCGTGCTTGGTCTCGCGGAAGAAGTAGTTGAACTCGTCCATCGGGCGGGTCGATCCCATCCAGCAGAAGCGGTTCGACTTGATCGCCACCTCCGGCTGGAAGCTGTCGCGGAAGTGCTCGCGGATACGCGAGTTGACGCCGTCGGAGGCAATGATCACGTCGCTGTCGGCGAAACGCGTGGCGATCTCCTCCGGCGGGATCGAGACGCCGAAGTGCATCTCGACGCCCTCCTCCCGGCAGCGCTGCTGCAGGATCGCGAGGAGCTTCATGCGCGAAATGCCGGCAAAGCCGTTGCCGGCGCAGCGCATCTCAGTGCCCTGCTTGTGGATCGCGACGTCGTCCCAATAGGCGAACTCGCCGCGGATACGGTCGAAGCTCTTGCGGTCGCGCGACAGGAATTCGTGCAGCGTCTCGTCCGAGAAGACGACGCCGAAGCCGAATGTATCGTCGGCCTGGTTCTGCTCGTAGACGGCGATCTGCCAGTCCGGCCGCCGCTTCTTGGTCAGGAGCGCGAAATACAGCCCGCCCGGGCCGCCGCCGATCACGGTGATGCGCATGGCAGTCTCCTCTCGGATCTCGTCGAATTAGTTTAGGATTAAAATATCTGGATTTCAATGCGCGTGAGGTGCGGCGGATGGCACGACCGTTCGGCTGTGTTTTTCGCCCCGATGCGAGAGAAGATGGCGCGGTCGACCTTTCTGCCTCCGTCGAAGACGCGGAAGAGGCCGCCGCCGGATGACCCTCCGGGCCCTCAGCCCTAAAGCGACAGCCCGCCGAGGCTCGACCCGCCGCAGACGAAGAGCACCTGTCCGGTGACATAGCCGGCGTCGGGCTCGGCGAAGAACATCACCGCGCGCGAGACGTCCTCAACGGTGCCGAGGCGGCGGACCGGGAGCTGCTCGGCGAGCTTTTGCTGGCGCTCGGAATCCTTCGGGATGATGCCCCAGAAATTGTCGGTGAGGATCGGGCCGGGCGCGACGACGTTGACGGTGATGCCGTCGGGCCCCAGCTCGTGCGCCCAGGTCCGTGCCATGCCGTGGACAGCCGCCTTGGTGGCGGAATAGGCGGTGCGCGAGGCGACGCCCATCGCCGCGCGCGAGGAGATGAAGACGATACGGCCGAACCCGGCCGCGCGCATCTTCGGCAGCATCGCCTGGCTGAGGATCATCGGCGAGGTGACGTGCAGCCGGGTCAGGCCGTCGATCTCTTCCGGCTTCACGTCGCCGAGGAGGTTCGGCCAGATCAGGCCGGCGCAGTGGACGACGTGGCTGACGGCATGACGCGCGGCGATGTCGTCGGCCGCGCGCCTGGTGGCCGCCTCGTCGAGGAGATCGATCGTCATCGGCTCGAAGTTCTCGTGCTCGAAGTCGTGCGCCTGCCAGGAGAGGCCGACGACGCGCCAGCCGCGCTCCAGCATGCGCCGGGCGATGCCGCGGCCGATGCCGGAACTCGTGCCGGTGACGACGGCGGTGAACGGCGTCTCGTTCATGCGCTGGTCCTTTCCTCGTGCCGCGGCACCAGCGCGAACACCCGGAGCGGGCTGCCGGAGCCGTTGCGGATCTTCAGCGGCGCGGCGAAGAGGACGGCCCCGCGGGTCGGCAGACGGTCGAGGCCCGTGAGGCACTGCAGGCCGTAGCGGCCATTGCCGTGCAGGATGAAGTGCGCGGGGTATGGCGGCGAGAGATGGCTGCCCTGCCCGGCGTCGGTTCCGATCGTCTCGGTGCCGAAGCCGGTGATGGCGCGCTCCTTGACCAGGAACTCCATCGCGTCTGGCGCCGGGCCCGGCGAATGCGGCCCATCCTCGCGCAGATTGAGGTATCTCGCGCTGCCGAGATGCTTCGACCAGTCGGTGCGGAAGAGCACCCAGGCGCCCTCTTCGATCGCCCCGTTGGCGTCTTCCCAGGCTTCCAGATGGGCGCGGGTCAGGAGGAAATCCGCGTCCTCCGCGCTCTCCCGGGAAAAGTCGAGCACCACTGCCGGCCGGGCGAGCTTTTCCAGAGGGATCGCGTCGACGGTTCCCTGCGGCAGGTTGCGGCCGGAGATCCAGTGTGCGGGCGCGTCGAAGTGCGTGCCGGCATGCTCGGACATCGAAATATTGTTCCAGTACCAGCCGGGGCCGCGGCGGTCGTATCGCGACACCTCCTCGATGCGGAAAGGCTGGCACTGGCCGAATTCCGGCGGCAGCACCATGACCGGGAAGTCCGGCGACAGCGTGTGCGTGAGATCGACGATCTCGACGCCGCCGGAGACGATACCGGCGGCGAGCGCCTGCAGAAGCTCGGCGCCGGAGGGTGCAACGCCTGTCGTCATTGTCCGAGCTCCCGTTCCAGAACCTTCGGATCGGCGGCAAACCGCGCCGCGACGTCCTTCGCGATGTCGCCGACGAAGCTCTCCTCGATCCCCTCGGCGAGTGCGGTGACCACGGCCTTGGCGATCTGCGCCGGCGCGACCTTTGGCGGCGGCACGTTCTGGCGCCATTCGTCCTCGACCGGCCCGGTGAAGACGCTCATCACCCGCACGCCGCCCGGCCGCATTTCGGCACGGAGGCACTGCAGCAGCGAGTGGCGGGCCGCGGCGCTTGCCGAGTAGAAGCCGAAGTCCGGCGCATTCGCCAGTGCCTGGACCGGCAGAACGTCGACAATCGCGGCCGCAGAGTTGACGCCGTCGGCACCGCGCGCGCGCATGCCCGCCCCGAAGGCCTGCGCAAGACGCTGCAGGCCGAAGACATTGACCTCGAAGGCCTCGCGGGCGGTGACGAGGCTGTCCGCCCCGACCACGCCACCAGGGCGGACATGGTCGGCGGTATTGACGATGATGTCGGTCTTGCCGCCGATCTCGCCGGCGAGTTCCGTGACGGAGGACGTGTCGGTAAGGTCGAGCGGCATGATCTGCACGTTGGGGATCGCCTTCAGCTGCGCCTCGCCGGCAAAAGGCTTCCAGGGCTCGGCGATGCCGACGAAGACGATCGATGCACCCGCCTTCGACAGCGCTGCCGCGACCGCCTGCCCCACCGGCTCGCGACCACTCGTCACCAGCACGCGGCGGAATTTCGGATGCGCGGTGAGTTCGCGCCATTCCGGATCGTCGGCCATCGCCTCGCTCCATCTCTCGGGCCGTGCCACCAGGACCGCATTGCCGCCCTTGTCGAGCTTTGCCACCATCCGGCAGCGCCCGGGCACCGCGACGTCACCATGGAGATGCGCGACGATGGACGGGCCGCAGTCCATCTTGACCATGCCGACGCGCCAGGGCGTCCTCTCCCGGAAATAGAGGTCGGTGCTGGTGCGGATCACCGTCTCGGCGATGACCTCGCCGCCGTCCGCAACGGGCTGAAAGCGCAGATGCGGGGAGAGGCATTTCCCGCAGGCGTCGCGCGGCGGATAGGCGACCGTGCCGCATTCGTCGCAGACCTGCAGCGCGAAGAAGCCGCGCGCGGCGGCGGCGGTGAGGCCGAGCGCGGCGCGGCTGCGCTGCACCGGCGGCAGTTCCGGCGGCCGCGTGACGCGCTGCGGGTCCTTCTTCGGCGGGGGGCCGAGCGGATGCGTCATGCGCCATTCCCCCGCAGGATCGCCGCGCCGGAGCAGAGGCCCCGATCGTAATTGATCATGCCGAAGCCGGAAACGAGCGCCATCCTCGCGCCCTCGACCTGCTTCGACAGCGACTGCCCGGTCACCTGGCGCAGCGCCTCGACGAGGCCGAGATAGCCGCCTGCCGCGCCCGCCTGCCCGGCCGAAAGCTGGCCGCCGGAGGTGTTCTGCGGGAAGCTGCCGCCGTTCGTCAGGTCGTGCGCGCGCACGAAGTCAGGCCCCTCGCCCTTGCCGCAGAAGCCGAGATCCTCGAACTGCATCATCACGATCACGGGGTAGTCGTCATAGGTCTCGAGCACGTCGATGTCGTCCGGCTTCACGCCGGCCATGGCGTAGAGCTCGCCGACATCCATCGCCCAGCCGCCGCGCATCTGGATGGGATCGTCGGGGAAGGCGTTGTGCCGCTCGATGGTGGAGAGGAGCGTCGCGTGCTTCAGGGCGAGGTCGCGAGCGATGTCCGCCGTCGTGACCAGGAAGGCCTCGGCTCCGGCGCAGGGCATGACGCAGTCGAAGAGGTGGATCGGGTCGGCGATCGGCCGGGCGTTCATGTACGCGTCGAGCGTCAGGGGCCTCTGCATGATCGCCTGCGGGTATGTCAGCGCGTTGTCGCGCTGCGCGACGCAGATCTTGCCGAAGTCCTCGCGCGTCGCGCCATAGGTCCGCATGTAGTGGTCGGTGAGAAGCGCGAAGGAACCGTTCGGCCCGCCATAGCCGTAGGGGTAGCTCGCATCCTGGGCGAAGCGCGAGAAGGAGGAGAGGAGCTTGCGGAAGGAGTCGACCTCGTTGGCGTCGCCGCCGACGCAGGCGACGATCGAGGCGTCCCCTGCTTCCACCGCCCGTGCGGCGCGGCGGAGCGCGACGACGGCGCTGGCGCCGCCCATCGGGATGTTGTCCAGCCAGCGCGGCGAGAGGCCGAGATGCTGGGTGAGGCCGACGGCGGTGTCCGGCGCCAGGGTGAAGCTCGAGACGGAGAGGCCGTCGAGGTCGGTCGGGCGGATGCCGGCGCGCTGCGTCAGCTCCTTGAGCGCCCGGGCGATCCAGGCGTGAGCGGTGTCGGTGGAATAACGGACATAGGGAATGCTCACCGGCACCGCGACCGCGACGTCACGATAGGGCCGGCGCGGATTGCCGCGGGAGGGCGTGGTCGCCGCCGCCACCTCAGGCCGTCCGCTTCTTGAGGGCCGTCGTGTCGATCGCCTTGCCCTCGCCCAGCGCCGCCGCCACCGCCGTTTTCAGCGCGCCGCGCTGGATCTTCTCGGTGGAGGTCAACGGGATCGACGGCACGAAGGCGACGAAGCCCGGCGCCTTGTAATAGGCGAGCCGCGTCAGGCACCAGCGCGTGATCTCCTCCGCGAGATCGCGCCCGGCCCTCGCCGGCTCCTTCGGCACGATCAGCGCGACGACCTCCTCGCCGCGTACGGGGTCCGGCGTCGGCGCGACGGCGACCTGCGCGACGGCCGGATGGCGTCCGAGCACGCTTTCCACCTCGACGGCCGCGATGTTCTCGCCGGAACGGCGGATGACGTTCTTCTTGCGGTCGACGAAGTGCAGCTGGCCTTCTGCGTCGCGCGAGACGACATCGCCGGTGTGAAACCAGCCGCCCTCCCAGGCCGCGGCGGTCGCCGCCTCGTCCTTCAGATATTCGCGGAAGAAGCCGCGGCGCGGATCCGCGCCCGCCGCGCGCACCAGGAGTTCGCCCGGTTCTCCGGTGCCGGCCTCCGCTCCCGCATCGGTGCGGATCGAGACCTCGACCGCCGGCTGCGGCCGGCCAAAGCAGCTCGTGCCGATCTGGCGCGGCTCCTCGCTCGCGATGATCACGGCACCGGCGCCGGTCTCTGTCATCGCCCAGGCCTCAAGAAGCGGAAAGCCGAAGCGCGCTTCGAACGGGGCGTGAAGACCCTTGTCGACGCCCGCGCCGAAGCCGAAGCGGACGCTGTGCGCCCGGTCCGCGGCGCTCTCCGGCGCCGACATCAGCATGGCCGGCATAACGCCGAGGTAATGGACGACGGTCGCGTCGAAGCGCTTCACGCTGTCCCACCAGCTCTTCGGGTGGAAACGGTCGAGGACGGCGATCGCGCCACCGACGGTCACCGTCGCAATCAGCGAATAGGCCATGGCGTTCATATGGAAGAGCGGCAGCGGCGTCAGCATGCGCTCGGGCGCAGCGGCGCGAAGGTCGCAGAGGCCGCCGACCGTCGCGTACCACTCGCCGGCGATCAGGAAGTAGGCATTGGTCAGCACGCAGCCCTTGGGCTTGCCGGTGGTGCCCGAGGTGTAGAGCAGCGCGCATTCGGTGTCGCGCGTGAGGTCGTCTCCTGAAGCCGCCGGACGGCTGGCGATGGGCGGCGCATCGTCCGGCGTGATCACGGCGAGTTCGGCACCCGCCGCCGCCGCGGATGTCAGATCGGCGACGCGCTCGGGGATGGCGACGGCGAGGCCCATCTCCGAGTGTGCGATCAGATATTCCAGCTCGGCGGCGCGAAGGTCCGGATTGATCGGCACGACGGAAGCGCCGAGCGCGTTCAGCGCGAACCAGTGGAAGACGAAGTCCGGCCGGTTCTGCAGGAGCAGGCCGACGCGTTGGCCCGGCCCATAGCCGGCCTCGCGATAGGCTTCGGCGAGGTTGCGCACGCGGTTCAGCGCCTCGCCAAAGGTGATCGTGCCGGAGGCGATGCCGTAGGCGCCGGCGGTCTCCGGCAGCACGGCGAGGAACGGCCGTTCCGGAAAGCGCTCGGCCGTGCGGGCGAAGCGGGCATGGACCGTGGCGTCCTCGGTGACGCCGGGAAGAAGGCTCATTCTCGCTCGCTCACATGAACAGCTGGATATTGCCGAAGGGCGCGTCGAAATTGACGAGGTCGACGCGCTTCAGGACGATCTTCAGTTCGCCCTCCTCGACCCTGAGCTCGTGCCGCGCCCAGCCGGCATAGGTGGCGAACTCGTCGCCCCGGGTCTCCGCATAATGGAAGCTCGTCCAGGTGCGATAGCGGTTCTCGGCGGGGTTCATCTCGTCGATCTGCGGCGCCTGCAACAGGTGCTGCGCCCGGCTCTTCGGCTTCTGGCTGTAGGTCCGGTTGCCCGACAGCCGCTCGACCCGGATCCTGAGAAGGAGCAGGTCTTCGTACATCAGCGAGGCCTGCAGCTTCGGATCGGTCTGCTGCCATTCCGCCGGCATCCAGTAATGCGCGTCCTCGGCATAGAGCGACAGCCATTCCTCGTAGCGCAGCTCGTCGAGGAGCCGCGCCTCGCGGTAGACGAAGTCGGCAAGGTCCTTCTCGGTGATTTCGGTCATCACTCGGCCGCCTCCTGCAGGTCGGCGCCCTCCGGCGTCATCGACATCGTCATGTACTTCACCCAGGCGTGGAACTGGTTGCGCATCTGCCGCTCGCTCGTGCCGCCGGCGGTATCGGTGACGTCCTCCGCCTCGCCCGGCTTGTAGAGCCGCTGGATGTTGACCCACTCGTAGCCGTCGGAGTGGAGGCCGAGCTGGGCGCGCTCGTACATTTCGAGGTCGTCGTGGCCGACGATCGAGGTCGGTGCGTTGATCAGCCGGTTGTACATCAACGTGCGCTCGAACAGCATGTCCGGCGCGTCGACGAGGCGGAAGGTGTAGCTCTCGACCAGCGTCCTGTCGGCGGCGATCGGCTTGAAGACGCGCAGCGTCTGGATCGGGCCCTTCACCATGATGTTCGGGAAGTAGCAGGTGTTGTGGCGGTTCTCGCCGAGGATCGCCTTCGCCCGCTCCTCGCCATAGGCGGCGACCATCTGATCGAAATAGCCGGGCACGGCGGAATAGTCGGCGTGGATCGAGGTGGTGACGCCGGTATGGCCGTGGCCGTTCGGCCAGACCCTGAGACCCATCTTCTCGAAGAAGTCGTAGGGCGCCATGAACGGCGCGTAGACCTCGACGGCCATCGGCTTCTTCCCGCCCTTGGCCTGTTCGCGCTCCCAGACCGAGACCGCGGTGCCGGCGGAGGATTCGTGCGCGACCATCGGGTGGCAGGTGTCGGTCTGGTTCTCGACCAGCATCTTCCAGTTGCACGGGTGCATGTAGCGCAGCGGCGCGCCTTCGAGGACGAGCTTCCCGGCGGGCGAGCGGTCGACCATGTTGTCGATCGAGGAGAGGCTGTCGCCGAAGAAGGTCTCGAAGTCGACGCCCTCCTTGGCGAGCCTGGCGAAGATGAAGTCGCGATAGACCTTGAAGGCGCCGACCCGCGGCAGGCCCGTCGCCGCCTCGCTCGTCATCAGGTCGGTGTCCTGGTAGCCGCGGTGATAGGGGATCGCGTGCAGCGCCCCGTCGGTCTTGAACAGCCAGGCGTGATAGGGGCAGCGGAAGACGAAGCCGGTATTGCCGCAGGCCTCGGACACGATCTTGGTGCCCTTGTGCGGGCAGCGGTTGTGGAGGACGTGGATCGAGCCGTCCTTGTGCCGCGACGCCAGCACCGGCTGATTGCCGACCTCCGTGGAGAGATAGTCCCCGGGATTGGGGATCTGGCTGGCATGGCCGACATAGACCCAGGTATTGGCGAAGAGATGCTCCATCTCCAGCCGAAAGATCTCCGGGCTGGTATAGACGTCGCGGTGCACGCGCTCGGGCGTGACGAGCGCCTTCACCGCAGCGGGATCGGCCTCATATCGGGACATGGCATGGACCTCCTCGGCTGGTTCACGGACTTCGGCGGAAGCCGCCGACACTGCTTTTCCTCATCATGCATCGCCAGGGGACGGCGGCAACGCGCCGCGACCTGATCGGCAAAGGTTGCGGCCGTTCACGGGGCGGACCTCTCACCCACCATGCCGGCCGGCGGCCGGTGCAGGCCGGAGCGCTTCAGCATGCCGAGAAATTCCGCCATCCGCTCCCGCCGGTAGGCCGGAACGTCCATCGCGGCATAGTCGTAGAAGCCGGCGCCATCGCGCAGGCCGTTGCGGCCCTCCGCCATGTTCGCCGCGACGATCGCCGGCGCCGCGAAGCGCTTGTCGCCCATCGCGTCGGTCATGTAGCGGCTGGCATGGTAGAGGATGTCGCCGCCGCCCCAGTCGATGAATTCGAGAAGGCCGAGGACGGCGAAGCGGAAGCCGAAGCCGTATTTCACCGCCTTGTCGATGTCCTCCGCCGAGGCGACGCCCTCCTCGACGAGACGCGCGGCCTCGTTCATCGCCAGCGCCTGGATGCGCGGCACGATGTAGCCAGGCGAGGCCTTGCAGACGACGGGCACCTTGCCGATCGCCTCGAACAGCCGGTTGAGTTCGGCGGTCACGGCGGGATCGGTGTCGCCGGTCGGGCTCACCTCGATCAGCGGCACGATGAAGGCCGGGTTCAGCCAGTGTGCGTTCAGGAAGCGGGCCGGACGGCCGCTCCAGGCGGCGAGCTGGGTCGAGAGATAGGTGGAGGTGGTCGAGGCGACGATCGCGTCCGCATCGGCGAAGCGGTCGATCAGTTCGAGGCCGGTCCGCTTGGCCTCATCGGTTTCCGGCACCGCCTCGAAGACGAAGCGGGCTCCCGCGATCGCCGCCTCCGCCTGGTCGAGCGAGAAGACCGACACGCGCTGCATGATAGCGCCGATCGCTGCGGCCTCGAAGCCGCCGAGGTCGGCGACCATGGCGAGGCTTGCGCGCACCTCCGCCCGCGCCGCGTCCGCCATCGCGGCGAAGGCCCCGGGCTCGCGCGGCTTGGCGTCGATCAGCCGGACGTCGATCCCGGCATAGGCGAAGGCATGGGCGATGCCGCGGCCCATGCGGCCGGCACCGACACAGGCGATGATCGGCCGGGCGCTCGCTCCTGCCATCACAACCCGTCCTTCAGGAGCGCCTGCATGTCGGCGCGGCTCGTGCCTGCGAGACCCAGCCCCTCCAGTGTCCGGCCGCTCGCGCGAAAATCGTTGCCGGTGGCCGCGCCGGCGATCGCCAGAAGGCCCGCCGCGACCGGCACCGGCACGCCGGCCCATTCGCCGACCGAGACGAGGAAGGCGAGGCCGCAGGCGACGTCCTCCAGCATGTAGCGGTGGGTCGCAAGGTCCAGATGCTCGTGCCAGTCGCCCGAGCCGACCAGCTTGTCGTGGGCGAGATTGCCGTACATCCAGTTCGACGTCTCGTAGTGGTCGGCGAGCGGGAAGTGCGGGGCGCCGTATCCAAGCGCCTCGCGCACGGCAATCCGCTCTCCGTCGAGCGCGGTATGGACGCGGCGGATCGAGCCTTGCGTGCCCTCGTTGTGGATGTCCCAGCGGTCGAAATGCTCGATCGGCCCGGCATTCATCAGGATCAGCGGCGGGTGGATGATCGGCCCGGCATTCATCAGCGCGCCGGACAGCGCGTCCTCGACCGGCTCGATCGCATCTGGAAAGGCTTCCGCGATGATCGCCAGGGCGCGTTCGGAGTGGCGGGCGGGAAAGACGCCGGTCGGCAGGCGCGTCGCGCGGGTGGTGATGGCGATCTCGCCGGCGCCGTGCTTGCGGGTCAGCCAGGGCAGCGTGCCGGTCTCGGCGATGGCGACATCGGCGGTCGAGCCGGCCTCGCGCAGGACCTTCGTCATGAGATAGGAGCCGAAGGTGCCGGGTGGCAGGTAGATCACCTGGCCGTCGGACAGATGCGGGGCCAGCCGCTGCGCGAGATCCGCCTGCGCAAAGGCCGGCACCGGCGCGACGATCAGGTCGGCGCCCGCGACGGCCTCGCCGAGATCGTCGGTGACGAACGGGATCGTGACGTCGCGCACGCCCTGGAAGTCCCGCAGCGCGATCGTCCGGCTCTCCAGCATCGGGCCGAAGGCGGCGCGGTCGCGACGCCAGAAGCGGACGGCGTGGCCGGCCTCGGAGAAATCCGCCGCCGCCGCATGCGAGCCGTTGCCGCCGCCGAGTACCGCAATCTTCATGAGCCGCCTTCCTCCGATCCGACGGCTCGCAGTAAATGCTTTAGGCTTAAAGTTTTCAACCCCGGTCGGTGGCGATTTTTCCGCACGGCTCCCCACCAGGACGCGGAAATGAGGCACCGCCCTCACCGCTTCGTCATCCTCGGGCCTCGTCCTGAGGACACAGAGCAACGGATCAGGCAGCAGTCCATCCCGAGGACATCGAGCGGACGCGGGACGGTCGCCGTTGATCTGCGGCCGGCACTCCTGGATCCTCGGGACGGGGCCCGAGGATGACGACGCACAGAGGGATGCGCCCCGTCCTCACAGCATCCGGGCAAGCCTCGCCGCTACCTCCGACGCGACGGGGCGCGTTGACAGTCCCGCCCAGCGCGATCAGTTTAAGCTTAAACTTTTGCAGGCTCGCGGTCGGATCGATTGCTCCGACCGCGCCCCTCCCCCCGATCCTTCCGGAGCCGCCCATGCACGACCCGCATTGCCATTCCAGCAGCATCGCGGTCGACCGGCCGGCCGAGACCGTGTTCGAGATCATGGCGGAGGGCCTCAGCCAGGGCCGCTGGACGCTCGGCAGCTATGATCGGCGCGAGCTGGAGCCCGGCCTCTTCGTCGGCACCTCGCTTTTTTCCGGCAAGGAGACCTATGTCCGCCTGCATGTCGACCGGCCGCGCCTCATGGTCGATTACGACGTCGGCCCCAGCCTGGAGACCATGCGCTTCCGCAACATGTCGCGGGTGATCCCCGGCCCGGTCCTGAACATGGAAGCCGACCGCTGCGTCGTGACGCTGCTCTCCTGGCGCATGGCGGATCAGAGCGAGGCCGCCTGGCTGCAGACCGCGACCTCGCACGAGGCGGAGATGTTCCTGATCAAGGGGCTCGTGGAGCGATGAGGATCTTCTGGCAGAGCTTCATCGACGAGACCGCCAGCCGGCCGTACATGCAGCGGCTGTCGGCCTATCTGAACGAGATCGCGGCGCCCGGCACGACCGTCGAGGTCGCCGGCATTTCGCCGCCCGACCGCGACTTCGGCCGCCTCGCCGAAATGCGCTGCGCGGTGCTGGCGATCGACAACGGGATCGCTGCCGAGGCTGACGGCTACGACGCCGTCGTCATGGGGCATTTCCAGGACCCCGGCCTCTACGAGCTGCGTTCCGCCCTGCGCATTCCCGTGGTCGGCGTCGGCGAGGCGACACTGTTTGCCGCGGCCCAGCTCGGCCGCCGGCTCGGGCTCGTGACGCTCGACCCCGTCTTCGAGGTCTGGCACCGCGAGCAGGCCGAGCGCTACGGGCTCGGCGACCGCGTCCGCCACGTCACCGGCATGGCCTGCCGGCCGGAAGACTTTTCCGACGCTTTCGCCGGAAATGACGAGGCGCGGCGGCGGATGCTCGCCGACTTCACCCGATGCGCCCTGCCGCTGGTCGATGCCGGCGCAGACGTCATCGTGCCGGCCGGCGTCCTGCCAGGGCTCCTGTGCGGCGGCGAGCACGGCTTCACCGTCGGCCACGCGCCGGTCGTCAACTGCGCCGCGGTCGGGCTGAAGAGCGCCGAGATGTGGGTGCAGCTGCACCGGCTGAACGGGCTGGAGCCCTCGCGCGGCCCGAGCTTCGCGCTCGCGCCGGAGCGGGCGAAGGCCGACTTCCAAGCGCTCGCCGCCAGGGGCCGCGCCGGCTGAGGGCCGTCCGCCGCAGAGCGGCAGGCGAGTTAGCGCTCCGTCGGATCCTCCCGCGCTGCCGCAAATCATCCCGCTCTGCACAAATTTTTGGCGATATCGAAAATGCCCAAGAAGCCCCCTTGGCAAGCGGCGGGACTTCGGACTTAATGCTGGAAGAATTTTAAGCCTAAAGCAGTCTGGCTGACGAAGCCGCTGCTGGGCGCGACCGGCTGGCGGCAGCCTCGCCGCACCGAACCCATCTGCGAAGCGGAGCGATCGGCATGACCAGCACCACGAGACGCGATTTCCTCAAGGTCGCCGGCGCGGGCGTCGTCCTGGCGAGTTTCCTGAAGGGCGGCGGGGCGTTCGCCGCCGACACCGATACGGTGACGATCGCCTACAACGTCAACCTGCCGGCCTTCGACCCGACGGTCGGCCCCTCGGCGGTCAACCCGACGATCCAGGCGATCTATCGCGCGTTGTTCGATCAGTATGTCGGGCAGAAGCCCGACCTCTCCTTCGAGCCGGGCCTCCTCACCGACTGGGGCTGGAACGCCGACAAGACCAAGGTCCACATGACGGTGCGCGACGGCGTGAAGTGGCACGACGGCTCCGCCATGACGCCCGAGGACGTCGTCTGGTCGCTGCAGCGCGCGGGCGACCCGAAGACCGGCAACCCCATCCAGTTCGTCTGGTCGACGATCGACAACTTCCAGGTCGCCGGCAACAAGATCACAGCGGACGTGAAGTCCTACGACCCGACCCTGTTCAAGTGGATGGCCTTCCTCACCGGCTACGTCATGCCGAAGGCCTATTACCAGAAGGTCGGCGCGCAGGGCTTCGAGCAGAAGCCGGTCGGCACCGGGCCCTACATGGTCGACGAATTCCAGTCGAACGGCTTCGTGCGGCTGAAGCGCAACCCGCACTACTGGGGCGACAAACCGGCCTTCGAGACGGTGATCTTCAAGTTCGTCACCGACCCGACGAGCCGCGTCGCCGAGGTCGAGAGCGGCGGCTCGGACGTCACGCTGCAGATCCCCTACGAGGAATACGACCGGCTGACCAAGGGCGGCAAGTTCGACGGCACCTGCGAGCCGGTCTCCGACATCGGCATGATCTTCATCAACAACGTGCCGCCGCTGCTCGACAAGAACGTCCGCCTCGCCGCGACCCATGCGATCGACAAGCAGGCGATCATCAAGCGGCTGCTGCGCGGCTACGGCACGCCGATCGATACGCTGGAGGCGCCGGGCTACCTCGCCTACGACGCCTCGATCAAGGTGCCATACGACCCGAAGCTGGCGAAGAAGCTCCTCGCCGCCAGCGGCTTCTCGCCGGAGAAGCCGGTCAAGATGACGATCCAGACGACCCGCGGCTACATGCCCAAAGACTACGAGATGATCCAGGCGATCGTCGGCATGTGGCGCAAGGTCGGCATCGAGGCGACGATCGAGGTCTACGAGATCGCCAAGCACTACGAGCTGCGCGCCGCCGACCAGTTGGCACCCTTCGCCTTCTACAACTGGGGCAATGCGATCGGCGACCCCGCGACGTCGACGGGCTTTGCCATGTTCGGCCCCTCCCCGCACTCGGTCTGGAACACCGACGACCTCGATTCCAAGATCGCGCCGCTGTGGGGCGAGAAGGACGAGGAGAAGCGCATCGCCGGCTGGAAGGCGGTCGACAAGTACATCGCCGAACAGGCCTACGTCCTGCCGCTCCTGCAATACGCCCAGCCGATCGTCTTCCGGAAGGGGCTGAAGGTCACGCCCAACCAGTCCGAGGCGCTGCAGCCGACGCTGATCGCCAAGGCTTGAGGCGAAGGGCCGGGCCGTTCGACGGAGCCGAGGAATGCGCAAACTGCCCCTCGCCTTCCTGCCCTGGCGGTCGCTGCTCCTGGCGCTCGTCACGCTGTTCGGCGTCGCGGTGATCTCCTTCGTGCTCCTGCGCGTCGTGCCCGGCGACCCGATCGCGATGATGATCGCGCCGGGCGCCAGCCAGGCCGACATCGCGCAGCTGCGGGCATCCTACGGGCTCGACCGCAGCATTCCCGTGCAGTTCGTCATCTGGCTCGGCCATGCGCTGACCGGCGACTTCGGCACCTCGATCTCGATGCGCCAGGACGTCACCCACCTGATCGCCGAGCGGCTGCCGGCGACGATCGAGCTGACGCTGCTCGCGCTCCTCATCGCGCTCGTCCTCGGCATCGGTACCGCGGTGCTCTCGACGCTCTCCCGCCGTCGCCTGGTGGGCGGCACGATCGACAACGCCAACGGCATTCTCCTCGCCGTGCCCGATTTCGTCTGGGCGCTCGCCTTCGTCGTCCTGTTCGGCGTCGCGCTGCCGATCCTGCCGATCTCCGGCCGGGTGGACCCACGGCTGTCGATCGATTTCGCGACGCCCTTCACCCTCTTCGAAAGCCTGCTGCGCCTGCGCCTCGACATCACTTTCGACGTCCTGTCGCATATGATCATGCCGGCGCTCGCCTTGGCGCTGCCGCTGGCCGCGGTGATCCTGCGGGTCCTGAAGGGCGCACTGGAGGTCGAAGCCCGACAGGACTACGCGCTGCTCGCCCGCATCCGCGGCAAGTCGCGGCTGCGCGTCACGCTGGAGGAGACGCTGCGCAACGCGCTGATCCCGACGCTGGCGCTGACCGGGGTGCAGTTCACCTTCCTGTTCGGCGGCACGGTCATCGTCGAGCGGATCTTCGCCTATCCCGGCATCGGCAACCTCGCTATTGATGCGGTGATCAACCGCGACCTGCCGCTGATCCAGGGGCTGATCCTGACCTTCGGCCTGATCTTCATCCTGATCAACCTCGCCGTCGAGGCGAGCTTCGGCCTGCTCAATCCGAGGCTTCGGCATGGTTGAGCGGGCGCTCCCCGAGGCCGCCGTCATGGCGACGCCGCTGGCCGAACCGGCCATCGCCCGCCGCCGCTTCGCCGGCCTGTTGGCGGTCTTCAGGGAGCCGCGCGTCGTCTTCGCGGGCGGCTTCCTGCTCGTCCTGCTGCTGGCGGCGATCTTCGCCCCACTCGTCGCCCCGCACGATCCGCTGGAGCAGGACCTGATGCTGAACACGCTGCCGCCGGCCTGGTCGGCGGACGCAGAGCCCGGCTATGTCCTCGGCACCGACAGCCTCGGGCGTGACGTCCTCTCACGGCTGATCTACGGCACTCGCGTCGCCTTCACCGTCGCGATCGTCGCGGCGCTCGCCGCAGGCTTGATCGGCACGCTGCTCGGCCTTCTCTCCGGCTATTTCGGCGGCTGGGTGGACGCGGTCGTCTCGCGCCTCATCGACATCTGGATGGCGTTTCCGCCGGTGCTCCTGTCGATCCTCCTCGTCGCGGTGATCGGCACCGGCGTGACCTCTGTGATCCTCGCCATCGTCGTCATCGACTGGACCAGGTTCTGCCGCGTCGTGCGCTCGGAGACGCTGCAGCAGGCGAAGATGGAGTATGTCGACGCCGCCGTGACGCTCGGCACCGGCCGCGGGAAGATCCTCCTGAAGGAGGTGCTGCCGAACGTCCTGCCGGTGGTCGTGGTGCTGCTCAGCCTGGAGATGGGCATCGCCGTCATCGTCGAGGCGGTGCTCTCCTTCGTCGGCCTGTCGGTCTCCTCGGACACGCCGACCTGGGGTGGGATGATCGCCGAGGGGCGGCAGATCATCTATCAGGCCTGGTGGGTGCTGGTGTTCCCGCTGGTGCTGCTCACCGCCACCGTCCTCGCCTTCAACCAGCTCGGCGACGGCGTGCGCCGGCTGACCGACCCGGTGCTGCGGCGATGATGGTGCCGGCGCCGCTCCTCGCGATCGACGGCCTGTCCGCGCGGCTGAGGGCCCCGCCGCATCGCCCGCTGCTGCGCTCGGTCTGCCTCGACGTCCGCGAAGGCGAGGTGCACGGCCTCGTCGGCGAGAGCGGCGCCGGCAAGTCGACCATCGGCAAGGCGGTGCTCGGCATCCTGCCGCGTGCGATCGAGCCTTGCGGCGGCACGATCCGCCTTAGCGGCACCGACCTCCTCGGCCTTTCGCCGGCGCGCCTCGACGCCGTCCTCGGCACCGAGATCGCGCTGATCCCGCAGGACCCGATGACGGCGCTGAACCCGTCGCGGCGGATTTTCGACCAGCTGACCGACGGACTGCGGCTGAAGCGCCGGCTGCGAGGGCAGGCGCTGCGGGACAAGGCGGTGGCGCTGCTTCAGGACGTGCAGATCCCGGACCCGGAAGCCGTGCTCCGGCGCTACCCGCACGAGATCTCCGGCGGAATGCGCCAGCGCATCCTGATCGCCGCCGCCTTCTCGCTCGATCCGAAGCTGATCATCGCCGACGAGCCGACGACGGCGCTCGACGTCACCGTCCAGAAGGAGGTGCTGCGGCTGATCCGGAAGATGCAGCGCAGCCACGGCACCGGCGTCGTCTTCGTCACCCACGATCTCGGCGTCGTCGCGCAGGTCTGCGACCGCCTGACCGTGCTCTACGGCGGGATGGTCGTCGAGCAGGGCGAGACGGCGGCGATCCTCGCCGCGCCGTCCCATCCCTACACCCGGGCGCTGCTCGACGCGACGCCGCGCCACGACCGGACGGGAAGCGGCATGCGGCCGATCCCGCCGCAGGTCGCGGCGGCGCTGCAGGCGGAACTCGCCCGCTATGGCATGGGGCCGGGCGCCCATGTCTGAGACGATCTTGCCAGAACGGTCAGCGTCACCCGTCCTCGTCGAGGCGCGCGATCTCGAGCTGGAACTGCCGGACATGAACGCCCGCAAGAGTTTCGGCTCCCGGCCCCGCGCCCGCATCCTCCATCCGGTTTCGCTCACCGTGCGGCGCGGCGAGATCCTCGGCATCGTCGGCGAATCCGGCTCCGGGAAGTCCTCGCTCGGACGGGCGCTGCTGCGCCTCCACGAGCCGACCGGGGGGCGGCTCAGCTTCGACGGTATCGACATCACCCATTCGGGCGAAGCGGCGCTTCGGCCGTTCCGGCGGCGCATGCAGATGATCTTCCAGGACCCGCAGTCCTCGCTGAACCCGCGCCATCGCATCCGCACCATCCTCGGCTCCGGGCTCGACCTTGCGCCGCAGACGCCGGGCGAGAGCCGCAGCGAGGCGCTCGCCCGGACGCTCGCAGCCGTCGGCCTCGACTCGGCGCTCGCCGACCGCTTCCCGCACGAGCTCTCCGGCGGCCAGCGCCAGCGCGTCGGCATCGCCCGGGCGATCGCGACGCGGCCGGAATTCGTGCTCGCCGACGAGATCGTCTCCGGCCTCGACGTCTCGACGCAGGCGCAGGTGCTGGCGCTCCTGAAGCAGCTGGCGCGGGAGCTGTCGCTCTCGCTCGCCTTCATCAGCCACGATCTCTCGGTGATCCGCACGCTCTGCGACCGCGTCGTCGTCATGCGTGCCGGGCGGATCGTGGAAGCCCGCCCGGTCGCCGACCTCTTCGATGCCCCGCGGACCGCCTATACGCGGCAGCTCCTCGACGCGATCCCATCCCCTGTGCCCGATCCCGGCTGGCTGGAGCGCGGCCCCATCGACCGAGACCTTGCCGCGACGCCTGCCGGCTGACCGTCCGGCGCCGGGCCCGCCCCGCCGCCCTCTGACCGATCCTGTTCAACGAGCCGAAAGGAACCCTTCATGCGAACCGCCCTCAAATTCGCCCTCGCCTGCGGACTGCTCGCTCTGTCCGCCGCAGGCGCACAGGCCAAGGAAGTGACGCTCAACGCCGCGCATTTCACCCCGGCGCAGAACTCCTACGCCCAGAGCTTCCTGAAGTTCGTCGACGAGGTGAACAAGGCCGGGAAGGGCGTCGTGCAGATCAAGGTGCGCGGCGGCCCGGAGGTCATCCCGCCGCTGCAGCTCGGCCTTGCCCAGAAGAACGGGCTGATCGACGTGATCGACAACCCCGCCGGCCAATATCTGGAGCTGGTGCCGGAGGGCGAGGCCTTCTCCGCCTCGACCAAATCGCCAGAAGAAATCCGCAAGAACGGCGGCTGGGATCTGATGCAGACGATCTTCGCCAAGAAGGCGAACGCGCATCTCCTCGCCCATGTCGATTCCGGCACCGGCTTCAACATCTTCACCGTCGACGAGCCGAAGCGCAGCGCCGACGGCGGCATCGAGTGGTCGACGCTGAAGATCCGCTCCTCGCCACTCTACCGCCAGTTCTTCGAGTCGCTCGGCATGACGGTGATCGTGATGCCGCCGGGCGAGGTCTACACGGCGCTGGAGCGCGGCGTCATCAATGCCAACGCCTATCCGGTCTTCGGCTACAAGTCCTTCGGCTGGGACAAGTTCACCAAATGGCGGGTCGAGCCGACCTTCTTCCAGACCGACGTCCTGATCTCGATGAACAAGGACAAGTGGGACTCGCTCTCGCCGGAGGCGCAGAAGATCCTCACCGACGTCGGCCGGAAGTACGAGGAGGAGAGCCGCAAGGCGATCCAGGCCGAGAACGCCCGCCAGGCGAAGGTGATGGAGGACGAGGGCCAGAAGATCTTCGAGCTGAAGGGCAAGGGCCGCGAGGAATTCCTCGCCAAGGCCGCGAAGGCGAGCTGGGACCGCATGGAGAAGCGCGACCCGACCTACGTGCCGCAGCTGCGCAAGTTTTTCCAGAACTGACCCCCTTCAACGAACGCAGCCGGCGCTCCTCACGAGGCGCCGGCTGCCGAGCGGAGCGCATCGCCTTCCATGGAAACCTTCTTCAAGCTGGTCGGCTGGCTGAGCCTCGCGCTGGCGTCGCTGGTCAAGCTGATCCTCGCCGCCATCGTGATCGAGGTCGTCTCCGACGTCGTCCTGCGCAACCTGAACTTCCGGCCGATCTCCTGGGGCGTCTCGGCGACCGAATACGGCCTGCTCTACTCGGCCTTCCTGCCGGTGCCCTGGCTGGTGCGCACCAAGGGGCACGTCTTCGTCGAGTTCCTGCGCCGCGCCCTGCCGCAGGGCGGCCGGCTGGTGCTGGAGAAGGCGGTCTACGCGCTCTGCATCGGCCTCTGTCTCTACCTCACCTTCTACGCCTTCGCGGCCTTCCTCGACGCGCTTGCCACCGGCGCCTACGAGACCAAGACCTTCGACATGCCGAAATGGCTGATCTTCCTCCCGATCTCGCTCGGCTTCTTCCTCTCCGCGCTGGAATGGTGCCGCTACATCGTCGGCCATGACAGCCTCTACGACATCGACGTGCTCGATCGCGAAGGTCTCTGATCCATGGATTGGCTGTTTCCCTTCGCCCTGATGGTCGGACTGATCCTGTTCTTCATGGGCGTCGGCCTGCCCGTCGCCTTCGCCTTCTTCATCACCAACATCGTCGGCCTCTACCTGTTCTTCGGCGGCTCGGCCGGTGTCACCCAGATGATCTCGAACTTCTCGGACGCGATCGCCACCTATTCGCTGGCGCCGCTGCCGCTGTTCCTGATCATGGGCAGCCTGTTCTTCCGCTCCGGCCTCGGCGACGGCGTGATGCACGCGCTCGACCTGTGCATCGGAAACCTCAGGGCCCGGCTCTCCTATGTCGTGCTGGCGGCCGGCGCGGTGTTCTCGGCGCTGTCCGGCTCGAGTCTTGCCAACACCGGCATGATGGGATCGCTGATGGTCCCGGAGATGCTGAAGCGCGGCTACAAGCCGAAGATGGCCTACGGCCCGATCCTCGGCGCCGGCAGTCTCGCCGTCATCATCCCACCCTCCTCGCTCGGCGTCCTCCTCGGCTCGCTCGCCAATATCAATGTCGGCGCGCTGCTGATCGCCGGCGCGCTGCCGGGCCTCCTGCTCTGCCTGATCTTCGCCGGGCTGATCTACGTGCAGACGCTTCTCGACCCGGACTGCGCGCCGCTCTATCCGGTCGAGGAGATCTCGCTCGGCCGAAAGCTGCAGGCGGTCGCGATCAACGTCGTGCCGATGGGCGTCATCATCTTCCTCGTCGTCGGCACCATTCTGCTCGGCATCGCGACGCCGACGGAATCGGCCGCGCTCGGCTGCGCCGGTGTCTTCTGCCTGCTCTTCGCCTACCGCCGCTTCTCGTGGAAGTCGGTCTGGGCGGCGCTCGACGACGCGATGAAGGTCACCGGCATGACCTTCCTCATCATCTCCGCCTCGACGACCTTCTCCCAGGTCTTCGCCTTCTCCGGCGCCTCCAGCGGCTTCATCGACTTCGTCACCGGCTTCGATCCCGGCCCCTACACCTTCCTCTTCCTGATGGTGCTGGTGATCCTGATCCTCGGCATGTTCATGGACCAGGTGTCGATGATGCTGATCACGCTGCCGATCTTCCTGCCGATCGCCAACCATTTCGGCTTCGACCTCGTCTGGTTCGCGCTGATCCTGCTGCTCGCCTATGAGGTGGGCTTCACGACGCCGCCCTTCGGCCTCCTGCTCTTCGTGATGATCGGCGTCGCGCCGCCGGGAACATCCCTGAAAACGGTTGCCTTCGCCGCCGCGCCCTTCATCGCCTGCACGCTGCTGCTGATCGTGCTGATCGTCGCGTTCCCGCAGATCGCCCTCTTCCTGCCGCACCTTTTATGAGACCGCTCCGATGACGTTTTCCTACATCGTGTTCTTCACCGGCGACGACCCGGCCGCGCGCATCTCGGACAGTGACCGCGCCAGCGTCCGCTCGGCGATCGGCGGCCTTTCCGGCATGACCAAGGGGCGGCTCTACACGCCGGAGACCGCCTCCGACCTCTACAACGACGACGGCCATTCGCCGCTCTTCGGCTTCCAGCTCTACTTCGAAACGGTGGAAGCCCTCGAGGCTGCGGTGTCGGCAGGCGGCCCGCTCCAGGCGCTCGCGGCGCCAGGCGCCCTGCCGAGCCTTGCCGCCACGCAGGCAACGCAGCAGGCGATGCTGACCCGCAGCTTCCATGTTCCGGAACCCGCCCCGCTCTCGCCCGAGGCCTGCAGCTATGTCGTCCACTATCCGGGCCCGGCGGCGGACACCAATGCCTGGCTCTCGCACTACATCCACCACCACCCGCCGATCATGCAGCGCTTTCCCGGCGTGCGGGAGCTGGAGATCCTCACCCGGATCGACTGGATCGACGCGCTCCCCTGGCGCCGCGTGAACCACCTCCAGCGCAACCGCATCCTGTTCGATTCCGCCAAGGCCCTGGAAGACGCGCTTCACTCGCCGGTCCGCCACGAGATGCGCGCCGACTTCGGCGACTTCCCGCCCTACGAGGGCGGGAACTTCCATTATCCGGTGGCGACGGAGGAGGTGGCACCTGAGGTGTGAGGGTTCGGCGTGGCTATGAAACAGAATCGGCAATTCTGTTCCATATCAAGGGAGCCGCAGAATCGGTCTTCTGGTAATCATGAAGGCTCAAATACCGCCTAATGCGAAAGAAGAAGGTTGGGGAGGAATGAGTATGATGCTTCTTTTGCGCGGGCTGCTAGCCGCTTCATTGGTCGCTCTTTCGGCACAAGCCACGGCCGTCGAAGGCCGTGATATCTCCGGCCCCCTGGAAGCTTTGAAAGCCCGTGTAGATGCAATGTTATTAACACCTCTTAATCACAATGGAGTGGATCGTAGACTTTCGCTCGAAATCGTACTCCTGACAGGTCTGCCGGTTCCTCCGTCGGTAGAGAAAATAAAGTCAATGCCGGCGCATGAGCAACAAGCAATTTTGGCGATCTGCTCGCAGATGATGATGCCAATGGTCGAGAGCCTTAACAGTGTTGGTGGATTCCCCCATGTAAGCGGCGTTCGCATCACGCTCCGGAGTAAACCTACGAAGATCGGACCGGCTGGCGTCGGCACTTACCAGACTCTCGTTTTTCCGCAGGATCGAGGGTGTAAATTTGGCTGGTAAACATGCCCGCCTCACTGCTAACGGACGTTCTTTCTGAAACGGAATCATTGAATTCTGTTTCATCCCGTCGCGAGCAGCAGCCGCCCCCGCGTCACCTCCCCCGCCTCCATCCGCCGATGCGCTTCGGCCGCCTCGGCGAGCGACAGGATGCCGGCGATCTGCGGGACGATCTCGCCCTTGGCCACCATCGTCAGGATCGCCTCGACCGGCTCGCGCCGATCGGCGATCATCGCGCGGGTGACCTCCACGCCATACTCGGCGCCCCGATCGACGACTGGCGCGGCGACGAGCCAGACGAGTTGGCCGCCCTTCTTCAGGACCGGATAGGACCGGGCATGGGTCTCGCCGCCGACGAGATCGAAGACCACGTCCTGGTCGCGCAGCGTGGCGAAATCCTCGGTGTCGTAGGCGATCGCGCGGGCCGCGCCGAGCGCGCGGACATAATCACGATTGGCGGCGCGGCAGGTCGCGGTCACGTCCGCCCCGAGATGGCGGCAGAGCTGGACGATCAGCCCGCCGACGGCGCCGGCGCCGGCGTGGACGAGAACCTTCATGCCCGCCTCGATCCGCGCGGTCTCGAAGACCGAGACCTGGGCGCTGAGGCCGGCATTCACGAGGCTCGCCGCGGCCTCGTCGGACAGGCCGCCGGGGATGGGGACGAGGTCGTCAGCGTACGAAACCCGCTCGCTCGCATAGCTTCCCTGCGTGCCGTGCCGGGCGAGGAGGCAGACCCGGTCGCCGACGGCGAAATCCGTCACAGCCGGGCCGACTTCGGACACCACGCCCGCGCCGTCCCGGCCGGGGACTTTCGGAAAATCCACGGTGAAATGCGCTTTCAGAAGGCCGGCCCGCAGCTTGCAGTCGAGCGGTGTGACGCTGGCATGGCTGAGCGCCACGCGGATCTCGTCCGGCGCCAGGGGCGCCTGCGGCAGATCGACAAGCTGCAGCACTTCGGGGCCGCCATAGCGGTCGTATCGGATGGCACGCATGATGAAGATACTCCGGTGTGGGAAGAGGCGGAACGAGGTGGCCGGCTTGGGCCCGTCCGTTGGCGCAGCGCCGCGGGCCGGTCGGGCTCTCGCGGCTTATGAGGGGCAGTGCCGCCGGGGCGCCGGACGCGCTTCGGGCCTGCCCGGTCTCAGCTCTCGCCGGCCGTGCCGAACGACGCCGCGGCCGCCGCGCCGAGGAACATCGTGTCCGAGGCAACGATGAAGAAGCTGGCGCCGGCGGCCTGCCATCGCGCGAGATCCGAGGCGTCGGGGCGAAACAGCCCGACAGCCTTCCTGGCCGCACGGCAGGCGCTCAGCACTCGCTCCATCGCCGCCTCGAGTTTGGCGGCGCCGTCGCTGCCGAAGGCGCCGAGCGAGACGGCGAGGTCGCCCGGGCCGATGAAGACGACGTCGACCTCCTCCACCGCGACGATCTCGTCGATCGCCTCGACCGCTCGGCCCGTCTCGACCTGGACGGCGAGGAGAAGCCTGCCATTCGCCTTCTCGATATAGCGGGAAATGTCGTAGCCATAGGCCGACGCCCGGCCCGGCCCGGCGCCGCGCTCGCCCACGGGCGGATAGCGCATGGCACGGGCAGCCGCGATCGCCTCCGCCGCGCTCGACACGCGCGGCACGAGGACGCCCTCCGCCCCCGCATCCAGCGCTGCGGCGATGGCCTCGGCATTGTTGCCCGGGACACGGACCATCGGCACCGCGCCGCCCGTCTCGATCGCCCGGACGAGGTTCTCGATGTCGCTCCGGTCGATCTGCGCATGCTCCCAGTCGATGCAGACGAAGTCGGCCCCCGAACGCGCCGTGACCTCGGCGGCGACCGGATGCGGGATCGCGGCAAAGGTGCCCCGCAGGAGCGCGCCGGACCGTCCCTTTTTCCTGAACCCGCTGTGAGCCATGACCGTCCCCCCGCGCCTGCCGCAATCTATTTCACTCTTAAACTATTTTTGCCGGCGGGTCTTCAACATCCCGCCGGCATCGTCGAAGATGCCGCCGTCGGCTCCGGCGCCGTCGGTCGGCGCGCTCGCCGGCCGCGACCGCAGCGCCGCGAAATCGGGGGTTTTCGATGATCAAGCGACATCCGCTGAAGGGTGCCAACCGGCTGAAGCTCGGCGTCTTCTCCACCAATGCCGATGGCGGGCTGGCCATCACCACGGTGGAGGAACGCTGGAAGGCCCGCTGGGACGACAATCTCAACGCCGCGCAGATCGCCGACCGAGCGGGGCTCGAATTCATGCTGCCGATCGCCCGCTGGAAGGGCTTCGGGGGCGAGACGCATGCGCGGGAGTGGTCCTTCGAGACCTTCACCTGGGCGGCGGCGCTCGCCGCATCGACCGAGCGGATCGGCCTGTTCATGACGGTCCACGTGCCGGTCATGCATCCGCTCTATGCGGCGAAGGCTCTGGCGACCGTCGACCACATCTCCGGCGGGCGCGCCGGCCTCAACATCGTCTGCGGCTGGAACCCCTCGGAATTCGCCATGTTCGGCGTGAAGCTCGGCGAGAAGGGATACGACCAGGCCGGCGAGTGGCTGGAGATCCTGGAGCGGGCCTATGCCTCGAACGAGCCCTTCGACTATGACGGCACCTACTACCAGCTGAAGCAGGTCGTCAGCCGGCCGGCCAGCCTGCAGGTCCCGCGGCCGGTGACGATGAACGCCGCTTTCGGCGGCCCCGGCCGGGATTTCGCCGCCAAGCACTGCGAATACATCTTCACCACCTTCAGCGAGATCGAGGACGCCGGCAAGCACGTCGCCGACGTCCACGAGCGGGCGGCGAAGAACAACCGGCATGTCGGTCTCTATACGGTGTGCCACGTCGTCTGCCGCGAAACGCAGGCCGAGGCCGACGCCTACTATGAGCGTTATGCGCTGAAGGAGGCGGATCACGCGGCGGTCGAGACCCACATGGCCGGCAAGAAGGAGTTCTCCTCCTCGCACGACCGGGAGGCCTACGACCGCTATCGCCAGCGTTTCGCGGGCGGCGCGGGCAGCTACCCGCTGGTCGGCACGCCGGAGAAGATCGCTGCGGAGATGATCAGGATCTCCGAACTCGGCTATGCCGGCATCGCGCTCTCCTTCGTGAACTACACCTACGAGCTGCCGTTCTTCTGCGACCGGGTGCTGCCGATCCTGCGCCAGGCGGGCATGCGGTCCTAGGAAACGCACGCGGCCGCCGCGACGCGAGGGGTGATCCGCCTCTGCAACAGCCGCAACGCGTATGCCGGACACCCCTCTTCTCCCGTTTTGGAAGAAGGTGCCCCGAAGAGGCGGACGAGGGCGCCTCGCGCGAACGTCTCTGATCAGCGACGATCGCTCTGCGGGCAGGCCTCATCCCCCTGCCGCCCCCTTCTCCGGTGGAGCGGCGGCGGCGTCACCGGGCGATATTCAGGGGCGCCTTGATGCTGTAGGAGCGAAGAGTGTTCGTCGCGGCGCCGCAGCACCGCTTCAGGAGTTTCCGGATGTCCGCCACGCCTTCCCCCGCCCATCACGGCGCGACCGGCCCGGCGCGCTTCAAGCAGGGCATGCGGTGCCTCGCCGGTTCGGTCACCGTCGTCGCGCTGCAGGGCGTCGGCGGCACGCTCCTCGGCGTCACCGCGACGGCGGTGTGCTCGCTGTCGGCCGAGCCGCCCTCGCTGATCGCCTGCATCAACAAGGGCTCGCTGCTCGCGAGCGGCCTCGTCGAGAACGCCCGCTTCAGCGTGAGCATCCTGTCGGAGGGCCAGGAGGACATCGCCAAGGCCTTCGGCGGGCAGAAGGGCGTCGCGGGGCGCGACCGCTTCGCCTATGGCGAGTGGTATCGCAGCGAGCACGACGTGCCGCTCCTCGCCGGCGCCAGGGCCACCTTCGAATGCCGCGTCGCCGGGTTCTTCGACTACGGCACCCACCGCGCCGCCATCGGCCTCGTCACCGACGTCCACATGAGCGAAGACGCGGAGCGCACCCTCGTCTTCGCCGACGGGCGCTTCGGCACGGTCGGCTGAGGCTCGGGATCGGCGGCAGGCCGAAGTGCGCCATTGTCATCCCAAGGATGCCAAGACCACGCCGCCCGAATGCATCAACTTGCCGCCATCTGCAGCCCGCCCGCCTTTCGATCAGGCGGCGACGGATCCGCCGGGCTGCCCGGCCATCTTCGCCAGCGGAAGCGTCAAGGTGGTGCACAGACCGCCCTCGGCGCGGTTGCGCAAGGTGACCTCCCCTCCGGCGTGGCGGGCGAAGTTCTGGGCGATCGTGAGGCCGAGCCCCGATCCGCCGGTCTCGCGATTGCGCGAGGTCTCGACCCGCACGAAGGGGCGGAACACCGTTGCCAGCTTGTCCTCGGGAATGCCCGGCCCCTCGTCGAGGATGGTCATCGTCATGTGCGTCTCGGAGCGCGACAGCGTCACCCGCGCCCTTTCCCCGTAGATCGCCGCGTTCTCGATCAGATTGACGAGGCAGCGGCGCAGGGCGGTCGGCTTGGCGTGGCAGACCAGCTTCGGGCTGAAATGGTCGGGTCCCTCGTAGGAGATCTGGTCGTAGCGATCGACGATGCTGTCGAGCATCGACCAGACGTCGACCATCTCGCTCGGTTCCTCGTTGAACTCCAGCTTGGCGTAGTCGATGACCGAGCGGGCGATCAGCTCGATGTCTTCCAGGTCGTGCGACAGCATGCGCTTGGGCTCGGGATCGTGCAGCATTTCCAGACGCAGCCGCATGCGGGTGATCGGGGTGCGCAGATCGTGGGCGAGAGCGGCGGCCAGATGCTCGCGGTCCTCGACATATTCCCGCAGCCGCGCCCGCATCGCGTTGATCGCGCGCGCGGCGGACCGGTATTCGGAACTGCCGGTCTCCGGCAGCGCCGGGCCGCGCAGGTCGTCGCCGACCAGCTTTACCGCGTTCTCGATGGTCCGGTAGGGCGCCGTCAGCCGGCGGAGCGCCCACAGGGACAGGCCGACGACGATGGCCGCCGTCGCGCCGTACCACGGCAGCGTGCTGGGGGTGAGAACCGGGCTCGCCGGGGTCATCGGGAGCGCGATGTTCAGCCACTGGCCGTCCTTGAACTGGATCGAGGCGATCAGCCGGTCGGTCCTCGAGAAGTCCGACGAAAGCGACTGGAGGCCCCGTTCGACGGCGCCGGCATCGGGATCGGCCTGCGGCGGACCGCCGGTCGAAATGTCCGACCCGTCGGCTCCCTCGCGTTTGACGCGGGCGTCCGTCACGCCGTAGCTGGCGAGCCGCCCGACGAGGAGGTCCTCGAATTCCGCCAGCGCCTCGTCGGCCGGAATCGGATGGGCGATCTGCGGCGTGTCGGACACGTCGAGCGCGTAGGCGGAATTGGAGAGACTCGCGGCCATCTCCTTTCGCTCGGCGGGCGAGGCGCCGGACATGAGCTTGACGAAGGAGGTGGCGCGATCGTCGAGGCGGAAGAACTCGACGATCTTCTCCGAAGCCAGCCGCTCGCGCGAAGCGATCAGCAGCGTCGCCGCCTGGCTGGCGAGAAGCCCGGAAATCAGGATGAGAAGCACCCAGCCCGGCAGCGATCGCGGCAGCAACCGTCTCATTCGGCAGTGATCTCCGGTCCGAACTGATAGCCGCCGCCGCGAACGGTCAGGATGAGCTTGGGCGCGCGCGGATTGTCCTCCATCTTGCGCCGCAGGCGGCTGATCAGGATGTCGACGCTCCGGTCGAAGCTGCGGGCGGGATCGCCGCCGGACATCTCGATCACCTGCTCGCGGCTGAGAACGCGCTGGGCGCTCTGGATCAGCGTGAGAAGCAGGTTGAATTCGGCGGTCGTCAGCTCGACGCGCACGCCATCCGGCGCGCTCAGTCGCCTGCGCCCGACATCGAGCGTCCAGCCGGCGAAGCGGTAGAGCTGCGCCTGCTGGCGCCGGGCGGGTGGCCGAGCGCTGCCGTCCGGCTCCAGCCGGCGCAGCACAGCCCTGATCCGGGCCAGGAGCTCGCGCGGATCGAAGGGCTTGGCGACATAGTCGTCGGCTCCCATCTCCAGTCCGACGACGCGGTCCGTCGTCTCGGTCACCGCGGTCAGCATGATGATCGGCGTGCGTGAGCGGGCCCGGATATCCTGGCAGAGCTGCAGCCCGTTGCGGCCCGGGAGCATGACGTCGAGGATGATCAGATCGAAGCTCGAGCGACGGAGGATCGCCTGCATCTCTTCGCCGTCGCGCGCGACGCTGACCGCCAGGCCGTGGCGGTGGAGAAAGTCCTGGAGGAGCGAGCGGGTTTCCTGATCGTCGTCCACGACGAGGATGCTTGGCTGCGGCTTCACGTCATTCCTTCCGGCGCGGCTTCAGACACGACGTCCGCTCAGGCAATAGCGAACCGGCCCTGCCCCGCCCAGTCTCCCGCTGTGAATTGCAGTGCCAGAAACAATCCAGAAACGAAAAAGCCCGCTTCGGACATATCGCAGAGAAATGCGGCCGTCATAACGGTCGGCGTTGGCTCACCCGAAAGGGCCGCCCGTCCGGGATTTCGAAGCATGCAGGGAGCGAGGCTTTTGACGGTGGTACTGATCGGGACGTTGTCCGTCGTTCTGCAGGCATCGCCCTCCACGGCCCGCCCGGCGGTTTCCCGGTACGAGCGCTGCAACCGGTTCAGTCAGCAACTCGATAAGGCCATCAAGTCCAAGAAACCGTCCCACCGGACCGAAGAGGCGAAGGCTCTTCTGACCAAGGCGAAGCGGCTCTGTGCCACCAAGAGGGAAGCCCAGGGCATGCGTGCGATCGCCGACGGAATGAAGCTGCTGAACGCCAAGCTCGTCGACCCCTGATCGGGCTACGGCCGGTCCACCCATCTGGAGATACGATCATGAAGAAGTCCCTGCTCACCGCCCTCGGCCTCGCCGTCGCTCTCGCCGGTTCGGTCGCCATGACCGACGCTTCGAGCGCCGCGACCACCACCGCGACCAAGCCGGCCGCAACCCACACGATGGCGACCAAGCACCACACCACGAAGAAGGTCACGAAGGCCTGCAAGCCGACCAAGAAGCACGCCTGCAAGACCGTCAAGCACCACGCTTCGAAGAAGATGGTCGCCAAGAAGCCGGTCGCCAAGAAGTCCTGATCTTCCGCTCCCGCGGACACCGTCGAAGGGCTCCGGCTGAAAAGCCGGGGCCCTTCGCTTTTTCGTGCGCGGGCCCCCGCAGCAGGGACGGCGCGGCGGCGCCGGAAGCGGCCGCCGCGTGCGACGGCCGCCGCCCGGCCTCTCAGTCGCCGAGGTCTTCGAGCGCGCTGCGGTTCTTCAGGACGATCCGCCGCGCCGCGGGCAGCGCGATCAACCGGTCGCGCTCGAACTGCGACAGCGTGCGCGACACCGTCTCGATCGTGAGGCCGAGATAGTCCGCGATGTCCTGGCGGGTCATGGCGAGCTCGACGCTGCCGTCGTTCGCCGAGCGGCGGCCAGCCATGTCGATCAGGAAGGCGGCGAGCTTCTGGGCGGCGCTGCGCCGGCCGAGCAGCAGCGAATGATGCTGTGCCCGCATCAGGCACTGCATCGCCAGGGAGAACACGGTGCGTGCCGTCTCGCCGTCGTCGGCAAGCGCCGCCTGGCCGCGCCAGCGATAGGCGATCACGGTGCAGTCGGTCACCGCTTCGGCCGACAGGCCGTGCACGCCGCCGATCTCAAGGCCGAAGATCTCGCCCTCGGCGTGGAAGCCGTCGATCTGGCGGCGGCCGTCGCTGAGGAACTTGCAGGTCCGCACCGTCCCGCTAACGACCTTGTAGAAGGAGCGGACGTCGTCGCCCTCGGCATAGATCTCGCTGCCTTCGGAAAAGCTGAGAACCTGCCCGGCCAGCGGCAGACCGGCAACGTCGCCGCGGGCATCCGCCTGGCGGGCGAAGCCGGACGGGCCGACATTTGTCGCCAGATGCCGAGCGGCGGGGACGGCGGCTTCGGGGAAGGCGGCAATGGCGGTCTGCATCGGAAGGTTCCTCTCGGGTTCCGTGTCGTTCGATGCATGGAGGTGTAGCTGCCGCCCGGGCCGGCCGAAATTCGGTTTGCTCCTAAGTAATTCTACGTAGCGGCTCGAAGCCGGTCTTGCCCGGCGGGGCGCCGGCCCGGCGAAGCCGCCCTCGCCTGATGCCGCCGTCAGACCGCGGACGCCGACGCCGACGCCGCAAGCACGCGAGCCTTGGCCGCCTCGCGTGCGGCGATCGCCGACAGAAGCTCCGCCATCGCGGGCGGCCCCGGCGGGGACGCCGCCTCGCGCTCGCCTGCGAGCAGCGCCTCGACCGCGGTATCGAACCGCTCCGCCGCCGCCTGAGGCACCGGATCGTCGGGCAGGACCGTGTAGACCGGGGCGATGCCGCTGCGTCCCTTGACGGCGATCCGGTCGACGAGGAGCGGCGTCAGCGCCGGGCGGATCCGCTCGGCAGTCGCCGCACCGATCAGCAACGGGACACCGCAGGGCTTGGAGGACGATTCCAGCCGCGACGCGTAGTTCACCGCGTCGCCCAGAACCGAATAGTCGAAGCGCCTGGCCGATCCCATATTGCCGACGACGCACGTCCCGGTGTTGATCCCGACGCCGATCTTCAAGGTCGGCGCCGCCTCCCCCAGTTCGGCGCGGAGTTCCGCATTCAACTGCTCGACCGCAGCCAGCATGCCGAGTCCCGCCGTCACCGCATGGACGGCATGGTCGGCATCGTCGAGCGGCGCGTTCCAGAACGCCATGATGCAGTCGCCGATGAACTTGTCGATGGTGCCGCCCTGCTCGAGCACGGCCTCCGAGAGCGGTGTCAGCAGACGGTTGATCAGGCGCGTCAGGCGCTCCGGCTCGTCCTTCATCGATTCCGCGAGCGCGGTGAAGTTGCGGATGTCGCTGAAGAGGATCGTCAGCTCCCGCTTTTCGCCGCCGAGCTTCAGCGCCGACGGATCCTGCGCCAGGCGCTCGACGAGTGCCGGTGCGAGGTAATGACCGAAGGCCCGCGTCACCTCGCGCCGCATGCGCCGCTCCTCGGTGACGTCCCGCGCGGCGAGCGGAACGAGGACGGCCGCGACCGCGACCGACGGCGCCAGCGGCGGCAGGAAGACCCGCAGGAACTCCAGGCAGAGGAGGCTGATCAGGAAGACGGCGAGCACAAGGGCGAAGCCGCCCGCCAGCGTCCAGAGATCGGCCGACCGATAGGCGAGGAGACCCGCGAGCGCGGCGAACAGGACGGTGACGAGCACGGTTTCCAGCGGTCCCGTCCAGCCGATCGCGAGATTCCGGCGCAGATTGTCGAGGATGGTCGCCTGCATCTCGACGCCGGGAACCAGCATGCCGGTCCGGGCGGTATAGGACGTGGCGAAGGTGTCGGCGCCGCCCGTTTCCGCGGCCACCGACATCTGCAGACTGCGCCCCACGAGGACGATCTTGTCCTTGAACGTGCCCGGCGGCAGGAACTGCGCCGGTTGCAGCGCCTGATAGTAGGAGACGGTGGGATAGGTGCGGCCCGGCCCCATGGGCTGGATCAGGCGGCCGGGAACGACGCTCGGCGGCGCGCTCTCCGGTTCGGAGGCACGCAGCAGCGTCGCCGCAAAACCGTCGGCACGGGCCGGAATGCGACGCATGACGTTGTCGCCGTCGAGCGGCACGGAGGCGAGCCCGACGCGCGCGCCCGCGGCGATGAACTGCGGCAGCGGCTCGGTGCGCACCAGTTGCACCATCTGCGGCGTTTCGACGACGCTCTCGTCGGCCGCCAGCACCACGTCGGGCCCGAGCGCGGCCGCGAGCGCCGCATCGGCGGCCGGCTGCGAGGATTCGGCGAAGACGAGGTCGAGGCCGATCGCCTTCGCCCCCGCCTTCCGCAGCGCCTCGACCAGCCGGGCGTGAAGATCGCGCGGCCAGGGCCATTGCAGGCTGAGTTCGGCGAAGGAAGGTTCGTCGATGGCGACGATGACGATGCTGTCCGGCTTGGCCGCCAGGCGGCTCATGGCCGGGGGCGAGAGAGTGACGAAGGCGTCGAACACCCGCGCCTCGACGAGGCGGAACGCCGGCCAGAGCGACAGTGCGAGGCCGAGGCAGGCGGCAAGGGCGACCAGGCCCGAGGTCTGCACCACCCGCCGGCGGCGCTGCTGCATGGCCATCAGAAGCGCGCCGTGATCTTGGCGCGAATGGTGCGCATGGCGGTCGGCACGGAGGGCGCAACTTCGACAGCCTCGTCGAAGACGTTGTAGACGCCGAACTCCGTCGCGAAATGCCGGTCCGGCGTCTCCCAGCTGCCGAAGACGTCGGTGACGAAGGCGTGGTCGAGCGTGTCGCCGGCGACGTTCGACGGCCGGTCTCCGATATAGGTCTCGACGGCAGTCAGCTTCAGCCGGTGCGGATTGACATAGGTCAGCGCCAGGCGGCCGCTCGTTTCCGGAACGAAGGGCAGCTGATCCTCCGTCCCCGTCACGTTGCCGCTCGACCAGGTCCGCGCCACCGTGGCGGACGCGCCGATCCCGCCACCGAACCAGATATTCGCGGTGGCGCCCAGCCGGTCGATCCGAGCCTGCGGAATATCGACGCTGTTGACATAGCTCGGCGGGCTCAGCGTCAGGCCGGTGATCTCCTGGTGCTGGTAGTCGATCGCCGAGAACAGCCAGGGGGTCCATTCGCTGTCCCAGTGGACGATGGAGGAGTCCACCCGGTCCGTGCTGTCGGGCAGGACGTTGGAGCGAAGGCCGAGAATCCCGATCGGCGCCAGCGTGTCGTCGTCCTCGCCGGGCCGCTCGCGCAGGAAGGCGGCGCGGATCCACTGGCCGTCGAGCGGCATAAGGGCAACGCCGACGCGCGGATCGACCGACGTGGAGTCGTCCCCGGTGGTCGACCTGTCGGTGGCGAACAATACGCCCTCGAACTTCAGCCAGTCGGAGGCTTCGACGACACCGTCGACGAAGGCCCGACCGACATCGGTGCGGATCGTCGCCTGGCTGTCGCGGACGACCACCGGTCGGCCGAACACGTCGGCAACGATGTGCTGGGTCGCGTTCTGGTCGGTCCGCGAGAACTCGCCGCCGTACTTCACCGTCAGCCAGTCGAACCCGATCGCGTGAGACACGCTGACCTTGGCGCGGTCGATGCTGCCGTCACTGGAGTAGCTGGCGGGAAAAATGCCGTAGATCGGGTCGAAGCGGTTGTAGTCGTAGGCGGCGGTGTCGTGCGAGCCGAAGACCGCCACGTTGAGCACGTTGTGGTAGCCGAGGGTGTGGCTCCATCCGAGAAAGCCGGTGGCGCCGCGCCCCGTCGACGCGTCGTCATAGGTCGTCGTCTGGGTCGGCAGCGCCAGCCCCCCGGAACTCCAGGCGGCCGTCCCGAAGCCGACGATCCGGTCGTACGGCGTCGGCTGGACGCCGAAGCCGAGCGTCAGGCTCGTCGAGCGTTCCGGCTGACGGGCGAAGGACGGATCGAGGATATCGGTGTCGACGGAGGCGAGCAGCGTGTAGGGCAGCGGCTCGTATCCCAAGGACTGGAAGCTCGCACCGCCGAGCCCGCCCCAGTCGCCATCGGTAAAGGTGGCGCCGCCGGACACGTCGAGCTCGGTGAAGGGTGCGGGAATGAAGGCCGGGCGAAGTTTCGAGCTCGCCAGCGCCATCGGGTCGAGCAGCAGGCCCTGCGCCAGAAGGGAGTAGGCGCGGTAGCCGCTCTCGGCCTCGACGTTCGGGACATCGCGGGCCCGGCCGAGCAGGACCGGCGAGGATCCGCCGGAGATCACCTGATCGAAATAGCCGCTGGAGTCGAACGGGTCGAAGACGACGTCGCCCCAGTAGCGGCCCCAGGCATCCAATGACAGGAGCCGGTAGGCGCTGCCGAGCACGGAACCCGAATCGCGCGTCGACTGGATCGATGCATAGTCGCCGCCGCGCGCCCGGGTGCGCTTGACCGACTCCTCGGCGAAGCGGATCGCTTCATCCGCCTGGTACTGGTCGATCGCCAGCGCCGCCCGGTACTCCGCGGTGATCGGATCGTTCTTGTCGAGCCGGTCGGCGTTCTCGAAGGCCTGCTCCGCCAGTTCGATCTCGCCACGCGCCGCATGCGCGGCACCGAGCGCCAGAAGGCCGTTGGCGAGCGCCGGATTGGCCGTCGTCGCGCGCAGGAAGCTGTCGAGTGCCCCGTCTTCGTCGCCGGTCATCAGCTGCTGGCGGCCGCGCACGAACTGGCCGACTTCGAAGGAGGGATCGTCGGCGATCGCGGCGTCGATCTGCGCCCTCGCCTCCTTGACCCGCCCCTGGTCGAGAAGCGCAATGGCGTAGTTCGCCTTGGGGGTCGGGTCGCGAGGCGCAAGCGCGATCGCCCGGCGGAAGGCCTCCTCCGCCTCCCGATCGGCGCCGCGATCGCTCTGGATCAGGCCGAGGTCGTTCCACAGATCGGAATTGCCGGGCGCCTCCTTCAGGCCGGCCTCGATGTCGGCGAGCGCGCCCTTCCGGTCCCACTCGACATTGGCGCGATAGTTGGCGCGCGCCGACAGCACCTCCGGATTATCCGGCTCCAGAGCGACGGCCCGGAGCATGGCGGATTTCGCCGTGTCGAAGTCGCTCGCCGCATAGGCGATGCGCGACAGCAGCGATTGATACAGCGCGTCGTCGTGAAAGCGCGGCTCGGCGCGCTTCATGATGGCGTTCGCCTCGCGCGGGGACTGGAGGAAGGCCGCGGTGACCGCCTCGCCGACCACCGACATCCGATCGTTCGGATCGGGCCGTGGCGGCGGGACCGCGTGCTGGGGCTCGGCCAGCGACCGCGCGAAATAGAGCTGGTAG
Source organism: Jiella sp. M17.18 (assembly GCF_041027365.1). Classification (NCBI taxonomy): domain Bacteria; kingdom Pseudomonadati; phylum Pseudomonadota; class Alphaproteobacteria; order Hyphomicrobiales; family Aurantimonadaceae; genus Jiella; species Jiella sp. M17.18. Next base: position 121,806 of record NZ_JBFTEH010000008.1, on the reverse strand, counting down.
GTCGTCGCCACCCGCCGTTCGCCCCGAAGATGCGGCAGCGCCCGCTTGAACAGCCGGACCGCCTCGCCGGTGCGGCCGGAAGCGATCGCGATCATTGCCTCGATCCGCATCAGGCGCGCGTCTTGTTCCGGCGTCAGCCGAACCTTGCGCGCCTGCACGGCCGCCGCAGCGGCAGCGGCATAGCCGTCCCGGTCGAGGGCGATCTCCGCGGCCAGCACGCGGTCGGCCGGGCTGCGCGCCGACGGCGGCACGGCGGCGAGACGCTGCCGCTCGCGGCGAACCTCGGCGTTCTTCAACAGCAGCGTCGGGAACTCTGCGACCACCTCCCGGAGCGACAGGTTGATCAGCATCTGCTCGTGGACGTCGCTCGAAACGATCAGGACCTTCGTCGGCGCCGAACCGAGAGTCGCCGCCGCCGCCTCGCCCTGGCGCACCCGGACGGACCCTTGCGGATTGCTGAAGTCGACGACGCCGTCGAGAACGTTCAGGGACGTGTGGTCGCCGTCGACCCGCATCGTCCAGTCGGTGCCGCGAATCGCCGCGGTCGCCGCGGCGGTTTCGACGAAGACGCCGGTCCCGCCGCGCGCGGCCCGGGCGAAGATCTGGCCGGATTGCAGGACGAGCCGCGTGTCCCCGTTCGGAACCTGCTCCTTGACGATCAGGGTGGAGTTGCGCCCGACGCGGACCTGCGTCTGGTCGGAAAACAGGATGGCGATCTGGCCGCTGGCATTGGTGCGGATGACGTCGCCGGACTTGACGTTCTGGAGGACCTCGAGGCCGCGCCACGACGGCTTGTCGACGAACTCGATTTCCTCGCCCACCCGGGTCGCGATCACCGAGCCGGCCGCCGGCGCGCTTCGAGGAACGGGATCTGCCGCCGCGATCGATGAACTCAAGGCGGCCGCGGCGGCCGCGAGGAGACGCAACTTCCAATGCATCGAGACGCGTGTCTTCCGAAACGTTTCGCCATGCATTCAGTGGGGCGGGGGAAGAGTCAAGAAGCTGACCCTAGGTGACGAACACCCGCAGTGCCGGCACGCGCGATTGCGCGTATGACGTAGCCGCGGCGCCACAGACGAGGCCGCCGCTTTACGGCAGAAGAGCGCGCCCGGCCGAGATGTCCGGCCCATCCCAGCGGAGACCAGAATGTCCGACCGGCACTTCGATCACCTCGTCGAGGCGAACCGCATCTTCGCCGACCAGATCAAGACGGCGGACCAGAAGGCGGCCTACATCTTCACCTTCGTCCTCGCTCTGGTCGTCTGGTCGGCCGAGACGCGCCGGGCGTTCAGCTGGGAGCACCTGGCGTCGGCGCATCTGCTGTCCCTCGCCGCGACCATGCTGCTGCTCGGCTCGATCGCCGTGGCGCTGATCGCGGCGATCTGCGTCGTGCTGCCGCGCTCGCGCCCCGGCCGCAGCGTGCTCTTCTGGGGCGCCTGGCCGGCAGCCGGCGAGCGGCTCGAAGCGGCGCGCGAGCGCGGCGATTCGAGCTTCGTCTACGACGACTATCTGCAGAACACGACGACGCTCGCCGCGATCTGCCAGGCGAAGTACCGGCTCGTCAGGCTCGCCTTCCGCTCGATGATCTTCGTCGTGACGAGCTACGGACTGCTGCTTGTGATCGGTTGATTGATCGGCTGACCGCGGCCGGCATGGAATGACACCGGCCGTGCCGCGCCGCGAAGCGTTGGGGCACGGCTCGGAGTTGCGCCCTTAGCGGCCGTTCAGCGCGCGCGGCCGGCAGCGGCGTCGAGGCTGACGAGGCCGGGGCCCGCGAAGACGATGAAGAGAAAGACGAAGCAGTAGAGGATCGCAGCGTCGCCGCCGTTGTTGACCGGGAAGGGCCCGTGCTGCGCATGGACCATCCAGTAGGCGAAGGCCATCTCGCCCGAGCAGATGAAGGCGGCGACGCGGGTGAACAGGCCGAGCACGATCAGCGCGCCGCCGACGAGCTCGATGATGCCGGCCGCTCCGCCGAGCGACATCAACGCCGGCGCGGCATGATCGCCGAGGGGGAACCCGAGCAGCTTCTGCGTCCCGTGCTCCATGAAGATCAGCCCCGCGATGACGCGCAACAGGCTGAGGGCGTAGGGGGAATATCGTGAAAGCGTCATGCCTCGTCTCCGCGTCCGGCGTTGGACGCGGATGCTTAGGCGGCTGCCGAGACGGATGTCACGCCGCTCCGCGTTGACTGATCGTCCAGCGCGATATGCCGTTGCGTCGCCTCTTGCCGCTGGCCGCGCGCTTGCCAGCTCCCTACGTTTCGATCTATCCGGGCCGTTCCTGAAAATCTGGCTGAGCCTGAGGCTTCTCGGATGTCGACTGCCGAAAAATCCTTCCCCGTGTCGTGGGATCAATTCCATCGCGACGCCAGGGCGCTCGCCTGGCGCCTCGCCGGCGTCCGCTCCGACTGGAAGGCGATCGTCTGCATCACCCGCGGCGGCCTTGTGCCGGCGGCGATCATCGCCCGCGAACTCGGCACCCGGCTGATCGAAACGGTCTGCGTCGCGTCCTATCACGACTATGCCGAACAGGGCGACCTGAAGGTCCTGAAGGAGATCTCGCCCGCGCTTCTGCAGGACGAGGGCGACGGCATCCTGATCGTCGACGACCTGACCGACACCGGCAAGACCGCCGGGATCGTGCGGGCCATGCTGCCGAAGGCGCATTTCGCCACCGTCTACGCCAAGCCGAAGGGCCGGCCGCTGGTCGACACCTTCATCACCGAGGTCAGCCAGGACACCTGGATCTTCTTCCCCTGGGACCTCGGCCTGACCTTCCAGGCGCCGATCGGCAAGGGGACGGCGGGCTGAGAGGGGACAACCGGCTGGCCAGTCGGATGCTGAAGTCACCTGGACGACGCCGCTGACGGAATGCGGCGCCTGACCGGTTTTCAGCCCTGCAGTTCGGCGAAAACTCGCGGCAGCATCGCCGCCAGGTCCTCCGAGATCAGGCCGGGCCCGAACAGCTCGGCCGCCCGGCCATGCATCCACGCCGCCGCCGCCGCGGCTTCGAAGCTCGGCGAGCCCTGCGCCAGCTGCGCGGCGACGATCCCGGTGAGGACATCGCCGGTGCCGGCGGTGGCGAGCCAGGGCGTGCCGGTGGCATTGATCGCCGCGCGTCCATCCGGCGCCGCGATGACCGTGTCCCGCCCCTTCAGGACGACGACCGCCCCGGACCGCTCGGCCGCCTTGCGCGCCCGGTGGAGCTTCGAGAGAGCCTCGTCGCCGGAAAGGTCCGGAAACAGCCGCTTGAATTCCCCCGCATGCGGGGTCAGCACCAGGGCCGGCTCGCCGGAAGCGCGCGCCGAGGCCTTCTGGGCGGCCTCGAACAGCGTCTCCGGCTCGTCCTGGAACGCGGTGATGCCGTCGGCATCGAGAACCAGCCGCCGGTCCGCGGAAAGGATCGCCCCGGCATAGCGACGGGCGCCCTCGCCGGCGCCAAAGCCCGGCCCGAGCACGAAGGCGTTGAAGCGGGCGTCCTCCAGATGTCCGGCGAGTTCCTCTGCGTCCTCGCAGCGACGCAGCATGACGGCGGTCAACTGCGCCGCATTGATGAGAAGCGCCGCGCCCGGGCAGAACACCGTTACCAGCCCCGCCCCCGCTCGCAATGCCGCCACCGCCGCCAGCCGCGCGGCGCCGGTCTTCGACGCCGGACCGGAGAAGACGACGGCATGGCCGCGGTCGTATTTGTGACCGGCCGCGGTCGGAAAACTGAGGCGGTGCCGCCACAGCGCCGGCTCGTTGGCGAAGGCGCGCGGCGCGATCTCGCCAAGCACCGACGGCGATATTCCGATGTCGGCGACGACGGTCTCGCCGCAGAGGCTTCTCCCAGGCTCGAGAAGATGCCCCGGCTTGCGGCGGAAGAAGGTCACCGTCAGGTCTGCCCGCACGGCCGGCCCGAGCGCCTGCCCGCTGGCGCCGGCGAGGCCGGAGGGAAGGTCGATGGCGACCACCGGCGTTGCGGACGCGTTGACCATCTCGATCGCTGCCGCCGCCGCTCCCTCCACGGCGCGCGAGAGGCCGGCGCCGAAGAGGCCGTCGACGACCACATCGAAGTCGGCCGGTTCGAACGCGTCGAGCGGCGCGGTCTCGCCGTGAAAGCCGCCGGCCGCGATGGCGGCGTCGCCGGTGAGGCTTTCGCGGGACGCCAGCGCGAAGACCGTCACCGCCCTTCCCCGCTCCTGCAGCAGCCGGGCAGCGGCCCATGCGTCGCCGCCGTTGTTGCCGGGACCGGCGAGCAGCGCCACCCGCCGCGCCTGCGGGAACCGGCTGAGAAGCGCGTCCGCCACCGCACCGGCGGCCCGCTCCATTAGCACGATTCCGGGCACGCCCCGCTCGATCGTCCGTCGGTCGGCCGCCCCCATCTCGTCGGGGGTCAACAAGACACAGGCAGATGCATCATCTTTCGGCATGGAGACTGCTCACTTCGCGATCATTCTGCATTTATTCCGGGCGGCAGGTGACAGGCTTTCGGCTCTCATGTAGCTCTCGTCGCAGTCGCATACAGGCGCCGCCTGCTGCTGGATTGGCTTTCCTGCGCCGGTTTGGCATCATGCGCCCGGGAGTTCTCGCCTGCCAGTCACCTGCGGACTGTTCCGAACCCGTCGCGAATGCGGACACGTCTTGGCACGGCACGTGCTTGAGCGCGTCTGACGGGCCGGCGGTCCGTGACGGGGACAAGACCAACAAAGGAATGTCGATGAAGAAGGTCGAGGCAATCATCAAGCCGTTCAAGCTGGATGAGGTGAAGGAGGCGCTGCAGGAAGTCGGCCTGCAGGGCATCACCGTCACCGAAGCCAAGGGTTTCGGCCGCCAGAAGGGCCATACCGAGCTCTATCGCGGCGCCGAATACGTCGTCGACTTCCTGCCCAAGGTGAAGGTCGAGGTGGTCCTCGGGGACGACGCGGTCGCAGCGGCCGTCGAGGCGATCCGCAAGGCGGCGCAGACCGGGCGCATCGGCGACGGCAAGATCTTCGTCTCCAACATCGAGGAAGCGATCCGCATCCGCACCGGCGAATCCGGTACGGACGCGATCTGATCGCGATCCGCCTCTCTCCATCGTAACTGACGCCACAACAGGAAGGGTTGCCATGACGACCGCCAACGAGATTCTGAAGCAGATCAAGGACAACGACGTGAAATTCGTCGACCTGCGCTTCACCGATCCGAAGGGCAAGACGCAGCACGTCACGATGGACGCCTCCGTCGTCGACGAGGACATGTTCTCGGAAGGCTCGATGTTCGACGGCTCGTCCATCGCCGGCTGGAAGGCGATCAACGAATCCGACATGGTGCTGATGCCGGATCCCGAGACCGCCTACATGGATCCGTTCTTCGCGCAGTCGACCATGGCCGTCGTCTGCGACATCCTCGACCCGATCTCCGGCGAGGCCTACAACCGCGACCCGCGCTCGACCGCCAAGAAGGCCGAGGCCTACCTCACCCAGTCCGGCACCGGCGACACCGCCTATTTCGGCCCCGAGGCCGAGTTCTTCATCTTCGACGACGTCCGCTTCAAGGCCGATCCGTACAACACCGGCTTCAAGCTCGACTCGACCGAGCTGCCGTCGAACGACGACACCGAATACGAGACCGGCAATCTCGGCCATCGCCCGCGCATCAAGGGCGGCTACTTCCCGGTCCCGCCGGTCGACTCGTGCCAGGACATGCGCTCGGAAATGCTGACGGTGATGGCCGAGATGGGCGTCTCGGTCGAGAAGCACCATCACGAGGTGGCTGCCGCCCAGCACGAGCTCGGCATCAAGTTCGACACGCTGACGCGCAACGCCGACAAGATGCAGATCTACAAGTACGTGATCCACCAGGTCGCCAACGCCTACGGCAAGACCGCGACCTTCATGCCGAAGCCGGTCTATGGCGACAACGGCTCGGGCATGCACGTCCACCAGTCGATCTGGAAGGGCGGCAAGCCGACCTTCGCGGGCAACGAATATGCCGGCCTGTCGGAGAACTGCCTGTTCTACATCGGCGGCATCATCAAGCACGCCAAGGCGCTGAACGCCTTCACCAACCCATCGACCAACTCGTTCAAGCGCCTGGTCCCGGGCTTCGAGGCGCCGGTGCTGCTCGCCTATTCGGCCCGCAACCGCTCGGCCTCCTGCCGCATCCCATTCGGCCAGTCGCCGAAGGCCAAGCGCGTCGAGGTCCGCTTCCCCGACCCGACGGCGAACCCCTACCTCGCCTTCTCCGCCATGCTGATGGCCGGCCTCGACGGCATCAAGAACAAGATCCATCCGGGCTCGGCCATGGACAAGGATCTCTACGACCTGCCGCCGGAGGAGCTGAAGGAGATCCCGACGGTCTGCCGGTCGCTGCGCGAGGCGATGGAGTCGCTCGACGCCGACCGCGAATTCCTGAAGGCCGGCGGCGTCTTCGACGACGACCAGATCGACGCCTTCATTGACCTGAAGATGGCCGAGGTGCTGCGCTACGAGATGACGCCGCATCCGATCGAGTTCGACATGTACTACTCGATCTGAGGCTTCGGTCGGCTCGTCCGGCCGGCAGTGCTATCCTCGAGGGGCGTCCGGCAACGGGCGCCCCTTTTTTCGGTTGGACCGGCGGCGGGCACTCCGGCAGACGGCGGCATGACGACGACCCGATGCAGCAGATTTTCGTGGAAAACGGCTCAAATCGTCCGGGTTGCGGTCCCCGGCAAGCCGGGCGGCTTGAAGAACATTTCGTGAAAGTATAGCAAGGGGCCATGATCGCGGCGCAGCATGAGACCGGTTCGAGGACACGAGGAACGTTGATTCGATGAGCGACGACCTGTTTTCGGGCAACGCCGCGCGTCAGTCCCGCACGCCGAAGGCCGCCTCTCCCGTCCGCAAGCCTGCCGCCTTCGAGCCGGGCGCCGACTACACCGCCGCCGACATCGAGGTGCTGGAGGGGCTGGAGCCGGTCCGGCGCCGCCCCGGCATGTATATCGGCGGCACCGACGAGAAGGCCGTCCACCACCTCTTCGCCGAAGTCATCGACAATGCGATGGACGAGGCGACGGCCGGACATGCCAACTTCATCGAGGTATCGCTGGAGGCCGACGGGACGCTTTCCGTCTCCGACAACGGCCGCGGCATCCCGATCGACCCGCATCCGAAATATAAGAACCGCTCGGCGCTCGAAGTCATCATGACGACGCTGCACGCCGGCGGAAAGTTCGATTCCAAGGTCTACGAGACCTCCGGCGGCCTGCATGGCGTCGGTGTATCGGTCGTCAACGCGCTCTCCGAGCACCTCGAGGTCGAGGTCGCGCGCAATCGCAAGCTCTACCGTCAGACCTATTCGCGCGGGATCGCCACCAGCGAACTGCGGGAAGTCGGCGAAATCCAGAACCGCCGCGGCACCCGCGTTCGGTTCCGGCCCGACCCGCAGATCTTCGGCGCCGGCGTTTCCTTCCGCCCGGAGCGGCTGTTCGCCATGGCCCGCTCCAAGGCGTATCTCTTCGGCGGAGTCGAGATCCGCTGGTCCTGCGACCAGAGCCTGATCGACCCGGCGGGTCCCGTGCCGGCGCGCGAGACGTTCCACTTCCCGGGCGGGCTGAAGGACTATCTGGATTCCACGCTCGGCGCAGAGCACCGGGTGACCTCGCAGATCTTTGCCGGACGCACCGAGAAGGTCTCGGGCCACGGCGCCGTCGAATGGGCGGTGAGCTGGACGCCGGAGGACGGGTTCGTCCGTTCCTACTGCAACACCATCCCGACGCCGGAGGGCGGCACGCACGAGGCGGGCCTCCGCGCCGTCTTGCTGCGCGGCATCAAGGCTTTCGCGGAAGTCTCTGGAAACAAACGCGCTTCGATCGTCACCGGCGACGACGTTATGCAGACGGCCTCGGCCATGCTGTCGGTGTTCATCCGCGAGCCGGAATTCGTCGGACAGACCAAGGACCGGCTGGCGACGGTCGAGGCGCAGCGCATCGTCGAGCAGTCGATGCGCGACAGCTTCGACATCTGGCTCGCCTCCTCGCCGCAGGACGCCGCCCGGCTGATCGACTGGGTGGTGGAGCGCGCCGACGAGCGGCTGCGCCGCCGCCAGGAGAAGGAAGTCAGCCGCAAGACCGCGACGCGTAAGCTGCGGCTTCCCGGCAAGCTGGCGGACTGCTCGCAGACCGGGGCCGCCGGCGCCGAACTCTTCATCGTCGAGGGCGATTCGGCAGGCGGCTCGGCGAAGCAGGCGCGCGACCGAAAGGTCCAGGCGATCCTGCCCTTGCGCGGCAAGATCCTCAACGTCGCCAGCGCCGGGCGCGACAAGCTGACGGCGAACCAGCAGCTCGCCGACCTCATCCAGGCGCTCGGCTGCGGCACGCGCTCGAAGTACCGGGACGAGGACCTGCGATACGAGCGGGTCATCGTCATGACGGACGCCGACGTCGACGGCGCCCACATCGCCTCGCTGCTCATCACCTTCTTCTACCAGGAGATGCCCGAGTTGATCCGCAAGGGTCACCTCTTCCTCGCCGTGCCGCCGCTCTACAGGCTGACGCAGGGCGGCAAGACCGCCTATGCCCGCGACGACCGCCACCGCGAGCAGCTGATCGCGCGCGAGTTCAAGGGCAAGGGCAAGATCGAGGTCTCGCGCTTCAAGGGTCTCGGCGAGATGCTGCCCGGGCAGCTCAAGGAAACCACGATGGACCCGAAGAAGCGCACGCTGCTTCGCGTCGTCATGGACGAGGCGCCGGAAGCCGGCACGTCCGGCGCGGTCGACGCGCTGATGGGCAACAAGCCGGACCTGCGCTTTCGCTTCATCCAAGAGCGGGCGGCCTTCGCCGAAGACCTCGACATCTGAGGAGCGCTGCGCTTCGGTCACTTCGCGGTCTGACCGCCCGTTCTGCGGTGCGTGTCGGCGTCTCGGCAGGCGCGAAGCAGCGTCCGGGAGATCGAAAGGCTCCGGCTGCGGGTCGCGGGCTTCCCGTTCCTGCTGTAAGAAGACGCTCCGAAGGCCGGCTGCGCGTCGGCCGACCCCGCATTCTGACCACCGTCGTCCGGAGATGATCCCGATGTTGTACCTATCGCGCGTCCGCCTCGCCGGTCTTGCCGCAACAGCTTCGCTGCTGGCTGCCGGCCCGGTTCTTGCTCAGCAGGCTGAAAAGCCCGCCGCGCCGGCTTCCGGTACCGCGAAGATTGAGACCGTGCAGACGCCGGCCGGTGCGGCGCCTGCCGCGCCCGCTGGGAGCGGTACGGCCACCCCGAAGGCCGCCGAAGCGCCGGCGAAAACCGGCGCTGCCGCCGCTCAAGCAACCACGGCCGTCGGGACGCCGGCGGCGAAGTCCGAGACGGCCGACACCGGCGCGATGACGAAGACGGTCGAGACCCTGCCGGTGATGATCCAGGACGTCCAGATCGTCGGCCCGTGGAAGGACGGCGACAAGGAGGGCGTCTGGCGCACGATCATCGCGCAGCCGGATGGCGACTCCGGCAAGTCGCACTTCTTCATCCAGCAGATCGAGACCGACGGCAACGAATACAAGCTGCTCTCGACCACCGAGATCAAGGAGATCTCCAATGTCGACGGTTCGATCCTCGGCTATCGCGCTGACGATCCGAGCGACGTCGACCCGAACAGCCTGATGCTGTTCTTCGAAATCGTCCCGGCGGGGGCACAGATCTCGGAGACCTACGAACTGCGCTTCCATCCGGGCAAGCCCTACACCTTCGGACCGTCCACCAACTGACGCAGTGCCGGCTCGATCGGCGGTCGAGCCCGCCCGCGGGCGGCTCGGCGCATCGAGGGTTCGTCGGGCGCCCGGCTCATTCGGGGGCACCCCGTCCGGACGTAGCGTGCAGGAGCCGCTGCAGCGCCCCGGTCGCAACCTCCGGGGCTTCCAGCGAAACCATGTGGCCGATGCCTTCCAGCATGGTCAGCGCGGCCCCGGGTATCGCCGCAGCCATCTCCCGCGATCGCTGCGGCGCAATGATCTCGTCCGCCGTCCCCGCGAGGATTTCCGTCGGCACGGCGATGCTCGATAAGAGGCCGGTCTGGTCCAGCCGGGCGATGATCGCCTCCTGCTGACGCACGAAGGCCTCGGGTCCGACCGCCTCGGCCATCTCGACCGCCAGGCGCTGCAGCCGCGCGTCCGAACGTGCGGACGGACCGAACAGCCGCTCCGCCAGCAGCCGCGCGACGGTGCCGACGCCGTCCCGCCGGGCGAGCGAGATCAGCCGGCGCCGCCGCTCCGTCTGCTCCGCTGTGTCGGGGTCGGCGCTGGTCGCCATCAGCGCCAGGCCGCGGACGCGGTGAGGCTGCTGCCGCATCACCTCCAGCGCAACATAGCCGCCCATCGACAGGCCGCAGAGGATGAATTCCGCCGGTGCGGTCGCCAGAAGGCGCTCCGCCATCTGCGTGATCGACGCGTCCGTCAAAGTATCGGCGATGCGGCAGTCGATCTCCAGCGCAGCGATCTGCGGGAGATAGAGGTCGCCGCTGCAAAGCAGCCCCGGCACGAACACGATGCTTGTCGTTTTCATGAATTTAACCCTCAAAATCCCGGAAATCCGCCCCATATGACTGCTCAAGGTTGACTCGCGTCTGCGGTCGCCCTATCGCCCCTCATAAGCATGGGCCTTTGTCGGCGCATTCGCGCCATTGTCTCCAGTCGTAGAGAACTGCCAGCTTGACACTCTTTTCCGAACTCGGCCTCAGCGCCAAGGTTTTGGCGGCCGTCGAAGCCGCCGGCTATCGCGAACCCACGCCGATCCAGGAACAGGCCATTCCGCACGCGCTCGAGCGCCGCGACGTGCTCGGGATCGCACAGACCGGTACCGGCAAGACCGCGTCCTTCGTGCTGCCGATGCTGACAGTGCTCGAAAAGGGCCGCGCACGCGCCCGTATGCCACGCACGCTGATCATCGAGCCGACGCGCGAACTCGCTGCGCAGGTCGAGGATTCCTTCACCAAGTATGGCAAGGACCAGAAGGTCAACGTCGCCCTGCTGATCGGCGGCATGTCGTTCGGCGATCAGGACAAGAAGATCGACCGCGGCGTCGACGTGCTGATCGCGACGCCCGGCCGGCTGCTCGACCATTTCGAGCGCGGCAAGCTGCTTCTCACCGGCGTCGAAATCCTGGTGATCGACGAGGCCGACCGCATGCTCGACATGGGCTTCATTCCCGACATCGAGCGGATCTGCAAGCTCCTGCCCTTCACCCGGCAGACGCTGTTCTTCTCGGCGACCATGCCGCCGGAGATTACCCGGCTGACCGAGCAGTTCCTGCAGAACCCGGTCCGCGTCGAGGTCGCCAAGCAGGCCTCGGCCGCGCTGACCGTGACCCAGCGTCTCGTCGCCTCGCACAAGACCGACTACGCCAAGCGCGAGACGCTGCGGCGGGTGATCCGCGAACAGGACGACCTGAGCAACGCGATCATCTTCTGCAATCGCAAGCGCGACGTCGCGACCCTTTTCCGGTCGCTGGAGAAGCACGGCTTTTCCGCGGGCGCGCTGCATGGCGACATGGACCAGCGCTCGCGCACGGCGATGCTGCAGGGCTTCCGCGACAACCAGATCCAGCTGCTCGTCGCCTCCGACGTGGCGGCGCGCGGTCTGGACATTCCTGCCGTCAGCCACGTCTTCAATTTCGACGTCCCGATCCACGCCGAAGACTACGTCCACCGCATCGGCCGCACCGGCCGCGCTGGTCGCTCCGGCAAGGCGTTCACGCTGGTGACGAAGGCGGACAAGAAGTATCTCGACGCGATCGAGAAGATGCTCGGCAGCGAGATCGCCTGGCACGGCGACACGCTCGCCGATCTTCCGGCGGAAGAGGCCGAGGAAAAGCCGGGCCGCGGCAGCCGCCGCACCGGCACCTCGTCCCGCGCCGGCACGCGCTCCCGCGGCGAGAGGAGCGATCGCCGCAAGAAGGACGTCGCGCCGGAGACCGCCGAAGAGCCGGCCGTCGCGCGGGCAGAGGCCGGGGAGTTGGCCGTTCCTGTCGCCGAGATCAATGACGACGCCGCGCCGGCCGCCGCTGCGACGGAGGCCCCGGCCCGCAGCTCCCGCAGCCGTGCTTCCGGCAGCGATCGCGGCCGCCCGTCGGCGTCGTCCCGGGGCCGCGTCTCGCCGCCCGCCAACGCGAACCGCTCGCGCGGGGGCGACGACGGCAAGCAGCCGGTCGGCTTCGGCGACGACATCCCCGCATTCATGCTGATCGGCACCGGCACCTGAGCGATGGGGGCCGGCCGTACCGTCGGTCGGAGCGCTGTAGCCGACAGTCAGTCCCACAGATGCAAAAAAGCCGCGGACGAGAGATCGCCCGCGGCTTTTCTTTTTCCTGTCCGGCTCGCCTCAGTGGATCGAGAGGCCGCCGACCTGTTCGCTGAGCCGCCGCAGCTCCGTGCGGGCCTGCGCCGTCAGCTCGACCGTCAGCGAGACGGCGCCGTCGTCGCGGTCGTCGCGCGTCTGCACCGAGGCGTTCTCGTAGAGCCAGGGCAGTACCCTCATCGCATCGGGGGCGACGTCGAGCGAGAGTTCGCAGAGCGAGCCGGCGATGCGCCGCTCGATCTCGGTCAGGAGCGCGTCCGTCCCCTTGCCCGTCACCGCCGAGACGAGATGCGCGGCCGCAGGATCGGGCAGCCCGTCACGCGCCGTCTCCAGATGCTGGCGGCCCGCCTCGTCCAGAAGGTCGATCTTGTTCCAGATCTCGACGACGTGGCTCGTATCCTCCGCATCGATGTCGAGGTCGTGCAGGATCTTGCGAACGTCCTCGGCCTGGGCGAGCGTGTCGGGATCGGCCATGTCGCGCACATGCAGGATCAGGTCCGCCTCGATCACCTCTTCCAGCGTCGCCCGGAAGGCGGCGACGAGATGCGTCGGCAGGTCGGAGACGAAGCCGACCGTGTCGGAGAACATCACCTCGGTGCCGTGCGGCAGCGTGGTCCGGCGCAGCGTCGGGTCGAGCGTCGCGAACAGGAGGTTCTTGGCGAACACGTCCGACCCCGTGAGCCGGTTGAACAGCGTCGACTTGCCGGCATTGGTGTAACCGACGAGGGCGACCACCGGATGCGGCACCTTCTGGCGCTTGGCGCGGTGCAGCTGGCGCGTCCGCTTCACCTGCTCCAGTTCGCGCTCGAGCTTCTTGATCTTGTCCTGCAGCTGCCGGCGGTCGGCCTCGATCTGCGTCTCGCCGGGGCCGCCCATGAAGCCGGCACCGCCGCGCTGGCGCTCGAGATGGGTCCAGGAGCGCACGAGACGGCCGCGCTGGTAGTTGAGATGGGCGAGATCGACCTGCAGCCGGCCTTCCTTGGTGCGCGCACGGCGCCCGAAGATCTCCAGGATCAGGCCGGTGCGGTCAAGCACCTTGGTGCCGAGCTCCTTTTCGAGATTGCGCTGCTGCACGGGGGTGAGCGGGTGGTCGAAGACGACGAGGCCAATCTCCTCGGCCGCGACGACGCCTTTCAACTCCTCGACCTTGCCGGTGCCGATCAGGGTCGCCGGACGCGGCCTGGAACCGGTGACGACGCCGCTGGCGACGATCTCGAGGTCGATGGCCGCAGCAAGGCCCAGAGCCTCGGCGAGACGGGCCTCGTCGCTGCGGCGGACGAGTTCCGATCCCGCGCCCATGCTCTCGTCCGCCGAGGTGAAGTTGCGGAAGGTCGGGACGAAGACCGCCGCTCTCGTCGCGACGCTCTTGTGTTCGATCGGGCCGCGCGGCCCGGTTTCGCGGAATTCTGCCAATCAGTTGGTCCTGTCCTCGTCGCCGCCCTCGTACATCTGGACGGGCTGCGACGGCATGATGGTGGAGATGGCGTGCTTGTAGACGAGCTGCGAGTGCCCGTCGCGGCGAAGCAGAACGCAGAAATTGTCGAATGAGGTGACCACGCCGGTCAGTTTCACGCCGTTGACCAAAAAGATCGTCAACGAAATCTTCTGCTTGCGGACCGTGTTGAGAAAGAGGTCCTGGAGGTGCTGGGTGCGCTCAGCCATGTATGGGCTTTCCTTGTTATCGTTCTTCCGCAGCGGCTCGAAATCTCCGTTTCGCCGGCCGCGGTGCCGCATCGCCTGGGGGTAAGCAGTCGGCGCCGACGGCTTATGCATGAATGTGGTCTTTCGCAGCGCCGTCGTAAAGCCGGACTTTCGCACGCGCACGCAAAGACGATGCGAAAGCCGAGCTGTGCCACGGTCGGCGGCCGTGAACGCTCCGGCTGCGCGTGACGGACGGACAATGTCGGCGCCTGGGCCGACGGGCGTCCTGGGGCGCCGCCTCGAGACCCGGTCAGAAGAATTCGAGGCTGACCCGGAACATCTGCTCGACATGGCGCACCGCGCTCGCCGCTGCGAAGATGACGACGCGGTCCTTCGCCCTCACCTTCATCTGGCCGCTCGGCTTGACGTATTTGCCCTCGCGGTAGATCGCGCCGATCCTCAGATTGTCCGGCAGGTCGAGATCCCGCAGCGGCGTACCGACCAGCGGCGAGGTTTCCAGCGCCTCCGCCTCGATCACCTCGGCGATGCCATTCTGGATCGAATGCACCGCCCGGATCCGGCCGCGCCGCACGTGCTGCAGCACCTTCGAGATCGTCACCGTGCGCGGATTGATGAAGGCGTCGATCCCGAGCGTGCGCGTGAAGCCCTGGTACTCCGGATTGTTCAGAAGGGCGAGGTTGCCCTTGCAGCCCAGCCGCTTGGCCATGACGCTGGAGAGGATGTTGACCTTGTCGTCGTTGGTGACGGCGACGAGAAGATCGCCCGTGCCGATATCGGCCTCCTCCAGGATCGCCTGGTCGAGGCCGTTGCCGTGCAGCACGATCGTGCGTCGCAGACTGTCGGCAATCGCGACCGCGCGCTCGTGATTTGCCTCGACGATGCGGATTTTGGTGCCGAGATTGCGCCGCTCGATCTGGCTGGCGACATAGAAGCCGATATTGCCGCCGCCAACCACGACGATGCGCCCCGCCTCCGGCTCCTCGTGGCCGAACAGGCCGAGCGTCCGGCGCACATGCGAGCGCTCGGCGACGACATAGGCGACATCGCCCGGAACCATCTGATCGGCGGAAGCCGGGATGAACACCCGCTCGCCCCGCCATATGCCGACGACGGTGGCGTTGAGATCGGGAAACAGGTCGGTCAGCTGGTCGAGCGGCGTGTTGACGACCGGGCAATCCTCGCGGCACTCGATCGCCACCATGGCGATCTTGTCGTCGGCGAAACGCACCGCGTCCATCGCGCCCGGCAGCGAGATGCGGCGCAATACCATCTCGCCGACCTCCAGCTCCGGCGAGATGATCACGTCGATCGGCAGGTTGTCGGTCGAGAACAGGTCCTGCCAGTGCGAATGCAGGTAGCTCTGCGAGCGGATGCGGGCGATCTTGGTCGGCACGTTGAACAGCGAATGCGCGACCTGACAGGCGATCATGTTGACTTCGTCGTGCAGCGTCACGGCGATGATCATGTCCGCCTGCTCGGCGCCGGCCTCTGCCAGAACGTCGGGATGGGCGCCGTGCCCGACGAAGCCGCGGGCGTCGAGATTGTCGCGGATTGCCTGGACGAGCGTGTGGGAGGTGTCGATGACCGACACGTCGTTGCGCTCGGACGCCAGCCGTTCGGCGATGCCGTAGCCGACCTGTCCCGCACCGCAGATGACAACCTTCATTCAGACGCCCCTCTGGCGATCGTTGCTGAGCGATGTGCATAGACCGCAAGCGGGTCGCCCGCAAAGCCCTCCCGCGGAGGATGGCCCGCACGCCGACGCGGCGGATCGCGCAACACCAGCAGCGGCGGCGCGCGATCAGATGCCGAGCGACTTCAGCTTGCGGTGCAGCGCCGAGCGCTCCATGCCGACGAATTCGGCGGTGCGCGAGATGTTGCCGCCGAAGCGGTTGATCTGGGCGACGAGATATTCCTTCTCGAACACCTCGCGCGCATCGCGCAGCGGCAGCGCCAGGATCTGGCCGTTCGCCTGGCTTGGCGTCCTCGGCAGCATGTCGCCGACCTCGTTCGGCAGCATGTCGGCGGAGATCGCCTCCTCCGCATCGCCGTCGCGGGCAAGAATCATCAGGCGCTCGACGTTGTTGCGGAGCTGGCGGACATTGCCCGGCCAGTCGCTCGACTGCAGCACCGCCATCGCCTCCGGGCTGATCGCGCGTGGCTTGATGCCGGTCTGCTCGCTGATCTGCTTCATGAACGCATCGATCAGCAGCGGCACGTCCTGCCGGCGATCGGCGAGCGGCGGCACCGGGATCGGAACGACGGCGAGGCGGTGGTAGAGATCCTCGCGGAAAAGCCCGTCGGCGATCATCGATTCGAGGTTCTGCGACGTCGAGGAAATGATCCTGACATCCACCTTCACGCGCTTCGAGCCGCCGACGCGCTCGAAGGTCTGTTCGGTCAAGACGCGCAGGATCTTGTTCTGCGTCTCGCGCGGCATGTCGGCGACCTCGTCGAGATAGAGGACGCCGCGATGGGCCTCTTCCAGCGCACCGACCTTGCGCTCGACGCCCGGCGGCGTCTCGTTGCCGAACAGCTCGATCTCCATGCGCTCCGGCGTGATGGCGGCGGCGTTCAGGGCGACGAAGGGTCCTTCGGCGCGGCTGGAGGCTGCATGGATCGCGCGCGCCACCATCTCCTTGCCGGATCCGGACGGGCCGAGGATCATCACGCGGCTGTTGGTCGGGGCGACGCGCTCGATCAGCGTGCGCAGCTGGTTCATCGGCTGCGACTTGCCGATCAGCTCCGAGAAGTCCGAAGAGCGGCGCCGTAGGTCGAGGACCTCGCGCTTCAACTTGGACGTCTCCAGCGCGCGCTCGGCGACCAGCAGCAGGCGGTCGGCCTTGAACGGCTTCTCGATATAGTCGTAGGCGCCGCGCCGGATCGCCGAGACGGCGGTCTCGATATTGCCGTGGCCGGAGATCATCACCACCGGCACTTCCGGATGCTGCGCCTTGATCGCGTCCAGGAGGTCGAGCCCGTCGAGCCGGCTGCCCTGCAGCCAGATGTCGAGGAAGACCAGTCGCGGCACGCGGTCGGCGATGGACTGCAGGGCGGCGTCGGAATCGCCGGCCGTGCGCGTCTCGTGCCCCTCGTCCTCGAGAATCCCCGCGACCAGCTCGCGGATGTCGGCTTCGTCATCGACGATCAGGATGTCCGATGCCATGGCTCTCACCCAATCCTTTCTGCGGTCTCGTTCTCGCTCACGGACCCGTCTCTTGCGGCAGCCGTACCGGACGGAAGCCTCATTCTCACCATCGCGCCCTGCGGCTGATCGGGTGCATCCTCGAGCGAGATCTCCCCGCCGTGGTCCTCGATGATCTTGCGGACGATGGCGAGGCCGAGGCCGGTGCCCTTCTCGCGCGTCGTCATGTAGGGCTCGAGCAGACGATCACGATTCTCCCGCGGGAAACCGCGGCCGTTGTCGATGATGTCCACGCTGTGGAACTCGTCGCCGGCGCGGGCGCGGATCGTGATCCGGCCGGCGAGACCTTCCGTCGCCTCGAGCGACTCGACCGCGTTCTTGACGAGATTTCCGAAGGCTTGTGACAGAAGACGGATGTCGTAGGAACCCAGCATCGGCCGATCGGGGATGTCGGCTTCGAACGCGATGCCGTGATCGCCCATCTCCCGCATGAACATCGCCTCGCGCAGCGCCTCGCGCAGATCCTTGTTCTCCATCTTCGGCTTCGGCATGCGGGCGAAGGTGGAGAACTCGTCGACCATGCGGCCGATGTCGGACACCTGGCGCACGATCGTCTCGATGCAGCGGTCGAAGACCTCGCGGTCGTCCTCGACCCGCTTGCCGTAGCGCCGGCGGATCCGCTCGGCCGAAAGCTGGATCGGCGTCAGCGGATTCTTGATCTCGTGCGCGATGCGCCGGGCGACGTCGGCCCAGGCCGAGGTGCGCTGGGCATCGACGAGATCGGTGATGTCGTCCAGCGTGACGACGTTGGACTGGCCGCCTTCACCGTCGCCGGAGGAGGTGATGCGCACCGCCAGCGTGCGTTCGCGCTGGCCGATCTTGAGCTTCAGCTCCTCCTGATACTCCGGGCGGCGCGACTGCGAGGCAGCGTCGCGGATGCGGCCGATGGTCGGGAAGACCTCGTCGAGCTTGCGGCCGATCACCTCCTCGGCGTCCACCGACAGGATCCGCTCGGCCGAAGGGTTGAGCATCGAGATGGTGCCGTCCTGCTCGACGCCGAGGACGCCGACAGTGACGCCGGACAGCACCGCCTCGGTGAAACGCCGGCGTTCGTCGATGACGTCCTTGGCATGGACCAGCTCCGAGCGCTGGCTCCGCAGCTGCAGGATCATGTTGTTGAAGGTGTTTGACAGCGAGCCGACGTCGCCATCCGAGACGCGCACCGGCACCGAGACGGAGAGATTGCCCTCCGAGACCTCGTCGGCCGCTCCAATCAGCAGCCGGATCGGGCGGACCAGCCGATCGGCGACGCCGATGCCGGTCCAGATCGCCGAGAGAAGGACGATCAGCGTGATGCCGAGATAGAGCAGCGCGAAGGCGATCTGCAGGCCGAAGCGGTTGCTCTTGAGATCGGAATATTCCGCCGTCCGCTCCTCCATCAGGCGCAGCGATTCCATCACCTGGGGATCCACTGCCCGCACCGTATAGAGGTAGGCGTCGGTGAGCTGCCGCAGCTTGATGATCGAGCCGACGAGGTTCGTGACGCCCGGCGGAATGAAGACCAGATTGCCTTCCGCCGCCTGGGACAGCGCGTCGGCGGGCGGAGCCGGCAGCGGCTTTCCGACCGGCACATTCGCCTTCATGAACGGCGTGCCGTCCGGCCGCAGCAGCTGCGCGCCGAGCAGCGAGCGTCCCCTCGCCTGTTCGGTCAGCAGCGATTCGAAGCCGGTCCGGTCGAGATCGTAGAGCCGGCGCTGCTGGTCCAGGTCGTAGGCCATCGACAGCGTCGAGCCCTGCAGGTTGCGGGCGTTCTCGTTGACATAGGCCCGGGCGACGCTGATCGAGGAGTCGATGATCGCCTGCGTGCGCATACCGAACCAGCGGTCGAGGCCGAGATCGAGGGTCACGCCGGCGACGATCGCCACCAGGAGCGCCGGCAGCGCCGCGACGATCGAGAACAGGACGACGATGCGGATATGCAGGCGCGAAGCCGCCCGCCCCTTGCGCCGCGCCCGGAACATGCGCAGCACCTCGCGCCCGATCAGCACGCACAGCACCACGACGAAGGCGCCGTTGACGATAGAGGCGATGGTGACGATCGTGTCGGTCGGCGCGATCGGCGTCAGGCCCATCAGCACGACGAACGAGATCGCGCCGGTGATCAGCGCGCCGACGACCGCGAGAAGTCCCGGCACCAGCATGAAGCGCCGGCGTTCCAGAAGAAACGGGATCTCGGTGTCGGACTGAATCGGGTGCGATGTCATTCTTGGCTGCAGCTCAGGTGGCCGTTGCCACTGAGCAACGGAATGTGTCTAAACTGCAACGAAACCGAAGAAATTTCCAGCTATCTGATCGATCGGACGACGGAAATATCAAGATCCCGGATCTTCTTTCGCAGCGTGTTCCGGTTCACCCCAAGAAGATCGGCCGCCTTCACCTGATTTCCACGCGTCGCCGCCAAAGCGGCTGCGATCAAGGGATATTCCACCTCCCGCAGGATTCGGCCGTGCAGGCCCGGCGGCGGCAGGTCCTCGCCGAAGGAGGAGAAATACTCAGCGAGATAGCGCTCGACCGCCGTCGACAAGTCCACGGCCTTGCTGCCGTCGACGTCCAGTCCTGGCGCGCGGACCGCGTCGTTGGTGAGCTCGTGCTCGACGAGTTCCGCCGAGATCTCGTCCTGCGGATAGAGCGCCGACAGCCGGCGAACCAGGTTCTCGAGTTCGCGGACATTGCCGGGCCAGGCATAGCGGCGCATGACGTCGAGCGCCCCCTGCGACAGCGTCTTGCGCGGCAGACCCTCCTTCTCGACCTGCTGGAAGAAGTGCCGCGCGAGGTCCGGCAGATCCTCGATGCGCTCGCGCAGCGGCGGCAGGCGCAGCGGCACCACGTTGAGGCGGTAGAACAGGTCCTCACGGAACAGGCCGCGGCTGATCAGCTGGCGCAGGTCCTTGTTGGTGGCGGCGACGATCCGGACATCGGTCGCGATCGGCGTGCGTCCGCCGACCACGGTGTACTCCCCCTGCTGCAGCACCCGGAGCAGCCGCGTCTGCGCCTCCATCGGCATGTCGCCGATCTCGTCGAGGAAGAGCGTGCCGCCCTCGGCCTGCTCGAATCGCCCGCTGGCGCGCGCCTGGGCGCCGGTGAAGGCGCCCTTCTCGTGGCCGAAGAGCTCCGACTCGATGAGGTCGCGGGGGATCGCCGCCATGTTGATCGCCACGAACGGCCCCTTCCGCCGCCGTCCGTAGTCGTGCAGTGCGCGGGCGACCAGCTCCTTGCCGGTGCCGGACTCGCCGGTTATCGTCACCGTCAGGTCGGTCTGCATCATGCGGGCGAGCGCGCGGTAGATGTCCTGCATGGCCGGCGAACGGCCGACCAGCGGCATCGCCTCCTGCATCTCGTCGCCCGCGCCGTTCTTGGCGCCCTGCTTCGGCTCGGACAGCGCCCGGCGGACGATCGAGACCAGCTCCGTCAGGTCGAAGGGCTTCGGGATGTAGTCGTAGGCGCCCTTCTCGGACGCCTTGATCGCCGTCATGAAGGTGTTCTGCGCACTCATGACGATGACCGGCAGGTCCGGGCGCGAGTTCTTGATCTTCGGCAGCGTGTCGAAGGCGTTGCCGTCGGGCATCAGGACGTCGGTGATGACGAGGTCGCCCTCGCCCGCGGAGATCCAGCGCCAGAGCGTCGCGATGTTCGAGGTGACGCGCACTTCGAAGCCGGCGCGCATCAGCGCCTGGGAGACGACGGTCCGGATCGCGGCATCGTCGTCGGCGACGAGGATCTGCATTGCCATGGTACTCTCAGCCTTGCATTCCGGAAGTGTCGTTGGGGTCTTCGGCGAAGGATTCACGCCAGGCGGGCATCAGGATCCGGAACACGGTATGGCCCGGCTGCGACTCGCATTCGATGACACCGCCGTGGTCGCCGACGATCTTGGCGACCAGCGCGAGGCCGAGGCCGGAGCCTGAGGGCTTGGTGGTCACGAACGGGTCGAAGATGTTCTCGCGGATGTCGTCCGGGACGCCGTCGCCATTGTCCTCGACCGAGAACTCCAGCGGCAGCGTCACCCGGTCCTTCGACCCCGGGACGGACAGGCGCACCCCGGGCTTGAAGGCCGTCGAGAGCTTGATCTCGGCATCCTCCTTGTCGCGCACCGCCTCCGCCGCGTTCTTCAGGAGGTTGAGGAACACCTGCACCAGCTGGTCGCGGTTGGCGTAGACGGGCGGCAGCGAGGGATCGTAGAGCTCGGTCACCTTGATGCCGCGGGCAAAGCCGTTGCGGCCGAGGGTCTTCACATGCTCCAGCACGGAGTGGATGTTGACCGCGGAGCGTTCGATCGGGCGCTGGTCGGAGAACACCTCCATGCGGTCGACCAGCTTGACGATCCGGTCGCTCTCCTCCTGGATCAGCCGGGTCAGCGTCCGGTCCTCGTCGCTCGCCGAACTCGCCAGCAGCTGCGCCGCCCCCTTGATGCCCGAGAGCGGGTTGCGGATCTCGTGCGCCAGCATGGCGGCGAGGCCGGTGACGGTCCGGGCCGCCGAGCGGTGCGTCAGCTGCCGGTCCATCTTCTCGGCGATCGAGCGCAGCTGGATCATCACCACGACGAGATCCGGATCGTCCGCCAGCGCCGAGACGTAGAGGTCGACGATGCGCTCGCCACCGAGCCGGGGCGAAGAGATGTCCACCCTGTATTCGCTGATGCGCGACTGCTCGCGCCGCACCTGCTCGATCAGGCCGAAGAGCGGACTGTCGCCGGGGACGAAATCCTGCAGCCGACGCTTGGCGAGGTAGGACATGCCGGCGGAGAAGAACTGTTCGGCATCCGAATTGGCGAAGCGGAAGCGGCCCTCGGGGTCGATCACCACGACGGGATGCGACAGCGCGTTGAGGATCCGGGTTTCCGGCGTGTCGGGTGCGACGAGATCGGAGTGACTGGACATGGCTCAGGCGGCCTCCGCCAAGGGTGCGTCGGCGAAGGACGGCTCGACGTCCGACAGGCGCGCGTTTCCAAACAGGCTTCGCAGAAGCGCGATCACCGCATCCGGGGAGCGGCCGGTCATCACCGCAGCGCGCTCTTCCCCCGGCACCGGCCCGACGGCAGCCGCAAAGCGGTCGAGATACCAGCCGAGGTGCTTGCGCGCATGCCGCAGGCCGGTCTGGACGCCGTAATGCGACAGCATCGCCTCGTAGTGCTCCGTCACGAGGTCGGCGAGCGACATCGACCGCAGGTCCGCCTCCTGCACGGCGCCCGCCACGAGGCCGGGCAGCCACGGCCGACCCTGGCTGCCGCGGCCGATCATCACGGCATCGGCGGCGCTCTCGCGCAGCATGCGCGGCAGCTGCTCAGGCCGGACGAGGTCGCCATTGGCGATGAGCGGCACGGACACCACCGCCTTCACCGCCGCGATCGCCTTCCAGTCGGCGGTGCCCTCGTAGAAGTCGGCGCGCGTACGCCCGTGGACGGTGATCATCGCGACGCCGGCTTCTTCCGCCCGGCGCGCGATCTGAGGCGCATTCAGCGACTGCCGGTCCCAGCCGAGCCGCATCTTCACGCTCACCGGAACGTTGCCTGCGCCGGCGAGCGTCGCCTCGACCAGGCGCAATGCGAGATCGGGCTCGCGCATCAGCGCCGAGCCCGAGAGGCCGCCGACGACCTTCTTCGCAGGGCAGCCGAAATTGATGTCGATGAGGTCCGCGCCCTCGGCAGCGAGGCGTTCGGCGGCCGCGCGCATCCAGGCCGGATCGCGGCCCGCGAGTTGCACCGCATGCGGACCGTCGCCGTCACGCATCGCCCGCTTCAGCGCCTCGGCGTCGCCCTTGACGAACTCGCCGCTGGCGATCATTTCCGACACTACGAGGCCCGCGCCGAAACGCCGCGCCAGCCGGCGAAACGGCACGTCCGAGATGCCGGAGAGCGGCGCGAGCAGGACGCGGTTCTTCAACGTCAGGCGGTCGAGCGTCCACGCTTTCCCGACCGCAGCCGGACCGGCGCTCTCGCTTAAAGTTTGAGCGTTCATGAGCGGTGTCGATTCTTGCATCACTGCGATGTACTTTATCGGGGCATGCTCAAAAGACAAGCATGTTGCGCTTGCGAAGATCGCTCCTTTTATGATCCATCCGCAGCGATCGAAAGGGAGGGTTGGGTGAATGGAGCGGACAGTCGCCGCGATCATCGTGGCTGCCGGGCGCGGCGAACGCGCCGGGCAGTCGCAGGAGGGACCGAAGCAGTACCGCACGATCGGAGGCCGCCCCGTCCTCGCCCATACGGTGGAGCGGTTCCGGAGCCATCCCGCGGTGGGGGAGATCGTGCTCGTCGTCCATCCGGATGACGGGGATCTCCTGGCGCGCGCGCTCGGCCCTGCGCGCGACGGGTTGACGATCGTCACCGGCGGTGCCGAGCGGCAGGAATCGGTGCGGATGGGACTGGCGGCGCTCGGCGACGATCCGCCGGACATCGTGCTGATCCACGACGGCGTACGCCCCTTCCTCCAAGCGGATCTGATCGAGGCCGTCATCGCCGAAGTCTCCGACGATCGCGGCGCGATCCCGGCCCTCGCCATCGCCGACACGCTGAAGCGCGCGACCGGCGACTCGCACATCCACGAGACGATCGACCGCAAGGGCCTGTTCGGCGCGCAGACACCGCAGGGCTTTCCCTATCAGGCGATCCGATCCGCACACGACGCGGCGTCACTCTCCGGCCGCTCGGACTTCACCGACGACGCCTCGATCGCCGAATGGGCCGGCCTGCCGGTGCGCCTGGTCGGCGGCCACCCCGAAAACGTCAAGCTCACCACCGCCCACGACATCGCGCTGGCGGACCGCAAGCTGAAAGGAAGCCCAGAGATGATCGACGTGCGGACCGGCAACGGCTACGACGTCCACAGGCTGGTCGCGGGCGACCACGTGACGCTCTGCGGCGTGCGCATTCCCCACGACCAGACGCTCGACGGCCATTCCGACGCCGACGTCTGCCTGCACGCGCTGACGGATGCGCTGCTCGCGACCTGCGGAGCCGGGGATATCGGCGATCATTTTCCGCCCAGCGATCCGCAATGGCGCGGCGCGGCCTCGCACATCTTCGTCGAGCGGGCGGTGGAGATCGTGAAAGAACGCGGCGGCCGGATCATGAACGCCGACATCTCGCTGATCTGCGAAGCGCCGAAGATCGCGCCGCACCGCGAGGCGATGTGCGAGGCGGTCGCGGCGATGACCGGGCTTTCGCGGGACCGGGTGTCGGTCAAGGCGACGACCAACGAGACGATCGGCTTCGTCGGCCGCCGCGAGGGCATCGCCGCGATCGCGACGGCGAGCGTATCCTATGGAGAGCAGGGATGAGCGCGAGCGGACCGTCAGGCGAAGGCACACACGCTGCGAACGCGGCTCCTGTCGCTGCCGCCGGAGACACGGCCGCCCTCGCCCGCGCGATCGTCGAGCGCTACGCCGCCGCCGGCTGGACGCTCGCCACCGCCGAATCCTGCACCGGCGGCCTCGTCGCCGGCGCGATCACCGACATCGCCGGCTCCTCCGCCGTCCTCGACCGCGGCTTCGTCACCTATTCCAACCAGGCGAAGATCGACATGCTCGGCGTCGATCCGGCGGCGCTGGCGGCGCATGGCGCGGTGTCGGAGACGGTGGCGCGGCAGATGGCCGAGGGCGCGCGACAGCGGGCGGGCGTGAACGCGGCCGTCTCGATCACGGGCATCGCGGGACCCGGCGGCGGCTCCGACGTGAAGCCGGTCGGACTCGTCCACTTCGCCTGCGCGGGCCCGGCCGGCACAGCGCATCGCGAAGAGCGCTTCGGCGACATCGGCCGGGCGCAGGTGCGCGCGGCGTCGGTGCGGGTGGCCCTGGAGATGTTGGCGGCGGCACTGGAGCGACGCTGACTGGAAGCGCGGCATCGGCGCGATCCGGTCGCCCCGGACGCCAAGCGATCCGCTTTGGCCGACAGCGGCAGCGTGGCGATGAGGGCGCCTACAGCCTGCCGTTCTCCGGGCCGATGTTCCGCCGGAGCGTAGCGGCTTCGCGGCTTGCGGTGACGGAGCCGGCCGTTCCGCCGACCGCCGTATCCCGCAAGAGCTTTCGCGCGCTTTCGACGGCAGCGTAGCTCGCCTGAAGCCGCTCGGCCTGGAATTCGAGCGTCTGCTGGCTTCGGGAGACGCAGAACGCGGTCCGCCCGAGCCCGTCGCTGAGGCCCGCCCGAATCCAATCGAACTGCGGATCGAGCGTCGGACCGCGCATCGAATTCTCCTGACTGAACATGATGGCAGGAGAGTAAGGCCCGGATCGGCAGCCGACCACTAAAAATTTCGCAACACGGTTCAGGAACGTGTGAGCGAGGTGGCAGTGCGCGAGCGCAACGCCGGCCCTTGGCCGGCGCCGGGCGTGCCGGCCATCCGCCTCAGCCGTAGATCTTGTCCGCCCGCTGCTCGAACGCCTCGGCGAACCGGCGAAACGCGAAGTCGAACATCGAGCCCATCAGCAGGCCGAGCGTGCGGCTCTTGAACTCGTAGTCGATGAAGAACTTCACGTCGCAACCGCCCTCGCCCGCCGGCTCGAAGGTCCAGCGGTTGTCGAGATATCTGAACGGGCCGTTGACGTAGGAGACGTCGATCTCGTTCTCCTCGGGCTTCAGGAGCACCTGCGAGGTGAAGGTTTCCCGCACCATCTTGTAGGCGACCGTCATGTCGGCGATCAGCAGGCGCTTGCCCTCCTTCTCGCGCTCCGAGCGGATCACCAGGCGCTGGCAGAGCGGCAGGAACTCCGGATACTTCTCGACGTCCGCGACGAGGGCGAACATCTCCTCCGGCGTGTGGCGGACGCGGCGGGTCGTTTCGAATTTCGGCATCGGAACGGAAACTCAGGCGGCGGCTTGGCGGGCGAGCCGCGCCGCCTTCAGGCGCTCGAAATCCTCGCCGGCATGGTGCGAGGAGCGGGTCAGCGGGCTGGCGGAGACGACGAGGAAGCCCTTGGTCAGCGCGACGGTCTCGTAGGACTTGAACTCGTCCGGCGTGACGTAGGCGATCACCGGATGGTGCTTCTTGGTCGGTTGCAGGTACTGGCCGATGGTGAGGAAGTCGACGTCGGCCGTGCGCAGGTCGTCCATCAGCTGCAGCACCTCGTTCCGCTTCTCCCCGAGCCCGACCATGATGCCGGACTTGGTGAAGATCGTCGGATCGAGTTCCTTCACCCGCTGCAGCAGCCGGATGGAATGGAAGTAGCGCGCGCCCGGCCGCACCGTCAGATAGTTCGACGGCACGGTCTCGAGATTGTGGTTGAAGACGTCGGGCTTGGCCTCGACGACGCGCTCCAGCGCGCCCGGCTTCCTCAGGAAGTCCGGCGTCAGGATCTCGACGGTCGTGCCAGGCGCTGCGGCGCGGATGGCGCGGATCGTCTGGACGAAGTGCTCCGCCCCGCCGTCCGGCAGGTCGTCGCGATCCACCGAGGTGATCACGACATGGGCGAGGCCCATCGCGGCGACGGCGCGGCCGACGCTCTCCGGCTCGCTCTGGTCGAGCCCGTGCGGCTTGCCGGTCGAGACGTTGCAGAAGGAGCAGGCTCTCGTGCAGATCCCGCCCATGATCATGAAGGTCGCGTGCTTCTTCTCCCAGCAGCCGCCGATATTGGGGCAGCCGGCCTCCTCGCACACGGTGACGAGCTTGTTGTCCCGCGCGATCGCGCGCGTCTCGTAATAGCCCTTCGACACCGGGGCCTTGACGCGGATCCAGTCCGGTTTCGGCTGGGTCGCGGCATTGTCCGGACGATGGGCTTTTTCGGGATGCCGCGGCCGGGGCTGAGCCTCGGCCGGCGAGCGGTTGTCGAGCACGGTGACCATGACCGGCTATTTAGGCCGCCGAGGGCTCTGGCGCAATCGTTTCAGGCGCGTCCGCGGATCAGCCGGAAGACGAAGATCAGCAGGCAGGCGCCGATGAAGCCGACGATCAGATAGGCCCACGACCAGTGGCTGGTGTAGCCGATGACGTGGAAGGCGGCGAGGATGGCATTGAGCACCACCGCGCCGACGATGCCCAGAATGATGTTCATGATCACGCCCATGTCGCTGCGCATGACCTTCTCGGCCAGCCAGCCGGCAATGCCGCCGACGATGATCGCACCCAACCAACCCATGCCGCTCTCTCCTTCAGGCAATCGATAGTCGGCGAAAAGATGAGGCGAAAACGCCGCCCCGCAAGGGACGGCGTCGACAAAATCGCGATGGCGGGCGTGAGGCAACGGGACAGGCACCTGCCGTGGGCGCGTTGCGAGCGCCCGAGCAGAGGCGCGCGGCCCGGCGCCCGGCATTACATGTGGATGACGCGGCCGAAGGCGTCGAGCACGCTCTCGTGCATCATCTCCGACAGGGTCGGATGCGGGAAGCAGGTGTGCATCAGCTCTTCCTCGGTGGTCTCGAGGCCCATGGCGATGACGAAGCCCTGGATCAGCTCGGTCACCTCGGCCCCGACCATGTGCGCGCCGAGAAGCTCGCCGGTCTCGGCATCGAACACCGTCTTGACCAGGCCCTCCGGCTCGCCGAGCGCGATCGCCTTGCCGTTGCCGCGGAAGTTGAAACGGCCGACCTTGACCTTGCGGCCGGCCTCCTTGGCCTTAGCCTCCGTCAGGCCGACCGAGGCGACCTGCGGCTGGCAATAGGTGCAGCCGGGGATCTCGGTCTTCTTCATCGGATGGACGTCGAGGCCCTTGATCTTCTCGACGCAGATCGTCCCCTCGTGCTCGGCCTTGTGGGCGAGCATCGGCGGGCCGGCAACGTCGCCGATGGCGTAGATGCCCTCGACATTGGTCCGCCCGTAGCCGTCGATCTTCACGATGCCGCGCTCGATCTGGACGCCCGCCTCTTCGAGGCCGAGCCCTTCGGTGTTGCCCATGACGCCGACGGCGGAGATCAGCCGCTCCGCATTCAGCGTCTGCGACTTGCCGTCCTTGGTCTCGACGGTGACGGTGACGCCGTTGCCGCCCTTCTCGACCTTCGACACCTTGGCGTCGGTGAGGATCTTCAGCCCCTGCTTCTCGAACTGCTTGCGCGCGATCCCTGCGATCTCGGCGTCTTCCACCGGCATGATCTGCGGCAGCAGCTCGACGACGGTCACGTCGGCGCCCATCGTCCGGTAGAAGGAGGCGAACTCGATGCCGATGGCGCCGGAGCCCATGACGATCAGGCTCTTCGGCATCGCCTTCGGCTTCATCGCCTCGAAATAGGTCCAGATCCGATCGCCGTCCGGCTCGATGCCGGGCAGGACGCGCGGGCGCGCGCCGGTCGCCACGATCACGTGCTTGGCCTTGTAGGTCCCCTCGCCGAGGACGCCCTTCGGGATCGGGTTCTGCGGCTCGACCACCGTCTTCTCGATCTTGCCGACGGCGACCTCCACCGGCCCGCCCTTCGGCGCCTTCGCGATCTTCGCCTGGCCCCAGATGACGTCGATCTTGTTCTTCTTCATGAGATAGCCGACGCCGCCGTTCAGCTGCGCCGAGACGCCGCGCGAACGCTTCACCACCGCCTCGATGTCGAAGTCCGGCTTGGCGATCTTCAGCCCGTAATTCGCGGCGTTCTCGGCATAGTGGAAGATCTCGGCCGAGCGCAGCAGGGCCTTGGTCGGGATGCAGCCCCAGTTGAGGCAGATGCCGCCGAGATGCTCGCGCTCGACCACCGCCGTCTTGAAGCCGAGCTGGGCGGCGCGGATCGCCGCGACATAGCCGCCGGGGCCGCCGCCGATGATCAGGATGTCGTAGGTGTCAGCCATGGGTCGTCTCCCCGGACGCTTGTTCGTTGTCTGTTTCGACGAAGGGATCGATGGGGTGCGCCATGCACCGGCCGCCAGCGCAGAGCCATGCCCACGGCGCCGGGCTGCCCGGCGCCATCGTCATGCGTCGTCGGCCAGAAGCTTGCGCACCGGCTCGATCAGCGCTTCGCCGAGTGCCTTCGTGTGCTCCGCCGAAAGGTGGATTCCGTCGAGCGGCGTCGTCTCGCACGCCTCGGAGGCGTCGAAGAAGGCGCATTGGTATTCCTCTGCCACCTTGGTGAAGGCGGAGCGGAAATGCTGCGATTCCTCGACCGCATGGCCGAGCAGCAGCGCGAAATCCGGCTCGGTCGTCTCGCAGAAGATCGGCGGCGCGACGATCAGGATCTTCGGAACGGTGTAGCCGCGCTGATAGGGGAAGCCGAGGACGATCTCGACCAGCCGCTCCATGCCCTGGCGCGATTCGAACACCCGGCCGCCGCCGGTGTGCTTCTTCAGGTCGTTGGTGCCGAGCATCAGGATGACGAGGTCGAGCGGCTGATGCGCGCCCAGCGCCGTCGGCAGCGTCTTCACCGCGTTGCGCTCGGCCGAGACCATCTGGTCGTCGAACACCGTGGTGCGCCCGTTCAGCGCGTCGGTAATGACGTAGGCCTCTTTCTCCAACGCCTTCGACAAGACGTTCGGCCAGCGCACATCGTGCTCGTGCCTCAGGCCCGTCTCGGCGTTGTAGCCCCAGGTGAGGGAGTCGCCGTAGCAGAGAATCGTCTTCATGCGCCTGCCCTCGTCTCTCGTCTCAGACCAGCATCGACATCGGGTTCTCGATCAGCTGCTTGAAGGCGCTGATCAGCTCCGCCCCGAGCACGCCGTCGACCGCGCGGTGGTCGGTCGAGAGCGTCACCGTCATCACCGTCGCGACGGACACGGCCCCGTTCTTCACGACGGCACGCTGCTCCCCGGCGCCGACCGCGAGGATCGTCGCATGCGGCGGGTTGATGACGGCGGAGAAGTCCCTGATGCCGAACATGCCGAGGTTGGAGACGGCCGAGGTGCCGCCCTGGTATTCCTCCGGCTTCAGTTTGCGGGCGCGGGCGCGCTTGGCGAGGTCCTTCATCTCGTTGGAGATCGCCGAGAGCGTCTTTTCGTCGGCGCGGCGGATGATCGGCGTGATCAGCCCGCCCTCGATCGACACCGCGACGCCGACATCGGCGTGCTTGTGGATCAGCATGGCGCCTTCGGTCCAGGAGGCGTTGGCCATCGGCACGGCTTTCAGCGCCAGCGCATGCGCCTTGATGATCATGTCGTTGACCGAGAGCTTGTAGGCCGGCTTGTCGCCTGCGTCGGTCTTGATCATCGGCGAGGCGTCGTTCAGCTGCTTGCGCAGCGCCAGCAGCGCGTCGAGCTCGCAGTCGACCGTCAGGTAGAAATGCGGGATCGTCGTCTTCGCCTCGACGAGGCGCTTGGCGATGGTCTTGCGCATCCCGTCATGCGGCACCTTTTCGTAGGAGCCTTCCGGGAAGAGCTTCAGGATCGACTCGTCGCTCGCCGCCTTGGCGATCGGTGCGGCCGCAGCCTGCGGCTCGGCGGCCCCCTGGGGCGCAGCGTCCGCCGGCTTCCTCGCGGTGCCGCCGGCCTTCGCCGACTCGATGTCGGCCTTGACGACGCGGCCATGCGGGCCGGAGCCGCTCACCGCCGAGATGTCGACGCCTGCCTCCCTGGCGAGGCGCCGCGCCAGCGGCGAAGCGAAGACGCGGCCGCCCTCGGACTTGGCGTCGCCGTTCGCGGCCGGCGCCGGAGAGGCGGCCGGAGCCGATGCGCCGTTGCCGCCGGTCGCCCGGCTGTCGCCGCGCATCGCCGGCTCCTTGGCCTCTTCCACCGAACCGGTCGCGGCATCGTCTGCCTTGGCGTTCTCCGCCATGACGCCGCCCTTGGCGTCCCCGCCCTGCGGCGCGCCGCCGCCATTGCCGGCCTTCGCCGCGTCGGAGACGTCCTCGCCTTCGGCGGCGAGGATCGCGATGACCGCGTTGACCTTCACGCCCTCGGTGCCGGCCGGCACGAGGATCTTCGCGACGGTCCCCTCGTCGACCGCCTCGACCTCCATCGTGGCCTTGTCGGTCTCGATCTCGGCAATCACGTCGCCCGAGGAGATCGTATCCCCCTCCTTCACCAGCCACTTGGCGAGGTTGCCCTCCTCCATCGTCGGCGACAGCGCGGGCATGGTGACATTGATCGGCATGGCGTCGTCTCCGCTTGCGGCGGGTCCCTAGTGATCGTTCTGTTGGGTTTCGCTGCCGGCATGCTGCTGGCCGAAGGGCCAGAGCACCGACAGGGGAAAGGAAATGGCGTCGAAGGGCGGTGCGGACACAGGATCGGAACCGGACATCGTCGTGCCGACCATCCAGTTCCCATCGACGAGCGCGAAGGTCTCGAGCAGTTCGGCGCGCGGGTCGAGGAGCCACATGTGCCTGACGCCGGCATCGGCATAGATCAGGCGCTTCTCTCCGCGGTCGTAGCGCTCGGTCGACGGCGACACGACCTCGCAGACCCAGTCGGGCGCGACCGCGATGAAGGCCGTTTCCGGCAGCGTCGGCAGGCGCTCGCGTCGCCAGCCGGCAATGTCCGGCACGACAACATCCGAGCCGAGGTGCAGTTCCGGCTCGTCGAGAATGATCCAGCCGCCCGGTCCCGAGCGGCCACGGCCGAAAGCGTCGACCAGTTCCGCACCGAGGCAGGACGCCGCAGCCGCATGCTTCGGCGCCGGCCGCGGATGCGTCACCAGCTCGCCGTCGAGGATCTCGGCGACGAGATGCGACGGCACGGCTTCGAGATCGGCATAGGTCGCGGCCACACGCTCCCGACGCGGCAATGCTTCAGCGCTGGACATGGTCGCCTCCGCTCATGGCCCTTCGTCCGCCCCGTCCGCTCCGTGGTCATGCGTCTCCGCATGTGAGGCCAGACTGTCCAGATGATGCTCCCAGCCGGCGCGGTGGTCGAGGAGAAACGCGGCGCGGTCGGCCTCCGGCGCGCCCTCCCAGCCCTGATGCTCGATCGTCACGCGGGTCCCGGCCCCGGTCGGCTCCAACGAGACGGAGACGACGGTGTCGAAATCCCATGCCTCGTCGGCCCAGACCATGACGAAGCCCTTCGGCGGATGATAGGCGGTGACCTCCGCCGTCACGCTGCGCCCCTTCCCCGAAGGATCGACGAAGGGTGCGGCGAAGCGGCCGCCGAGCTTCGGCTCGAAGCTCAGATGTTCCTGCCACCAGACCTTGAAGCACTCCGGCGCAGTCAGGCAGCGCCAGACCTGCTGCGGCGGCGCGCCGACGTCGCGGGTGACGACGATCGCGGCGCCCTGCGGCACCCCGTCGTCGCCTGTCGCTTCCGCCGCACCTGCCGCCATCAGATCAGTCCCGGTAGCAGACCGCCTTCACCGCATCGATCACTTCCTTGACCGAGGGCAGCGCCAGCTTCTCGAGATTGGCCGCATAAGGCATCGGCACGTCCTTGCCGCAGATCTTCAGGACCGGCGCGTCGAGATAGTCGAAGGCGCGGACCATCAGCTCGGACGCGATGTGGCCGCCGACCGAGTTCTGCGGGAAGCCTTCCTCGACCGTCACGCAGCGATTGGTCTTCTTCACCGAGCGCACGACCGTGTCGAGGTCCATCGGACGGATCGTGCGAAGGTCGATCACCTCAGCGTCGATCCCCTCCTTGGCCAGTTCCTCCGCCGCCTTCACGGCATAGGTCATGCCGATGCCGAAGGAGACGATGGTCACGTCCGTGCCCGGCTTGTGGATGCGGGCCTTGCCGATCGGCACGGTCCAGTCGTCGAGCTTCGGAATCTCAAAGGAATGGCCGTAGAGGATCTCGTTCTCGAGGAAGATCACCGGGTTCGGGTCGCGGATCGCCGACTTCAGCAGGCCTTTGGCGTCGGCCGCGGTATAGGGCTGGACGACCTTCAGGCCGGGAATGTGGCTGTACCAGGCGGCATAGTCCTGGCTGTGCTGCGCCGCGACGCGGGCCGCGGCGCCGTTCGGGCCGCGGAACACGATCGGGCAGCCCATCTGGCCGCCGGCCATGTAGAGCGTCTTCGCCGCCGAATTGATGATCTGGTCGATCGCCTGCATGGCGAAGTTGAAGGTCATGAACTCGACGATCGGCTTCAGGCCGCCGAAGGCCGCGCCGACGCCGAGGCCGGCGAAGCCGTGCTCGGTGATCGGCGTATCGACGACCCGGCGGGCGCCGAACTCGTCGAGCAGCCCCTGCGTGATCTTGTAGGCCCCCTGATACTCGGCGACCTCCTCGCCCATGACGAAGACGCGCTCGTCCTTGCGCATCTCCTCGGCCATGGCGTCTCGCAGCGCCTCGCGCACCGTCACGGTCACCATCTCCGTGCCCTCGGGGATCTCCTGCGCGTACTGACCGACATCGTCCTCGGGATCGGGATGCACCTTGCCCTCGGCCGGAACGCGCCGGGCCGAGATGTCGGCGACGGCGGC
Organism: Jiella sp. M17.18; assembly: GCF_041027365.1. Classification (NCBI taxonomy): domain Bacteria; kingdom Pseudomonadati; phylum Pseudomonadota; class Alphaproteobacteria; order Hyphomicrobiales; family Aurantimonadaceae; genus Jiella; species Jiella sp. M17.18. The sequence goes on along the minus strand of NZ_JBFTEH010000008.1, from coordinate 88,480 downwards.
GGCCGGCGCTTCCGGCTTTGCGCCGGCGCCCTGCGCCTCGTCGGTGCGGCGGGCGCTGGCGGAGGTGTCTTCGGCCGCGGACGCCGGGGCGCCGCGCTGGCTGCCCGTGGCAGCGCCGTTCTCCAGCGCGCTCTCGTCCTCATCCTCGCCGAGGAGCAGCGCGATCGGCGTATTGACCTTCACGCCCTCGGAGCCGGCCTCGACCAGGATCTTGCCGAGCTTGCCCTCGTCGACGGCTTCGACCTCCATGGTCGCCTTGTCGGTCTCGATCTCGGCGATCACGTCGCCGGCGGAGACGGTGTCGCCCACCTGCTTCACCCATTTGGCGAGCGTACCCTCCTCCATGGTCGGAGACAGGGCGGGCATCAGGATTTCAGTCGGCATTGGTCAGTCCCACCCCTTACTCGGCCGCCTGCGGCATCTCGTCCGCATAGATGTCGGTCCACAGCTCGGAAACGTCCGGCTCGGGATCGTTCTGCGCGAAGTCCGCCGCGTCGGCGACGATCTCGCGGACCTCCTTGTCGAGGCCCTTCACGTCGTCCTCGGACATGCCGTGCGTCTCGATCAGCCGGCGCTTCACCTGCTCGATCGGATCCGACTCCGAACGCATCTTCTGCACCTCGTCGCGGGTGCGGTACTTCGCGGGATCCGACATCGAATGGCCGCGATAGCGATAGGTCATCATCTCCAGGATGATCGGCCCGTCGCCCTTGCGGCAGTGCTCGGCCGCGAGGTCGCCCGCTGCCTTCACCGCGCGCACGTCCATGCCGTCGACCTGGATGCCCGGAATCTTGAAGGAGATGCCGCGATGGGCGAAGTTCGTCTCCGCCGACGCCCGGTTGACGGAGGTGCCCATGGCGTAGCGGTTGTTCTCGATCACGTAGACCACCGGCAGCTTCCACAGCGAGGCCATGTTGAAGCTCTCGTAGACCTGCCCCTGGTTCGCCGCGCCGTCGCCGAAATAGGTGATCGAGATCGCGTCGTTGCCCTTGTAGCGGTTGGCGAAGGCGAGGCCGGTGCCGATCGGCACCTGCGCGCCGACGATGCCGTGCCCGCCGAAGAAGTTCTTCTCCTTCGAGAACATGTGCATCGAGCCGCCCTTGCCCTTGGAATAGCCGGAGCGGCGGCCGGTGAGCTCGGCCATGACGCCGCGCGCCTCCATGCCGGTCGCCAGCATGTGGCCGTGGTCGCGGTAGCCGGTGACGACCTCGTCGCCTTCCTTCATCGCCATCTGCATGCCGACGACGACGGCTTCCTGGCCGATGTAGAGGTGGCAGAAGCCGCCGATGAAGCCCATGCCGTAGAGCTGGCCGGCCTTCTCCTCGAAGCGGCGGATCAGCAGCATGTCGCGATAGGCGCGCTTGTCCTGGTCACGGGAGAAGTCGGCGGGCGCCGGCGGATCGAAATGCTCCAGCGTCTCGACGATCTGCGAAGAGGACTGCTTGGTCGCAGCCGTCGCCGCCTTCGTGCCGGACGTGCGCCCCGCACCCCGCGTCGACGGAGACTTCTCCGCGCCTGCAGGGGATTTTCTCTGTCTGGCCGCCATGGTGCCTCCGATCTTGACCCGCCGTCATGCGGCTACACTTAGCCCGGAGGCACTATAGGATCAGGGGTAGGGTCATCAAGCGGAGAGCCGGTCTTTAACCGGGAAACGGTTATAAATTGACCTGTAAGCGCACTTTAACCGAAATGTGGTTTTCGGAATTGCTGCGCTGCAGCAAGTAGCGAGCAACCCTTTACTCACGCCCTGCCTGACACGGGCAGGCAATTCCTCTCCGAGGCAGCGATCCGGCAGTTCCACGGCGGTCTGTTGTTAGCAACCGCAGCAATTCACGTCTCCGCAAATCGTTATCGCAGAATCACGATCTCGTCCTCGTTGACGACGTTGAGCGCGCGGCGGGCCTGCTCGTCGATCATGTCGCGCTCCAGCGTCCCGTCGTGCAGCAGCTGGACGCGCCTTTCCAGCTGCTCCCGCTTCTGTGTCAGCTCCGCCAGTTCCGCGTTGCGTTCGGCCAGGCGGTGCGCGAGCGTCGCCTTGGCGCGGATGCCATACTGGCCGCTCTGGGCGTGGATCGCGAAATAGCTGAGGAAGGTGGCGGTGATCGCGGGAACGATCAGCCGCCCGACGAAGCTTCGGCGTTTCTGAATGGTGCGCATGGACTGCCTCCGGATTCGGCGCAGTTTGCCAGCCGCGACTTAAGGCCGCGTAAACCGTGTTCGGCCGGTGGGCCGGGCTTCGAGCCGCCGTCAGGCCGGGCTGACGTCACTTCCGCTGGACACTTCGCGCGCTATCCTTTGCTTCGGCGGCTGCGGATCACGCAGGACCCGTCTGTCGAGGATGGCACCGATGACGTCGCAGCCTTCAGTGGAACAGTCGCAGGCTCCGCAGGAAGAGGAGCGCGAGGACAGCGCTACAGCGCTCAGAAAGGATCGCGATCCCGACGAGAAGCGGCGCTCGGACCCGGAGGTCTCTCTTGCCAATGCCCCCTCCGAGGGGGAGACGATCTCGGACTATTTCGCCTTCGAGGAGATCTTCGCGCGCGTCCTGTCGACCGCGGACGACGAGCTCGACGCGACGAACAAATACCTGTTCTGGAGCGGCCTCGGCGCCGGCGGCGCGATCGGCCTGACCTTCCTTGCCCGCGTCGTCTTCACCGACGCGGCGCACGAGGCCGAGCCCGGCCTGCTCGGCAATCTCCTCTACCCCGTCGGCTTCCTGATCATCGTGCTCGGCCGCTATCAGCTGTTCACCGAGAACACCCTGACGCCGGTGGTGCTGGTCCTGACCAAGATCGCCAGCCTGCGCAACCTGCTTCGGCTCTGGACGGTGGTGCTCGTCGCCAATCTCGTCGGTGCGATCGGCGTTGCGGCGCTGCTCGGCTATTTCGACGTCCTCAGCCCTGAACGGCTGAAGAAGGCGCTGGAGATCAGCCGCCACGCCTACGAGACCGGATGGGGATCGCTGTTCTCGAAGGGGATGATCGCCGGCTGGATCGTCGCGGCCATGGTCTGGCTGGTGCATGGCGGGCGCGACACCGTCTCGAAGATCCTGTTCGTCTGGGTGCTGATGTATTTCGTCGGCGTCGGCGGCTTCTTCCACGTCATCACATCCTCGGTGGAAGTGTTCTTCCTCGCCTTCCGCGCGCCGGACGTGGCCTTCCTTCCGCTGTTTCCGAACTTCGTCCTGCCGGTTCTCCTCGGCAACATCGTCGGCGGCGTGACCTTCGTCGCCGTCCTCAACTATGCGCAGTTCGCCGAGCACGAAGACGCCCAGCTGTTCGAGCGCTACGGCGACCGGCTCTCCTGGAAGGACTGGGCGTTCGGGCGGAACGAGCAGCGCCGGCAGGCGGAGGCCTCGACCGCCCGGCCGTGACGCGCAGCGCCGGCCGGATTGCCCGTGCCAGGCCGTGAACACCGACAGTTGACGGTCGGTCGCCGGAAAGGTTGGGAGCCGTCCCGCGCCGAGGCCGTTTCCCAAGATAGAGAGCCGAACGTACCCCGGGGCTGCGACCCCGCGGCTCCGCGGCAGCTCCTGAAGCAGAGGCGAAATGGATCAGTACAACCCCGCATCGGAACAGGCCCCCCGGCCCGGCCGCCGGCATTCCAACGATGTCACCGAGCGCCGGCTGGAAGAGGAAGGCTCGACGCTCACCGAAGACGAGCTCAACGAGATCAACCACCGCCTGAAGCTGCGGCCGCTCGCGGTCTACGAGATCGTGCGCCAGGAGGGCGAGGACGAGTTGACGCGGCCGACCGCGAGCCTCTGGTGGTCGGGCCTCGCGGCGGGCCTGTCGATCGGCTTTTCCGTCTTCACCCAGGCGGCACTCCGCGCCTATCTGCCTGATGCCCCCTGGCGGCCCTTGGTCGAGTGCTGGGGCTATGCCGTCGGCTTCCTGATCGTGATCCTCGGCCGCCAGCAGCTCTTCACCGAAATCACCCTCACCGCCACGCTGCCGGTCCTGGCGCGACGCAAGCGCAAGGGGCTCATCGCGATCGCGCGCCTGTGGAGCGTCGTCTTCATCGCCAACATGATCGGCACGGCGGCCTTCGGAGCCGGTATCGCCTTCGACGTCCTGAACCTACCCGGGGTGACGGACGCCGCGATCGCCATCTCGCAGGGGACGCTGAGTCCGGCGCCGCACTACATGCTGCTGCGGGGCATTGCCGCCGGCTGGCTGATCGCGACAGTCGTCTGGGTGCTGCCGTCGGCGGAGAACTCCAGCTTCCTGGTGATCGCTCTCCTGACCTATCTGATCGCGCTCTTCCACCTCGCCCACGTGGTCGCCGGCTCGGTCGAGGCGCTGACGCTGGTTTTCTCCGGCCATATGAGCTTCGGACACGCGCTCTGGGGCTTCTACCTGCCGGCCCTCGTCGGCAACGTCCTCGGCGGATCGGCGCTGTTCGCCCTGATCAGCTACGGCCAGGTCGCGACCGAACTCGACCAGCGCGGCAATTGAGCGCCTTCGAAAACGACGAACGCCGGCGGATCGCTCCGCCGGCGTGTCAGTCTGTCCGCCTCGTGCGCAGGCTCGTCTGTCAGCCGCGCAGGATGGAGCGCCCGGCGAAGACCGCCTGGTCGCCCAGCTCTTCCTCGATGCGGAGCAGCTGGTTGTACTTGGCGAGCCGGTCCGAGCGGGCGAGCGAGCCGGTCTTGATCTGCCCGCAATTCGTCGCGACGGCGAGGTCGGCGATGGTCGAATCCTCGGTCTCGCCGGAGCGGTGCGACATCACGGCGGTATAGCCGGCGCGGTTCGCAACGCTGACGGCGTCGAGCGTCTCCGACAGCGAGCCGATCTGGTTGACCTTGATCAGAATCGAGTTGGCGACGCCGCGCTTGATCCCCTCGCGCAGGCGCTCGGAATTGGTGACGAACAGGTCGTCTCCGACGAGCTGGACCTTGCCGCCGATCTGGTCGGTCAGGCTCTTCCAGCCGTCCCAGTCGTCCTCGGCCATGCCGTCCTCGATCGAAATGATCGGATAGGCGCTGGCCAGTTCGGCGTAATAGGCCGCCATGTCGGCGGGCGAGAGCTTTCGCCCCTCGCCTTCCAGATCGTAGACGCCGCCCTTGAAGAACTCGGTCGAGGCCGGGTCGAGCGCGATCCCGATCTCCTCGCCCGGCTTGTAGCCGGCCTTCTCGATCGCCTTCACGACGAAGTCGAGCGCCTCCTTGGCCGAGCCGAGGTTCGGGGCGAAGCCGCCCTCGTCGCCGACATTGGTGTTGTGGCCGGCGTCCTTCAGCATCTTCTTCAGCGTGTGGAAGGTCTCCGACCCCCAGCGCAGCGCCTCGGAGAAGCGTGCCGCGCCGAACGGCATGATCATGAATTCCTGGAAGTCGATCGGATTGTCGGCATGCGCGCCGCCATTGATGATGTTCATCATCGGCACCGGCAGGACATGCGCCGAAGCGCCGCCGACATAGCGGTAGAGCGGCAGGCCGGCGGCGTCCGCCGCGGCCTTGGCGACGGCCAGCGAGACGCCGAGAATGGCGTTGGCGCCGAGGCGGGACTTGTTCTTGGTGCCGTCCAGCGCCCGCAGCGAATTGTCGATGCGGATCTGGTCCTCGGCCTCGAAGCCGCCGATCGCCTCCAGGATCTCGGTGTTGACCGCGTCGACCGCCTTCTCGACGCCCTTGCCCATGTAGCGCGAGCCGCCGTCGCGCAGCTCGACCGCCTCGTGCGCGCCGGTCGAGGCGCCCGACGGCACCGCCGCGCGGCCCATCGAGCCGTCCTCCAGGATGACGTCCACCTCGACCGTCGGGTTGCCCCGGCTGTCCAGAATCTCGCGTCCGATGATGTCGATGATGGCAGTCACGGGCCCACTCCTTGTCGTGCCGATCAGGTCTGGTTCGGCCGCGTTCTAGAACATGCGGGCCGGGCTGAACAGCGCGAAGCGGGCTTCGGACGCGGGCGCGGGAACTTCAGGAAGTCGCCGGGAAGATCCCGCCCTCGGGGAACCGGCGACAGTCGACGCGATTTCCCTCGGGTTGAGCCAAGCAGGGAGGCAGACCATGGCCGAAGTGACATTCGAAGAGGATGGTCCGGACACGATCGCGCGCGTCGATGGGGTCATCATCGGCCGGCTCACCGGCCAGGGCCCGAACCGCCAGATGCAATGGCGCGAGGGCCACGACTACGACCAGGCGAAGGTCGAGGCCTTCGACCATGGCTATGCCGCCAGCGACCGCTCGCCGGAGGCCGCGCGCCGGGAACTGAAGAAGGCCGGCTTCGCCTGAGGCCGTCGTCTCAGCCGAGGTCCTTCGTCAGCGCGTCCAGCGCCTGCAGCCGCTTCAGCATCTCCGGCATCCGGTCGAGCGGCACCATGTTCGGCCCGTCGGACGGCGCGTTGTCCGGGTCCTCGTGGGTCTCGACGAACAGCCCGGCGACGCCGACGGCCACCGCCGCGCGCGCCAGCGTCTCGACGAAGCGGCGCTCGCCCCCCGACGAGCCGCCCTGCCCGCCCGGCTGCTGCACCGAATGGGTGGCGTCGAAGACCACCGGCAGGCCGGTCTCCGCCATGATCGGCAGCGCCCGGAAGTCCGAGACCAGGGTGTTGTAGCCGAAGGAGACGCCGCGCTCGGTGAGGAGCACGTTGGAGTTGCCGCTCTCCGTCACCTTGGCGGCGACGTTCTTCATGTCCCAGGGCGCCAGGAACTGGCCCTTCTTGATGTTGATCACGCGGCCGGTCTTCGCCGCGGCGATCAGAAGGTCCGTCTGGCGGCAGAGGAAGGCCGGGATCTGCAGGATATCGCAGACGGCGCCGACTTCATGGGCCTGCTCCTCGGTGTGGATGTCGGTCAGCACCGGCAGGTCGAAGGTCTCGGCGATCTCCTGGAAGACCGGCAGAGCGCCGGAGAGGCCGATGCCGCGCTTGCCCTTGAGGCTGGTGCGGTTCGCCTTGTCGAAGCTCGCCTTGAAGACATAGGGGATACCGAGATCGCCGGTGATCCGCTTCATCCTCTCCGCGATCATCATCGCATGGTCGCGGCTCTCCATCTGGCACGGCCCGGCGATCAGCGCGAAGGGCGCGGCGTTGGAAAACGAGGCGGATTTGGCGGAGACGGTGGCGGCCGCAGCAGTCATGTCGATGCTCTCTCGAAGGCGATGAAGGTGCCGGCGGTCCCGAGCGGGACGACGAGGCGGCCGGCGACCTCGTGATACGACACTGCGCCCCGATTGAGGCACTGACGGCGCTTTGTCAGATCGGCAACCGCGAAGACGAGACCGAGGGCGCCGCGCACCCCCTCCGCTCCGTCCTGCGGCGCCCCCCCGTATACCGCGGACAAGTCGTCCCGCCCGGCGAACTGGAGCGCGACGTTCGCGAGTGATTGCGCCCTGCCGGCTTCGGCCGACGCTTCCTGGCTGTCGGTGGCCGAAGCGGCCGCGTTCAGCCTCTGAAGCACGGCTTCCACCGCCGATCTGGCGCCCTCCGCGACGACGATCCGGGCGAGGCCCGACACGCCGTTTTCATGCCGCATGAGCGCGCTGCGATCCGGCGCCGCCTCATGCCGCGGCTCGCAGAGAAACAGAGTCAGGTCACGGTCGCTGTCGGTGCAAGCGAAGGCCAGCCGGAAGCTGAGCGTTGCCGCCTCGCCGCTCGCGGTGGTGAAGTCGCGGGAGAATTCGACGAAGGGCTCTTCCGCCAGACCACCGGCGGCAAGCAGCGCCCGGTCAGCGTCCGCATCCGCCGACTTCAGCGCCAGCGCCGAGATCGCCGGCAGCGCGTGCGCCTGACGAAAGGCCGCGTCGCGCATCACGAAGAGATTGCCGTCCGCTTCGGCCCGCCGGTAGGCGACGGGGTCGGCGACGACCAGCGGCTCAAGATAGATGCCGTCGGCGAGGAAGACGCAGGCATTGCCCGTCCCGAACGGATGCACCGCGTCGGGCGCGACCGTGAAGCCCAGCGCCGCGAAGGTCGTGCGCGCATGGGCGGGCGAGGCAAAGGGCATGACGACATGGTCGAGCGCCCGTGCGGATGACACGGCGCCCGCCCTGTCGCTCACACCAGCCTCGACTGCTCGACCGCCGCCGCGATGAAGCTCGCGAACAGCGGGTGCGGCTCGAAGGGACGCGACTTCAGCTCCGGATGGTACTGGACGCCGATGAACCAGGGATGGTCGGAGAACTCGACCGTCTCCGGCAGGAGCCCGTCCGGAGACATGCCGGCGAAGTGGAGACCTACCTCCTCCAGCGCCTGGCGATAGCCGCGGTTGACCTCGTAGCGGTGCCGGTGACGTTCCTCGATTTCGGTGTCGCCGTAGATCGAGGCGATCTTCGAGCCTTCCCGAAGCTGGGCCCTGTAGGCGCCGAGCCGCATCGTACCGCCGAGATCGCCTTCCGCCGCGCGCTTTTCGAGTTCGTTGCCGCGCAGCCATTCGGTCATCAGACCGACCACCGGCTCCGGCGTCGGACCGAACTCGGTCGAACCGGCCTTCTGGATACCGGCGAGCGAGCGCGCCGCCTCGATCACCGCCATCTGCATGCCGAAGCAGATGCCGAAATACGGCACCTTGCGCTCCCTCGCGAAACGCGCCGCGAAGATCTTGCCCTCGGCGCCGCGCTCGCCGAAGCCGCCCGGCACCAGGATGCCGTTGACGCGCTCCAGATAGGGCGCGGGATCCTCGGCCTCGAACACCTCCGACTCGATCCAGTCGAGCCGCACCCGCACCTTGTTGGCGATGCCGCCATGCTGGAGCGCCTCGATCAGCGACTTATAGGCGTCCTTGAGGCCCGTATACTTGCCGACGACGGCGATGGTGACCTCGCCCTCCGGATTGCGGATGCCGTCGACCACCTGGTGCCAGCGCTGCAATTGCGGCTTCGGAGCCGGATCGATGCCGAAGGCGGCCAGCACCTCGGTATCGAGCCCCTCGTGGTGATAGGCGATCGGCACGTCGTAGATCGTCGCGACGTCCAGCGCCTGGATCACCGCCGTCTCCCGCACGTTGCAGAAGAGGCTCATCTTGCGCCGCTCCTCCTTCGGGATCGGCCGGTCGGCGCGCACGAGGAGGATGTCCGGCTGGATGCCGATCGCCCGAAGCTCGCGCACCGAATGCTGCGTCGGCTTGGTCTTCAGCTCGCCCGCCGTCGGGATGTAGGGCATCAGCGTCAGGTGGACGTAGACCGCCCCGCCCCGCGGCAGATCGTTGCCGAGCTGGCGGATCGCCTCGAAGAACGGCAGGCCCTCGATGTCGCCGACCGTGCCGCCGATCTCGCAGAGGACGAAGTCGAAGTCCTCGTTGCCGTCGAGGACGAAGTCCTTGATCGCGTCGGTGACGTGCGGAATCACCTGGATGGTTGCGCCGAGATAGTCGCCGCGCCGCTCCTTAGCGATGATGTCCTGGTAGATCCGCCCGGTGGTGATGTTGTCCATCCGGTTGGCCGAGCGGCCGGTGAAGCGCTCGTAGTGCCCGAGGTCGAGATCCGCCTCGGCGCCGTCGTCGGTGACGAACACCTCGCCGTGCTGGGTCGGGCTCATCGTGCCCGGATCGACGTTGAGATAGGGATCGAGCTTGCGCAGCCGCACGCGGTAGCCGCGCGCCTGCAGGAGCGCTCCGAGCGCTGCCGAGGCGACGCCCTTGCCGAGAGAGGAGACCACGCCGCCGGTGATGAAAATATATCGCGCCATGGGCCTCCCCGATAACGTTCCGGCTTCGATTCTGCCAGTCACTTTTGCTGATCCGCGACCTGGCTCATAAAACGATCGGGGCGCCCTGCGGCGCCCCGAACACACTCTGTCCGCCCGGATCGGCGGCCGGGTTACTGGGCTGGCGCGGTCGCCGGCGTCCCGTTCGTCTGGCTGGCTGCCGGAGCCGCGGTGTCGGTCGTCGTGCCGGTCGAAGCCGCCGTGCCGGCGTTTGCCGCAGGCGTCGTCTCGCCCGAAGACGCCGGTGCGGAATTCGCGGCCGGGGCCGTGCTGCCGGCGGACGGCGACGCAGCGCCGGCCGGAGCCGACGGTGCTGCGTCCGGGGTGGCCGCGGAGGACGGCGCCGAAGCCGGAGCAGCCGAAGACCCGCCGGTGGCCGGAGCCGTCGTCGCAGGCGCCGTCTCAGCCGGGGTCGCGCTACTCGGCGCAGCGGCGGCCGGGGCGCTCGGGCTAGCGGCCGGAGCCGCCGTCGTCGAAGCAGCGGGCGCAGCCGGAGCCGTCGCGGCACCCGTCGCCGGCTGGCTGGCTCCGGCGGCCGGAGCCGTGGTGCTGCCTCCGGAGCCGGCAGGCGTGGTCGAGCTCGCGGCGGGAGAAGCCGGCGCGGTCGTCGAGGCACCGTTCGGCACGCCGAGGTCGTCCGCCGGAGCAGGCGCTGCCGCGGGTGCCGTGGCCGGCTGCGCCGGCGCCGTGCCGCCCGCCGCCGGCGTTTGGCTCTTGTCGGGCAGGCCGCCGAGCTGGTCGAGCAGGCTGGTGCCGGCCTTGCCGGACTGGCTCGGCTGGAGTCGATCCAGGATGTCCGTCGGCTGCGAAGCGTAACGCGCCATGATGCCCAGCGTCAGCGAGGTTACGAAGAACGCCGCCGCAAGGATGCCGGTGGTTCTGGTCAGCGCGTTCGCCGCGCCGCGGGCGGTCATCAGGCCGCCGCCGCCGCCACCGATGCCGAGAGCGCCGCCTTCGGAGCGCTGCAGCAGCACCACGACGACGAGCGCAATGACGATCATCAAGTGGATGATGATGATAATGGTTTCCATCGGACTTTCGTTACGCGTCTTTGGGAGATGCGGCGCCTTCTATAGAAGCTTCGCCGGTATTCCAACCGGATTCCGCCAGGCGGCGACCGGGAGAGATGGAATCACGCCGCGGAAGCCGGCTCGCGCAGGTCCGGAACCGCCTCGCATATCGCGATGAAGGTCTCCGCCTTCAAGCTGCAGCCGCCGACCAGCGCGCCGTCCACATTGTCGATCGCCAAAAGGCCGGCGGCATTGTCGGGATTGACCGAGCCCCCGTAGAGGATGCGGATTCCCGCCACACCGGCCGGTCCGAAGCGGTCCGAGAGCTCGCTGCGGATCAGGGCGTGGGCTTCCGCCACATCGGCCGATGTCGCGGTGCGTCCGCTGCCGATCGCCCACAGCGGCTCGTAGGCGACGACGAGATTGTCCGGCGTGGCGCCCTCAGGCACGGAGCCCGCCAGTTGCGCGCGGAGCACGTCGAGCGCCCGGCCGGCCTTGCGCTCCTCCTCGCTCTCGCCGACGCAGACAATCGCGGTCAGGCCAGCGCGCGAGGCGGCTTCGGCCTTGGCACGCACCACGGCATCGCTCTCGTCGTGGTCGGTACGGCGCTCCGAATGGCCGACGATCACGAAGCGCGCGCCGAGATCGGCCAGCATTTCCGCGGCGACGTCGCCGGTATGGGCGCCGGACGCCTCGGCGTGACAATCCTGGCCGCCGACGGCCGCCGCCGAGCCGAGGATGCCGTGGCTCGCCGACAGGATCGTCGCCGGCGGGCAGATCAGCACGTCGCAACGCGGCCGCAGCCGCTCGGCGGCTTCGGCGATCGGTTTCAGTTCGACGAGCGACTTCAGCGAGCCGTTCATCTTCCAGTTCCCGGCAATCAGGGGCCGTGGCGCCATGAGATTCCGTCTCCTCCAGTGCGGGCTCGATCGCCTCCCGATCGCCTCCTGTCGCCCGGCCCCGTTCGCATCCGAGGGCATGACGAGCATTGCCAGTCGGTTTGGCGGAAATCAATTGTCGCCATGCTTGCGCCCGCACGCCGCATTTTCCTAATAGAGCGCAGACGAGAAGACGATCGCGGCGCCGCATCAGGACCGGCCGCGACAGTGGGAGATCACCATGCTCGATTTGCTGCGCCGGAGCGTGTCCGGCTGGACGGCGAAGATCCTTCTGTCCCTTCTGGTGATCAGTTTCGTCGTCTGGGGCATCGGCGGTGTCTTCCAGGGCGGAGCCGCGAGCGCCGTCATGACCGTCGGCGACACCAGGGTGACACCGCAGGACTATGCGCTGGCCTACACCCGGGCGGAGTCGCAGGTGGCCCGCCAGCTCGGCCGTCGCCCGACCGCCCAGGAGGCGCAGATGTTCGGGCTCAATCAGAGCGTTCTCAGCCAGCTGATGGCGGGAGCGGTGCTCGACGAACAGGCGCGCCGGATCGGGCTCGGCCTGTCGCAGGACGCCCTCGCCAAGCAGATCGGCCAGGACCCGGCCTTCCAGGATTCGAACGGCCAGTTCTCGCGCGCCGCCTTCACGAACATCCTAGCGAATGCACGGATCAGCGAGGCAGAATACATCACCAGCCAGGCGGAATCGGCCAAGCGCAGTCAGATCCTGCAGGCGGTCTCGGGCGGCGTGAAGGCCCCGCAGGTGCTCGACACCGCCCTCGGCCTCTACAACGGCGAGCGCCGCACGATCGACTATGTGGCGCTGACGCCCGCGCAGATCCCGCCGATCAAGGACCCGGACCAGAAGACGCTGCAGGCCTATTTCGACGCGCACAAGGACAAGTACGCGGCCCCGGAATATCGCTCGATCGCCTATGCCGAGCTGACGCCCCAGGCGATCAGCGATCCCGGTGCCATCACGCAGGATCAGATCGCGGCGGACTACAACGCCCACAAGGACCGCTACACGACGCCCGAGGCGCGGCAGATCCAGCAGATCGTCTTCAAGGACATGGCTGCGGCCAAGGCTGCGGACGCCAAGCTCGCATCCGGCGAGAGCTTCGATCAGGTCGCCAAGGAAGCCGGCAAAAGCGTTTCGGACACGCAGCTCGGCATGCTGACGAAGAGCCAGATTCCGGACCCGAAGCTCGCCGACGCGGCCTTCTCGCTGCCCAAGGGCGGCACCTCCAACGTCGTCCAGGGCGCCTTCGGCCCGGCCATCCTCCACGTCTCCGAGATCAAGCCGGCCGGCGTGAAGCCGCTGTCCGAGGTATCCGACCAGATCCGCAAGGCGCTGGCGCTGTCGAACGCCGCGGACGCGATCAACAAGGCCTACGACACCTTCGAGAACGCCCGTGCCGGCGGCGCGACCTTCGAGGAGGCGGCCAAGAAGGCCGGCATTCCGGTCAAGGCGGTTCCGGCCGTCGACAGCCAGGGCAACGGACCCGACGGCAAGCCGCTCGACCTTCCCGCCGAGCAGGATCTGCTCGATCAGGCGTTCCAGACCGAGCCCGGCTTCGACAACACGCCGGTCAACGAGGGTTCGACCGGCTACGTCTTCTACAACGTCGTCAGCGTGAACCCCGCGCATCAGCGTACGCTGAAGGAGGTTCACGACAAGGTGCTCGCGGACTGGAAGGACGAGCAGACCCGCGGCGCGCTGCAGAAGAAGGGCGAGGCGCTGAAGGCGGAGGTGCAGAAGGGCAAGACCATCGCGCAGGTCGCCCAGGAGATCGGCGCGAAGCCGCAGACCGCCGCTTCCGTCACCCGCCAGTCCGGCGTCTCCGAACTCGGCCAGGCGGGCGTCGCCGCGGCCTTCGACGGGGGCAAGGGCACGGTTGCCGCCACCGTCGGCAGCGATCCCGACAGCCGCATCATCCTGAAGGTGGCGGAGATCGCACCGCCGGCCGACCCGAAGGCCAGCGTCTCGCCGCAGGAGCGCCAGCAGTTGAGCTCGATCCTCGAGAACGACCTGCTGCAGTCCTATGTCGGCATGCTGCAGAGCAAGTACCCGGTCAGCGTCAATCCGGCCGCGATCGAGCAGGCGAAGGCCTTGGTGCGATGAGCGGGTCGCTGAAGCCGCTGATCGCGAAGGTTGCCGACGGTCAGAGCCTGACGCGAGCGGAGGCGGAGACGGCCTTCGGCATCATGATGTCCGGCGAGGCGACCCCCTCGCAGATCGGCGCGCTCCTGATGGCGCTGCGCGTGCGGGGCGAGACCGTCGAGGAGATCGCCGGCGCCGTCAGCGTGATGCGCCGGAACATGCGGCGGGTCAAAGCGCCCGCGGATGCGATCGACATCGTCGGCACCGGGGGCGATCACGCCGGCACCGTCAACGTCTCGACCTGCTCGGCCATCGTCCTCGCCGGCTGCGGCCTGACCGTCGCCAAGCACGGCAACCGCGCCCTCTCCTCGAAATCCGGCGCGGCCGACGTCCTGTCGGAGCTCGGCATCGATGTCGACCTGTCCCCGGACCAGATCACCGAAGCCATCGCCGAGGCCGGCTTCGGCTTCATGTTTGCGCCGACCCATCATGCGGCGATGCGCTTCGTCGGCCCGAGCCGGGTCGAGCTGGGCACGCGGACGATGTTCAACCTCCTCGGCCCCCTGTCCAACCCGGCGGGCGTCGAGAAGCTGCTCGTCGGCGTGTTCTCGCCGGACTGGCTCGACCACATCGCCGAGACGCTTCTGACGCTCGGCACGAAATCGGCCTGGGTCGTGCACGGCGACGGCCTCGACGAGATGACGGTGACCGGGACGACGCAGGTCACTGCGGTCGAGAACGGGACGCTGCGCCGCTTCACCATCGAACCGGAGGATGCCGGCTTGCGGCGCTGGACGCTCGCGGACGTGAAGGGCGGCGACGCGGCGGCCAATGCCGTGGCGCTCCGTGCCGTCCTGGACGGCGCCGAGGGCGCCTACCGCGACATCGTGCTCCTCAACAGTGCCGGCGCGCTCGTCATGGCCGGCGAAGTGCCCGACCTCGAGACGGGCGTCGCCCGGGCCGCGGAGGCGATCGCGACGGGCCGCGCCCGCGCCGCCCTGGAGCGGCTGGCGGCGGTCACGCAGCGGATCGGTGGAGACAAGACGCCATGAGCGACATCCTCGAACGCATCAAGTCCTACAAGCTGGAGGAGATCGCGGCGGCGAAGGCGACGATTTCGCTCGCCGACCTCGATGCAGCGGCGGCCGAAGCCGGAGCGGCCCGCGGCTTCGCGCAGGCGATCCGGACCCGCGTCGCGGCGGACCAGCTCGCGCTGATCGCCGAGATCAAGAAGGCGAGCCCTTCCAAGGGCCTCATCCGCGAGGATTTCGATCCGCCGCTTCTGGCGAAGGCCTACGAGGCCGGTGGCGCGACCTGTCTCAGCGTCCTCACCGACGCGCCTTCCTTCCAGGGCGAGCCGGCCTTCCTGACGGCGGCGCGCTCTGCCACGCGGCGCCCGGCGCTGCGCAAGGATTTCCTGTTCGACACCTATCAGGTGGCGCAGGCCCGCGCCTGGGGCGCCGACGCCATCCTGATCATCATGGCGGCGGTCGACGACGCGCTTGCGGCCGACCTCGAAGCCGCGGCGACGGCCTACCGCATGGACGTGCTGATCGAGGTGCACGACGAGGCCGAGACCGAACGGGCGCTGCGGCTCGCCTCGCCGCTGATCGGCATCAACAACCGCAATCTGCGCACCTTCGAGACCAGCCTCGCGACGGCGGAGCGGCTGGCGCCGCTGGTGCCGGACGACCGCATCATCGTCGGCGAGAGCGGCATCTTCACCCATGCCGACTGCCGCCGACTCGCCGGCCACGGCATCAAGACCTTCCTCGTCGGCGAGAGCCTGATGCGCCAGGCGGACGTCACCGCCGCGACGCGCGCGCTCCTCGGCGAGCCCGAGACGATCCGAGCGGCCTCATGAGCGGCGAGACCCGCCTCACCCATCTCGACGAAGCCGGTTCGGCGGCGATGGTCGATGTCGGCGACAAGGCCGAGACCGTCCGCACCGCGACCGCCGAAGGCCTGGTCGTCATGCAGCCGGAAACGCTGGAGCTGATCCGCGCCGGGAACATGAAGAAGGGCGATGTGATCGGCATCGCACGCATCGCCGGCATCATGGCGGCCAAGAAGACGCACGAGCTGATCCCGCTCTGCCACCCGCTGATGCTGTCGAAGATCGGCGTCGAGATCGAACTGGAGCCCGCCCTTCCCGGCCTCCGCGTCACCGCGACGGCGCGGCTGACCGGCCGTACCGGCGTCGAGATGGAGGCGCTGACCGCCGTCTCCGTCGCCTGCCTGACGATCTACGACATGGCCAAGGCCGTCGACCGCGAGATGGAAGTGACGGGCATCCGGCTGCTCGCCAAGTCGGGAGGCCGGTCCGGCGACTTCGCGGCGGCGGCGAAATGAGCCTCCTCCCGGTCGAAGAGGCCTACCGCCGCCTGATCGGATCCGCCCGGGCGCTGGGCCGGCACGAGGACGTGCCGCTGCGCCAGGCGGCCGGGCGCGTGCTAGCGGCGGACGTCCGGGCGCGGCGCACGCAGCCGGGCTTCGACGCCTCGGCGATGGACGGCTATGCCGTGCGCGCGGCGGATGTGCAGGAGCCGTTCGCGCCGTTGCGGCTGATCGGCGAATCGGCCGCCGGCCGTGCCTTTTCCGGAACGGTCGCGACGGGCGAAACCGTCCGCATCTTCACCGGCGCCCCGGTTCCCGACGGCGCGGATGCCGTCCTGATCCAGGAGGACACCGAGGCTCTGTCCGACGGCACCGTCCGCCCGACCGAGGCCGTGACGATCGGCCAGCACATCCGCCAGGCTGGCGTCGATTTCAAGGAAGGGGCGCTGCTGCTCGCCGCGGGAACGCATCTTTCCGCCGGCGCCGTGGCGCTGGCCGCAAGTGGCGGGCATCCCGTCCTGCCGGTCCTCGCGCGGCCGAAGGTCGCCGTCCTCGCCACCGGCGACGAACTCGTCCTGCCGGGCGAGCCCGTCGGCCCGTCGCAGATCGTCGCCTCCAACACCTATGGCGTTGCGGCTCTCGTCGAAGCGTCAGGCGGCGACGTGCTCGACTGCGGCCTCGCCCCGGACCGCGAGGACGAGATCGCGGCGCGCCTCGATCAGGCGCTCGCCGCGGGCGCCGACATCTTCGTGACGATCGGCGGCGCGTCCGTCGGCGACCACGACCTCGTCGGCAAGGTCTTCGCGTCGCGCGGCGTCGAACTCGACTTCTGGAAGGTAGCGATGCGGCCGGGCAAGCCGCTGATGGCCGGCCGTCTCGGCGGGATGCGGATCGTCGGCCTGCCGGGCAATCCCGCTTCGTCCATGGTCGCGGCGACGCTGTTTCTCGGCCCGCTCGTGCGCAAGCTCGCGGGGCTCCCCGAGCGGCCGCTGCTGCGCGAGGGCATCCTGGCCGCGCCGATGCCGCAGAACGGCGTGCGCGCCGACTTCGTGCGCTCGCGCAGCCGGGTGGACGAGGATGGCCGCGTCATGGTCGAGCCGCTGCCGCGGCAGGATTCCTCGCTGTTGTCCATTTATGCCGCGGCGGACGTGCTGCTTTTTCGCCAGCCTAATGCCCCGCCGGCCGCGAGTGGCGAGCCGTGCCGGTTCGTCCCGCTGGACTGATCGCCTTTCGCCGAACGCTCGGCGGAAACCGGCGCTCCTACGGGCACCGCGACGGCGTCAGCCGCTCGGTGCAGTCCGGATCAACTTGCCGATGATCGCCACCCCGGTCAGGCGGCCGCGCTCTTCTCGCGCCGCTCGATCTGGTCGAGCGCGTCGACCACGGCGTCGAAAGTCAGCATGGTCGAGGCGTGGCGCGCCTTGTAGTCGCGGACCGGCTCCAGATATTTGAGGTCGGCGAAGCGGCCCTCCGGCGGCGCGCCGTTCTCCTTCAGCATCGCCCGCATCCGCTCGCGCACCGCCCGCAGCTCGCCGGGGCTGGCACCGAGGATGTTGCGCGCCATCACAGAGGACGAGGCCTGGCCGAGCGCGCAGGCCTTCACCTCATGCGCGAAGTCGGAGACCACGCCGTCCGCGAGCTTGAGATCGATCGTCACCGTCGACCCGCAGAGCTTGGAGTGCGCGGTCGCCGAGGCGTCGGGCTGGTCGAGCCGGCCGATCTTCGGTATGTTGCCCGCGAACTCCAGGATTTTCGTATTGTAGACGTCGTCGATCACGGAAAGCACCCACGGGTTTTCGTTTATCGTCGGCGGTCTGTTACCGCGCGCCTTCGCCAACTATATAGGAAGGCGGGTGCCGCTTTGATAGTCGTGGCTCTGGTACCGGTCCGTCCGCGAAACGGCGGGCTTGAGCCGATCGACCAGACGACGGAACGAGCAGAGCGTGACAAAGCTTCCGATGGCCGGCACGAGCAAGCTGCCGCTTCCGGCACCCGACCACCATTCGCAGTGGATTGCGGCCCGCATCCCGATCCGACCGGAAAGCAGAGACATGGACGCCGTCGTGAAGAAATTCCCCGATTTCGCCGAAGACCGGCAGGCTTCGCGGCCGAGCCGCGCCGAGGCCGAGGCGGCCGTCGAGACGCTGCTGCGCTGGATCGGCGAAGATCCGGGCCGCGAGGGTCTGCGTGAGACGCCGGCCCGGGTCGTCAAGGCCTATGAAGAGCTCTTCGGCGGCTACAAGCTGCAGCCGGGCGACGTCCTCGGCCGGACGTTCGCCGACGTCTCCGGCTACGACGACATGGTCCTCGTGAAGGACATCGACTTCCATTCGCACTGCGAGCACCACATGGTGCCGATCATCGGCAAGGCGCACATCGCCTACATGCCGGACAACCGGGTGCTCGGCCTGTCGAAGATCGCCCGGCTGGTGGACATCTACGGCCGCCGCCTGCAGACGCAGGAATCGATGACCGCGCAGATCGCCGCCGCCCTCGCCAGCCTGCTGAAGCCGCGCGGCGTCGCCGTCCTGCTCGAGGCCGAGCACATGTGCATGTCGATGCGCGGCATCCGCACCAAGGGCTCGACCACGATCACCACCTCCTTCCAGGGCGTCTTTGCCGAAGACGCCGGGCTGAAGGACCGCTTCCTGTCGCTGTCGGGGTACAAGGCGTGACGGACCAGCCGTTCCCGGCATCGTCGTCCGACAAGAAGGTCCAGGAGGAAGGCCGCGAGCTTCGGCCGCGCTTCGACGCCGCCGGTCTGGTGACCGCGGTGGTGACGGATTTTGCCTCCGGCGACGTGCTCATGGTCGCGCACATGAACGACGAAGCGCTGCGGCGCACGATCGACACCGGCATCGCCCATTACTGGTCGCGCTCTCGCGGTACGCTGTGGAAGAAGGGCGAGACCTCGGGCGGGCTGCAGACGGTGCGCGAGATCCGGGTCGATTGCGACCAGGACGCCGTCTGGCTGCGCGTCGACGTCGCCGACCCCACCCAGACCTGCCACACCGGCCGTTCGACCTGCTTCTTTCGTGCCCTCGCCGCGGATGGCCGCGCTCTCGAATTCGTGTCCGCCGCGCAGCCGCGGTCTTAACGATGCCGAGAGGATCCGAGCGCAATCTGGTGAGTCCGAACGAGACGCAGCCGGGACGACGCAAGATGCTCGACCGTGTATTCGGATGGCGCGAAGAGCCGTCCATCAGCCGGCCCGAATCCGCTCCGGAAGAGCCCGGCGTCAAGCCTCCGGCGCGACCCGGCATCGCTTTGGCGCTCGGCGGCGGCGCCGCGCGCGGCTGGGCCCATATCGGCGTTCTCAAGGCCTTGGACGAAAGCGGCATCGAAATCTCGATGATCGCCGGAACTTCGGTCGGCGCCCTCGTCGGCGGCTGCTATCTCGCCGGCAAGCTGGACGAACTCGAAGCCTTCGCCCTCTCGCTGACCCGCCGCGGTCTCATCCGCTTCCTGGACTTCCGTTTCGGCGGCGGCGGGCTGATCGGTGGCCTCCGGCTCTCCAAGCGGCTGTCCGAACGGCTCGAAGGCGTCAGGATCGAGGACCTCGACCGGCCGTTGATCTGCGTCGCGTCGGATGCCCAGACCGGTCACGAAGTGTGGCTCGATTCCGGTTCGCTGGTGCTGGCCATGCGGGCGTCCTACGCCCTCCCCGGCGTGTTCGAGCCGGTCTCCTGCGGCGGGCGCCGGCTGATGGACGGCGCGTTGGTCAATCCGGTGCCGGTGAATGTCTGCCGCGTGTTCGAGCAGCAGATGGTCATGGCGGTGAACCTCCACTACGACCTGTTCGGCCGCGCGGCCGTCCTTCGCATGACGGCGGAAGAAGATTCGGCAACCAATGCCGATCGGATCGGCCTCGGCGCCCCGGCGATCATGCCGCGCGCGGACGCGGCGGCGAAGCGGCGCGAGAAGCTCGGCCTGACCCGCTCCATGGTCGATGCGTTCAACATCATCCAGGACCGCATCTCGCGCTCGCGTCTCGCCGGCGACCCGCCCGACCTGTCGCTGCAGCCGCGCGTGCGCGACATCGGCCTGTGGGAGTTCTTCCGCGCCGAAGAAGCCATCGCGATCGGCTACGACACAACGATGAGCCGGATTTCCGAGATCCGGCGCATGGCCGACAGCCATCGCAGCCTCGTCACCGGCTGAACACTTCGATTGGCGCTGCCCCGCGCCGGGATAGCGCCGGGGCCGGGATGGCGCCGGGCTCGCGGCACGAGCCTCTGTCCGGTGACCCTGTCGCCGTCGGCCACGCGTTTTCGGGAAGCGCCTATCCCGCGGTGATGTACTCGCGGATCTCGCGCGCCTCCCGCTCGGCATCCTCGATGCGCTGCTTCACCACGTCGCCGATCGAAACGATGCCGATCAGCTTGCCGTCTTCGCAGACGGGAAGATGCCGGAACCGTCCGTTGGTCATGATTTCCATGGCCTCGTGGACGGTCGTCCTGACCGTGCAGGTCGTCACCTGCATGGTCATGACATCCTTGACGGGCTGAGTGAGGCTCTGCGCCCCGGCTTTGGCAAGCCCGCGAACGATATCGCGCTCCGATACGATGCCGGCGACGCGGTCGTCGTCGGCGAGAAGGACGATGGCGCCGATCTTGTGCTGCGCCATCACCTTGGCCGCTTCCTCCACGGTCACGCCCGGCCGCAGCGTCACGACATCGCGTCCCTTGCTTCCCAAGATTTTCCCGACTGACATGATCGCACCTCCCATTCATGCCGAAGGGGATGGTGTGTCAGGACGATGACGAGCACAAGAGGCCGCCGGGCGAAACCTGAAGCCCGCAGCGGCCTTTAGCGTCGCCGACCACGTGACCCGCGCGGCCGACGCGATCAAGCTCCGCTCACGAATGCACGGCCGCCGCACGCCCGTGACCTGCTCCGTCCCCACGGGTCGTAGCCTCCCGGCAGGGCACGGTCCGGGCTCCGCTATCGCTCCTGGCGCAGTGTCACCGGGTCGAACAGCGGAAAGCCGAAGAAGCCGAAGGCGAAGCCGCCGAGATGCGCCTGCCATGCGACGTCGCTGCCGCCGGCGACCAGGCCGCCGAGGCTTCCGATCAGCGCGAGATTGCTCGCGAAGAACACGATGATGAAGATCAGCACCGTCCGGTTGGTCAGCGCCTCGCGGACCGAGGCACGGGGCTGGCGCGGGTTCATCGGCATCAGGCCGCCGGCGGGGCCGCTGAAGGCGAACCGGCAGGCACCGCCCATCAGCGCCGAGACGATGCCTGAAGCGCCGATCATGGGTGCGACGAGCGCCGGATTCATGAAGTAGAAGACCGCGGCGCCGGCAACGGCTCCGAGCGCCGAGAACAAGAGGAACCGCGGCGGACCGAAGCGCCTGGCGACCGGCGTTCCGAAGGCGAGCAGCCAGATTGCATTGACGCCGAAATGCGTCCAGCTTCCATGCAGGAAGGCATAGGTGAGCGGCGTCCAGATCCCCGCGCCCGCCGCGCGAAACCGGCAGACCGCGTCGAGCGACCCGTAGCAGCCGGGGATGAAGGCGAAGTCGACCAGCACGCGCGTGTTCGCGACGTCTCCGAGCAGGAGGGTGCGGAGGGCATGCACCGCCGCAAACGCGACCACCAGCGCCAGGATGACGCCGGGCACGTTGAACGCGGGAGGATGCCGCACCGGTCGCCGTGGCCGTTCAGCCTCCTCCGGCCACTGCTGATCGATGCCGTCCTCCACGCAGATCTCTCCTGGTCGTTTGCCGGCGGCGGCGGTCACCGCCCCGGCTGAAGATGGGTTTCCTCCCGCCTAGCGGAACCGGCTGCAACGAAAAAGGCCGCCTTCCCCGATCGGGTAAGGCGGCCAGGTTATTCGGATCGGCTCACGGACGGATCCGGAGCGATATCCTCGATCGTGCTGTCGAACGGGACAGGAATGTCCTGACATCGCGTTACCGCGAAACGGCACGGGCTTCAAAGCCGATCGGCGACCAGAGTTAACGCTGCCTTCGTCCCGCGGGCCGCTTTGGTCCGAACCGGACCTCCACCGATGGTTAACCCTTGCGAGATAAGTTTCGTTGCCGGGGCTTCCCCAGCGTTCGCACCGCCAGAAGATGGTTCACCGACGATGCAATTGATGACGGCCCACACTCCGCGGACGGATTTTGTCGAAAGACGGCGGTTCAACCGTGTGACTGTCGATCTGCTGGGCCGATTCATGCGCGAGGACAGGACGGAATATCCCTGCCGCGTCGAGAACATGTCGCCGGGCGGCATCGCAATCGCGACGCCGGTCGTGCCGAACCCGGGCGAGCGAATCATCTTCTACATCGACCACGTCGGCCGCGTCGAAGGGCCCGTGACGCGCATCTTCAAGGGTGGCTTCGCGGCCGAACTCATCGGCACCGAACGCAGGCGCGAGAAGCTCGCCGCGCGGCTGACCTGGCTCGCCAATCGCGGCGAACTGGACCTGCCGGAAGACCGCCGGCACGAGCGCCACATGCCCGCCGACCCGTTCTCGGACATCATTCTCGAAGACGGGCGCCGCTATCAGGTGCAGATCATCGACCTGTCGCTGTCCGGCGCCGCGGTCCAGTCCACCGTTCGCCCGGCAATCGGCGCCAGGGTGACGCTCGGCACCATGCAGGGCCGCGTGGTGCGGCATCTGGAGGAAGGCTTCGCGCTGGAGTTCGCAGCGGTGCAGGCGGACGAATCGATCCAGCGGTTCTTCCGCTAGCAGTCCCGAGCGTCGTTCGGGCTATCGGGCCGCAGACAGCCACCTCGAAGCCACTGCCCTTGCCCCCTCCCGCGGCTCTTCCCCGGCGCCGGTGGCCTGCTGCCTTTAATCCCATGCCGGGGGCATCCCTGGATCCGGTCCCGACCCGGCGGCCGGATCATCCTCGGATCCTCGCCGACAAGCCGCGATGCCGCCCTCAGCCCAGGGATCCGGCGCGGCCGCGCGGCGATTGCGGGAGCTCGGCTCCAGACGGCGCCACGGGGGGACGTCGGCCGTCTCAACTAAAGCTCGCAGGGACCAAAACCGGGCCTTGTCAAATGCTGCACCTGCACAGTGATTCATCACATTGCCTGACATTCAGCCGTGGTTGACTCCTAGGCATTTTGGCGGAAGTCTGCGGCCTCAATCACGGGGAGACCGCATTGGGTCAACATTTTTCGCCCGAAGAGATGCTGGCAAAACTCGTCGCATTTCCGACGGTCTCGAGCCGGAGCAACCTGCCCCTCATCGATTTCGCCGCCGACTATCTCGCCTCGCATGGCATCGCGTCGCACCGGGTCCCGAACGAGGACGGCACCAAGTCGAATCTCTGGGCGACCGTCGGCCCGGACGCGCCGGGCGGGGTCGTTCTCTCCGGCCACACCGACGTGGTACCGACCGAGGGCCAGGCCTGGTCCAGCGATCCCTTCGCGCTGACGGCGCGCGGCGACAAGCTCTACGGCCGCGGCACCACCGACATGAAGAGCTTCGTCGCGATCGCCCTGGCGCTGGCGCCGGACATGGCGGCAGCCGGGCTGAAACGCCCGATCCATCTCGCGCTCTCCTATGACGAGGAAGTCGGCTGCCTCGGCGCGCCCTTCATGATCCGCGAGATGCGCGGTAAGATCGCGCCGCCGCAGGCGGTGATCGTCGGCGAGCCGACGAAGATGCAGGTCGTCACCGGCCACAAGGGCGTCATGGGCCTCAATGTGCATGTGCGCGGCAAGCCGGTGCATTCGAGCGTCGTCCACGGGGGCGTCTCGGCGGTGATGGTCGCGGCGCGGCTGATCACCTGGCTTTCCGAGCGCATGGAGAAGAATCGCGTCTCTGCCGAGGCGAGCGCCGGCGACAGCCTGTTCGTGCCGCCCTACACCACGCTGCACTCCGGCAAGATCGAGGGCGGAACGGCGCACAACATCACCGCCAAGGACTGCTGGTTCACGGTCGACGTGCGCACGCTGCCGACCGAGCGCTCCGGCGATTATCTCGAGGAGTTCCAGGCCTTCGCGGCGACGCTGGAGGCCGGGATGCAGCGGATCGATCCGGCGAGCGGCATCGACATCGTGCGCCGCTCCGACACGCCGGCCTGCCGGCGCGAGGCCGACGGCGGCGCCGAGGCGCTGGCCCGCGCGCTGACCGGCGACAATGCCGAGCATGTCGTCGCCTACGGCACCGAGGCGGGGCAGTTCCAGGACGAGGACTTCTCCACCGTCGTCTGCGGGCCGGGCGACATGGAGCAGGGCCACGCGCCCGACGAGTTCATCACGCGCCAGCAGCTCGCGGCAGGCGAAGCCTTCCAGCGACGCCTGATCGAGCGCCTGACCGCCTGAGGGCGAAAGCCAAGAAGAAGAAGGACCTGACGTGCCGACCATCAATCGATTCGCCGCTCTGCATCCCGAGATCACAGAGTGGCGCCGCGACATCCACGCTCATCCCGAACTGATGTTCGACGTGGAGCGCACCGCCGGGATCGTGGCGGACAAGCTCAAGGCATTCGGCGTCGACGAGGTGGTCACCGGCATCGGGCGCACCGGCGTCGTCGGCATCATCAAGGGCCGCGACACGGGCTCCGGCCGCGTCATCGGCCTTCGGGCCGACATGGACGCGCTGCCGATCCTCGAGGCGACGGGCGTGCCGCACGCCTCGCAGACGCCCGGCAAGATGCATGCCTGCGGCCATGACGGCCATACGGCGATGCTTCTCGGCGCCGCCCAGTATCTCGCCGAGACGCGCAACTTCGACGGTGCCGTGGCGCTGATCTTCCAGCCGGCGGAGGAAGGCGGCGGCGGCGGCCGCGAGATGGTCGAGGACGGCATGATGGATCGCTTCGGCATCCAGGAAGTCTACGGCATGCACAACCGTCCGGGCCTGCCGGTCGGCCAGTTCCTGACGCGCCCCGGCTCGATCATGGCATCCGCCGACGAGTTCGAGATCACCGTCGAGGGCACCGGCGGCCACGCCGCCTACCCGCACCAGTGCGTCGATTCCACGCTGATCGCGGCGCAGATCATGCTGTCGCTGCAGACCGTCGTGTCGCGCAACGTCGATCCGGTGCAGTCGGCGGTGGTTTCGGTGACCCAACTGCATGCCGGCGAGGCCTTCAACGTCATCCCGCCGACGGCGGTGCTGCGCGGCACGGTGCGCACCCTGAAGCCCGAGATCCGCGATCTCGTTGAGGCACGCATGGCCGAGGTCGTCGAGCTGACGGCGCGGGCGCTCGGCGGCAAGGCGGTGCTCGACTACCGGCGGAAATATCCGGTCGTCGTCAACGACCCCGCCCGCACAGAATTCGCCGCCAGCGTCGCCCGGCAGGTCGCCGGCGATGCCCGCGTCGACGTGGACGCGCCGCCGGTGATGGGCGGCGAGGACTTCGCCTTCATGCTGGAGTCACGCCCCGGCGCCTTCATCTTCGTCGGCAATGGCGACACCGCGCCGGTGCACCATCCCGGCTTCGACTTCAACGACGAGGCCATCCCGCACGGCTGCTCCTACTGGGCCAAGCTGGTGGAGACGGCCATGCCGCTCGCCGGCTGACGGACGACGGCAAAGCAATCAGTCAGAACAGGAGAGGCGTTCATGAAGCATTGGATCACGGCGGGCGTCCTGGCGCTCGCGCTCGGCGCGGGGCATGCCGAGGCGAAGACGTTCAAATGGGCCTATCAGGGCGACGTCCAGTCGCTCGACCCGCAGGGTCTTCAGGAGACCTTCACCCTCGGCTTCCTCGGCAATGTCTACGAGGCGCTGACCCATTACGACACGAATCTGAAGCTCGAGCCGGCACTCGCCACCTCCTGGGAAAACACCGATCCGACGCACTGGAAGTTCCACCTGCGCAAGGGTGTGACCTTCCACAACGGCGACAAGTTCACCGCAGACGACGTCATCTTCACCTGGAAGCGCTCGCTGACCCCCGGCTCCGACGTCAAGGGCGTCGGCGGGGAGATGACCGACATCAAGAAGATCGACGACTACACGATCCTCGTGACCACCCCGTCGCCGAACCCGATCCTGCCGCGCGAACTGCCGTTCTTCTACATCATGGACAAGAAGTGGGCGGAAGCGAACAACACCACCGAGGCGACCAGCCCGAAGGACGCCAATTCAAGCACGACCTACGCCTCGACCCACGAGAACGGCACCGGCCCCTTCGTCGTCACCTCGCGCCAGCCGGACGTGAAGACCACCTTCAAGCGCTATGACGGCTACTGGAACAAGGACATTCCGACGAATGTCGACGAGGTCGTCTTCACCCCGATCAGCGAGGATGCGACCCGCACCGCGGCGCTGATCTCGGGCAATCTCGACCTCGTCTTCCCGGTGCCGGTGCAGGACTGGCCGCGGCTCGAGAGCGCCCAGGGCGTCAAGCCGCTGCACGGCCCCGACGCGCGGACGGTTTTCCTCGGCATGGACCAGTTCCGCGACCAGCTGCTCTAT
This sequence comes from Jiella sp. M17.18, assembly GCF_041027365.1. NCBI lineage: Bacteria > Pseudomonadati > Pseudomonadota > Alphaproteobacteria > Hyphomicrobiales > Aurantimonadaceae > Jiella > Jiella sp. M17.18. The sequence continues at coordinate 62,111 of NZ_JBFTEH010000008.1, read as the reverse complement.
TCAAGCGTCAAGGGCAAGAACCCGCTCAAGAACAAGGACGTCCGGGCGGCGATGGCGCATGCGATCGACCTGAAGGCGATCGACCAGAAGGTGATGCGCGGCGCCGCCAACCCGACCGGTGAACTGGTCGGGCCGCAGATCAACGGCTACGACAAGGCGGAGGGGGCTCCCTACAAGTACGATCCGAAGATGGCGAAGGACCTTCTGAAGAAGGCCGGCTATCCCGACGGGTTCGAGCTCGGCATGGACTGCCCGAACAACCGCTACGTCAATGACGAGCTGATTTGCCGGGCCGTCGCCTCCTATCTCGCCAAGATCGGCATCAAGATCCAGCTGAACGCCCAGCCGAAGGCGAAGTACTTCGCCAAGGTCGGGCCGCAGGCCGGCAACGACACCTCCTTCTACCTGCTCGGCTGGACGCCGACGACGATGGACGTGCACAACACCCTGCTCAACATCGTCCACTCCTTCGACAAGAAGACGAATGCGGGCCAGTTCAACTACGGCCATTATTCGAACGAGAAGATCGACGCGCTGATCACCAAGATCGGCGTCGAGACCGACCAGAAGAAGCGGCAGGATCTGATCGACCAGGCGACCAAGCTCCTCAAGGACGATTACGGCTACCTGCCGGTGCACCAGCAGCCGCTGTCCTGGGGCATCAAGTCCGACGTCAAGGCGCCGCAGCGGCCCGACGACGTCCTCGACTTCCGCTATGTGGTGATGCCGTAAGGCCATCATCGGCGGCGCCGGCTGAGAGCCGGCGCCCCACTACCGGCAGCCGGCACGAGGGAGCGAACGCCCGACCGCATGCCGGACATATCACCGCCGACCGTGCCATGCCGGCCGGCGCTCCGACGCTTTCTATCTCGGCGGGCAGATGCTCCTCTTCATTCTCAAGCGCCTGGCGCAATCCGTCGCGGTGATGCTGGTGGTCGCGCTGATCGCCTTTTCGCTCTTCCGCTATGTCGGCGATCCCATCGACAGCATGGTCGGCCAGGACACCACGCTGCAGCAGCGCGAGCAGCTGCGCGAGCGCCTCGGTCTCAACGATCCCTTTTTCGTTCAGTACGCGCGCTTCATCGGTCACGCCGTGCAGGGCGACTTCGGCCTCTCCTATCGCCTGCGCCAGCCGGTCGACTCGCTCCTCGCCCAGCGCTTTCCCGCGACCTTCGAGCTCTCCCTCGTCTCGGCGATCATGGCGCTGGTGATCGGCGTGCCGATGGGCGTCTATACGGCGCTGAACCGCAGGGGCATCCTCAGCCGCGGCTTCATGACCCTGTCGCTGATCGGCATCTCGCTGCCGACCTTCCTGATCGGCATTCTCCTGATCCTGCTCTTCGGCGTCATCCTGCGCTGGCTGCCGACCTTCGGGCGCGGCGACGTCGTCCATATCGGCTGGTGGACCACCGGCTTCCTCACCGCGAGCGGGCTGAAGTCGCTGATCATGCCGGCAATCACCTTGGCGATCTTCCAGATGACTCTGATCGTTCGGCTGATCCGCGCCGAGATGCTCGAGGTGCTGCGCACCGACTATGTCAAGTTCGCCCGCGCGCGGGGCCTGAAGGCCCGCACCATCAACTTCCGCATCGCGCTGAAGAACACGCTCGTGCCGGTGATGACCATCATCGGCCTGCAGATCGGCTCGATCATCGCCTTCGCGATCATCACCGAGAGCGTCTTTCAGTGGCCCGGCATGGGGCTCCTGTTCATCCAGGCGATCGAGAACGTCGACATCCCCGTCATGGCCGCCTACCTCATGCTGATCGCCTTCATCTTCGTCGTCATCAACCTAACCGTCGACATCCTCTACTTCGTCGTCGACCCGCGTCTGAGGGTGCAGCGATGAGCGAGGTGGAAGCCGCGGCCGAAGCGGAGACCATCGGCTGGCGCTCGCGCCTCGCCGACAGCGACCTCTTCTACGCCTTTACCCATTCGCCGGTCGCCATCGGATCGGCGGTCGTCACCGCAGTCATCCTCCTCGCCGCGCTGTTCGCCCCGTTCGTCGCTCCGCACGACCCGTTCGACCTCGCCTCGATCGACCTGATGAACTCGCTGCTGCCGCCGGCCTGGATGGACGGCGGCTCCTGGGCCTTCCCGCTCGGCACCGACGACCAGGGCCGCGACGTCTTCTCGACCATCCTCTACGGCGCCCGGATCTCGCTCCTCGTCGGTTTCCTCTCGGTGATCCTCGCCATGGTGATCGGCGTCGTCGTCGGCCTCGTCTCCGGCTACGCCGGCGGCCTCGTCGATTCGATCCTGATGCGCGTCGCCGACGTCCAGCTGTCCTTCCCGGCGATCCTGATCGCGCTCCTGATCGACGGCGTCCTGCGCGGCATCGTGCCGCGCGACGACTACGACCAGATCGCCGTCTACGTCCTGGTGCTGGCCATCGGCTCGAGCTTCTGGGTGCAGTATGCCCGCACGGTGCGCTCCTCGGTGATGATCGAGCGGACGAAGGAATACGTCCAGGCGGGCCAGGTCATCGGCCTGCCGACGACGACGATCCTCTTCCGCCACATCATGCCGAACGTCCTCGGGCCGGTGCTTGTGATCGCGACGATCCAGCTGGCGCTGGCGATCATCACCGAGGCCACCCTGTCCTTCCTCGGAGTCGGCGTGCCGCCGACCTCGCCTTCGCTGGGGACGCTGATCCGCATCGGCAACGACTATCTGTTCTCCGGCGAGTGGTGGATCACGATCTTCCCGGGTGTCGCCCTGGTGGTCCTGGTCCTCGCGATCAACCTCCTCGGCGACTGGCTGCGCGACGCGCTGAACCCGAAACTGCGCTGAGGAGACAGACGATGACCATCCTCCTCGACATCGACGGCCTTCGGGTCGAGTTCCCCTCCCGTCGCGGCGATGTCGTCGCCGCCAAGAGCATCACGCTCAAGCTCGCCGCCGGCGAGATCCTCGGCGTCGTCGGCGAATCCGGCGCCGGCAAGTCCACCATCGGCAATGCCGCGATGGGCCTTCTGGAGCGTCCCGGCCGCGTCTCCGCCGGAACGGTGACGCTGGAAGGCCAGCGCATCGACAATCTCGGACAGGAGGAGATGCGGCGCCTGCGGGGTGCGAAGATCTCGATGATCTTCCAGGATCCGCTGACCTCGCTCGACCCGCTGCGCACCATCGCGGAGCAGTTGATCACCACGATGCGCACGCATCTGCCGATCGACGAGGCCGAGGCGCGAAGGCGCGCGATCAAGCTCATGGACCAGGTCGGCATTCCCGATCCCGAGCGGCGCATCGACCATTACCCGCACCAGTTCTCCGGCGGCATGCGCCAGCGCGTCGTCATCGCGCTCGCCCTGTGCGCCGAACCGGACGTGATCATCGCCGACGAGCCGACGACGGCCCTCGACGTCTCGATCCAGGCGCAGATCCTCGACCTCCTGCGCTCGCTGGTGAAGGAGTCCGGCGCGGGCATGCTGATCATCACCCACGACATGGGCGTGATCGCCGAGATCGCCGACCGGGTAGCGGTGATGTATCGCGGCGAGGTCGTCGAGACGGGGCCGACGGCGAAGATCCTCGGCGACCCCGACCACGCCTACACCCGCAGCCTGATCTCCGCGGTGCCGCGGCCCGACGTCAAGCTCGACCGATTCCCGCTGGTGGAGCACATCGAATCGGCCGGCACCCGCAAGAGCCTCGACCTCAAGACCCACTGGCTCGGCCAGCATCGCGACTACGAGGCGGTGGAAGGCCCGCTGCTCGATGTGCGCGACCTGAAGATGATCTTCCAGCTGGGCTCGCTCTTCGGCGGCGGCCGGCAGGAGGTGCGGGCGGTCGACGGCGTCTCCTTCGACATCCGGCCGGGCGAGACCTTCGGCCTCGTCGGCGAATCCGGCTCCGGCAAGTCCACCGTCGCGCGGCTGGTCACCGGCATCTACAAGCCGACCGCGGGCGAGATCCGGTTTGCCGGCACCGACCTTGCCAAGCTCGGCAGCCGCAAGGCGCTGAACCGCTATCGCCGGCAGATGCAGATGATCTTCCAGGATCCCTATTCGTCGGTGAATCCGCGCATGAAGGTGCGCGACATCGTCGCCGAGCCGATCCGCTTCCACAAGCTGGCGGGGTCACGCGAGGAGGTTCGGCGGATCGTCGACGACCTGCTCGACCATGTCGGGCTCGGCGCCAGGGCGGCGGCGAAGTTCCCGCACGAATTCTCCGGTGGCCAGCGCCAGCGCATCTCGATCGCGCGGGCGCTCGCGACGCGGCCGCGCTTCCTGATCTGCGACGAGCCGACCTCCGCCCTCGACGTCTCGATCCAGGCGCAGATCCTCAACCTTCTGAAGGACCTGCAGGACGAACTCGGCCTGACCATGCTGTTCATCAGCCACGACCTGCCGGTGATCCGGCAGATGTGCGACCGCGTCGCGGTCATGCGGCGGGGAAAGATCGTCGAGACGGCGGCGACGGAGGACCTCTTCGAGCGGCCGCAGGACGACTACACGCGGCACCTGATGGCGCTGATGCCGCGCATGCAGCGCGAGACGCCGGCCGCCGAGATGGCCTGAGGCCGCGGGTCCCGCCGCGGACGGAGGCGACGGATCGCGGCGCGGCGGTCGGTCCGGCCGCGCCCGGAAGGCGTCCGCAAGGGTGCGGGCGCCGGCGCCGGACGATCAGTCCTTGGCGCGCTCCACATAGGAGCCGTCGGCGGTCATCACGACGATGCGCGTGCCGACCGCGATATGCGGCGGGACGGTCGTCTTCACGCCGTTCGACAGGATCGCCGGCTTGTAGGACGAAGACGCGGTCTGGCCCTTGGTCGTCGGCTCGGTCTCGACCACCTCGTAGGTCGCGCGCTGCGGCAGCTCGATCGAGATCGGCACGCCGTTGTAGATCGCCACCTGCACCGGCATCTCCTCCTGGAGATAGGGCGCAAAGTCGCCAACGACGCTTTCGGGCACGGCGACCTGGTCGAAGGTCTCCGGGTTCATGAAGTGGAAGCCCTCGGCGTCGCTGTAGAGGAAGGTGTGCTCGCGCTCCTCGACGAAGGCGCGCTCCACCTGCTCGGTCGTACGATAGCGGTCGGAGACCTTGGTGCCGTCGGAAATCCGGCGCATGTCGAGCTGGGTCACCGGCGTGCCCTTGCCGGGATGGATGTTGTCCGCCGTCAGAATGACGTAGAGATGGCCGTCATCCCTTTCCACGACATTGCCTTTGCGGAGCGAACTGGCGATCACCTTCACCACGAGACGAAATCCTTGAGGTTTGCGTTGACGAAGCGGCGCTGGCCGCCGTTTGGCTCGGGCCTAGCGCATCTGACGCGCGATCTCCAGCGCTGCGCGACGAATCTGTATCAAAGCCATGACAAAGCCTTCGCCCTTCTGGGCGCCTCACGTCCACGCCGACCGCCGTCCGCGCCTTCTCGCCCGCAACGCCATTGCGGCGGACGTCCGCGCCTTTCTCGCCGGCCGCGACTTCCTGGAGGTGACGACCGCCTGCCTGCAGGTCTCGCCCGGCAACGAGGCGCATCTGGCCGCCTTCGCCACCCAGGAGTTCCGCACCGACGGAACGCGCCTGCCGCTCTACCTCCACACCTCGCCGGAGTTCGCCTGCAAGAAGCTGCTTGCGGCGGGCGAGAGCCGCATCTTCAGCCTTGGCCCGGTCTGGCGCAACGGCGAACGCAGCGCCCTGCACCACCCGGAGTTCACCATGCTCGAATGGTACCGCGCCGGGGAGACCTACGAAGCGCTGATGGATGACTCCGCCGCGCTGCTGGCGCTCGCCGCGGAACGGACCGGCATGCGGCGCTTTTCCTTCCGCGGCCGGGACGCCGATCCCTTCGCCGAACCGGACCGGCTGACCGTCGCCGAAGCCTTCGCGCGCTTTGCCGGGATCGATCTCCTGGCAACCGTCGCCGCGGATGGGACGACCGACCGCGCCGGGCTCGAAGCCGCAGTGCGCGGCGCCGGACTTCGGACCGCCGTCGACGACAGCTGGGAGGATCTCTTCAGCCGCGTCATGGTCGAGCGCGTCGAGCCCAACATCGGCAACGGCCGCGCCACCATCCTGATGGAATACCCGGTGCCGGAAGGCGCCCTCGCCCGCCGCAGCCCGCGCGATCCGCGCGTCGCAGAGCGCTTCGAACTCTTCGCATGCGGCGTCGAACTGGCGAACGCGTTCGGCGAGCTGACCGACCCGGCCGAGCAGCGCCGCCGCTTCACCGCCGAAATGGACGAGCGCGAGCGGGTCTACGGCGAGCGCTACCCGCTCGACGAGGATTTCCTCGACGCGCTGGCGATCATGCCGGAAGCCTCCGGCATCGCGCTCGGCTTCGACCGGCTGGCGATGCTGGCCGTCGGGGCCGATAAGGTGACGGAGGTGATCTGGACGCCGGTCGCGGAGAGTGCCGGGGAGCCCCGACGATGAGCCGGACACTGCGCTCGCCCGCCGATCTCGCAGCCGCCGGGCTGATCGCGCCGGCGCGGCGTCCGGCGCTTGAACGGGTGGCCGCTCGCTATGCCGTCGCCATCACCCCGGAGATGGCGGGTCTGATCGAGGATGCCGACGATCCGATGGGGCGCCAGTTCGTCCCGCGCGAGGATGAGCTGCAGACCCTGCCGGAGGAGCGCGTCGATCCCATCGGCGACGGCGCCCATGCGCCGCTGCCGGGCATCGTGCATCGCTATCGCGACCGCGTGCTCTTGAAGCCGCTGCATGTCTGCCCGGTCTATTGCCGCTTCTGCTTCCGCCGCGAGGTGGTCGGGCCGGACGGCGACGGCTCGCTCACCGAGGCCGAGCTCGACGCCGCCCTCGCCTACATCGCGGACCACCCCGAGATCTGGGAGGTGGTCGTCACCGGCGGCGATCCCTTCCTGCTTTCGCCGCGCCGGCTGGCGGCGATCGCCGAGCGACTGCGGGCGATCGCGCATGTGAAGGTGCTGCGCCTGCACACCCGCGTGCCGGTGGTCGATCCGGAAAAGGTGGGGGACGCGCTGGTGGCGGCGCTCAAGGAGTTCGGCGGCGCCGTCTTCGTCGCGCTGCACGCCAATCACCCGCGCGAATTCACCGACGCTGCGCGGGCTGCGATCGCGCGGCTCGTCGACGCAGGCGTCCCGATGATCAGCCAGTCCGTGCTGCTCGCCGGCGTCAACGACGACGCCGAGACGCTGTCGGCACTGATGCGGGCCTTCGTCGAGAACCGGGTCAAGCCCTACTACCTGCACCAGGGCGACCTCGCCCCCGGCACCGCGCATCTGCGCACGACGATCCCCGGGGGCCAGGCGCTGATGCGGAGCTTGCGCGGCCGCGTCTCCGGCCTCTGCCAGCCGACCTATGTCCTCGACATTCCCGGCGGCTACGGCAAGGTGCCGATCGGGCCGACCTATCTCGACTCCTCCGGCGAGGGCTGCACCGTCACCGGTCCTGACGGGCGCCGGCACGCCTATCCTCCATCCGGCGGGACGGACACCAGCAATGGCGACGGCTGAAGGCCCCGCCGATCCTGTTCACCCGGCATGACATCGCCATACAAGGAGCCTTTCCCGATGCCGCACGTCTTCCCGCCCGCCGCGATCACGGCGTTGCCCGTCAAAGGTTCGTCCGACACATTTCCGGTGCGCCGGGTCTACTGCGTCGGGCGCAACTATGCCGACCACGCGATCGAGATGGGCCACGATCCGAACAAGGAGCCGCCCTTCTTCTTCCAGAAGAACCCGGACAACCTCGTCACCTCGGGCGAATTCCCCTACCCCGCCAGGAGCACCGACGTGCATCACGAGATCGAGCTCGTCGTCTGCCTGTCGAAGGGCGGCGAGAACATTGCGGTCGAGGACGCGCTGTCGCATGTCTACGGCTATGCCGTCGGCCTCGACATGACGCGGCGCGACCTGCAGGCGGAAGCGAAGAAGCTCGGCCGTCCCTGGGAGATCGGCAAGGCCTTCGAGCACTCCGCGCCGGTCTCTGCGATCGTCCCGGCCGCCGAGATCGGCCATCCCTCGCAGGGAGCGATCTGGCTGAAGGTGAACGGCGAGATTCGCCAGAGCGGCGACCTCAACCAGACGATCTGGAAGACCGCCGAGGCGATCTCCTACCTTTCCGGCCTCTTCGCCCTCGCCCCTGGCGACGTCATCATGACCGGCACGCCGGCGGGCGTCGGCGCGGTCCAGCGCGGCGACCGGCTGGAGGGCCATATCGACGGCGTCGGCGACCTCGTGGTCACCGTCGCCTGACCGGCCCCAGTGCCCCGTCTGCGGCGATCCGGCGCGGGCGGGAGCTTCGGCCCCTCAAAGCCGGTTCGCATTGACGATGTTCCCGTTTCGTTCCATGTCGGGCATATGGTACGGCCGATCACGAATCTGCAGGAAGCGTCAAAGCGGGACATGGCGGTGCGCGTCCTGTGCCAACGCTGTCACCGACAGGCGCACTTCCTCGCCAGCGATCTCGTGGCTCACGGCGCCTCTGCCGGCCTGCCCTTCGAGGAGATCCGCTTCCGCTGCAGCGCCTGCGACAGCCGCAAGACGCGAGCCCATCCCGTCGATCTCGATGCGACACCGGCGGGCTTCATCGTCGTCCAGAGGCTTCCCGCCCGCGGGTGGCGTTGGCGACATCGGCGCCCTCAGGATGAATGAATCGGCCGGCTCCGAGCCCGCGGCCGCAACGACCCAGAGCGGGCATGACTGTCCGTCGCGGCCGCCGGCGCTTGGCTCGATCGCCAGGCCCAATTGAAAGCGGCCGGACCCCGGTCCGGCCGCAAGGATTTCCTCCATCGCCTGACACCGACGATCGGAAGCGACCGTCGGTGGCGGCACAGTGGACACGCGAAAGCGGAAAACGTCACTGGCATCGAGCCGGGTGCCGCAGCTCCCGGCCGGCGAGCAGCCTTACTTGTTGACCGCGTCCTTCAGGCCCTTGCCGGGCGCGAACTTCGGGACGTTGCGCGCCGGGATGTCCACCTCTGCGCCGGTCGACGGGTTGCGGCCCTTGGAAGCGGCGCGATGCGTCACGGAGAACGTGCCGAATCCGACCAGCCGAATATCGTCCCCCTTGGCCATGGATTCCTGGATGACGTCGAACACTGCATCGACAGCGGCTCCCGCCTGCTGCTTCGACAGTTCCGCCTTTTCCGAGACAGCCGAGACCAGGTCATTCTTGTTCATGAAAACCCTCCTGAGTACGAAGCCTAACGATTCCGTAAGTGAACCATCTTAGACTCTTGCGGATCGTAGCAGGTTCGGCAACGGCAAGATGCCGGATTTCCGGGCTTTCGCAAAAAAAATGCCGCTCCGAAGAGCGGCATTTTCAACAAAGTGACGCGACTGCGCCTAGTGCGCAACAGCTGTCGCCGCATCCTCGACCGGCGGCTGGCCGGTCAGCGGCTCGTCGTGCTCCGACCATTCGACCGGAGTCGGCACCTCCACCAGTGCGTGCTTGAGGACTTCGCCCATCCGCGAGACCGGAACGATCTCCAACCGGTTCTTCACGTTGTCCGGGATGTCCGCGAGATCCTTGGCGTTCTCCTCCGGGATCAGCACCTTCTTGATGCCGCCCCTGAGGGCTGCGAGGAGCTTCTCCTTCAGGCCGCCGATCGGCAGCACCCGGCCGCGCAGCGTGATCTCGCCGGTCATCGCGATGTCGCGGCGCACCGGGATCCCGGTCATCACCGAAACGATCGCCGTCGCCATGGCGACGCCTGCCGACGGCCCGTCTTTCGGGGTCGCCCCCTCCGGCACGTGGACGTGGATGTCCCGCTTCTCGAACAGCGGCGGCTTGATGCCGTAGTCGAGCGCCCGCGACCGGACGTAGGACGCCGCAGCCGAGATCGACTCCTTCATCACGTCCTTCAGATTGCCGGTGACGGTCATCTTGCCCTTGCCGGGCATCATGACGCCTTCGATCGTCAGCAGTTCGCCGCCGACCTCGGTCCAGGCAAGCCCGGTGACGACGCCGACCTGATCGTCCGACTCGGCTTCGCCGAAGCGGAAGCGCGGGACGCCGAGAAAGTCGGAGATGTTCTCCTTCGTCACCTCGACCTTCTGCGCGTCGCCCTTGAGGATCTGCGTCACGGCCTTGCGCGCCAGCGTCATCAGCTCGCGCTCGAAGTTCCGCACGCCGGCCTCGCGGGTGTAGCGCTGGGCGATCTCGCGCAGCGCGTCCTCGGAGACGGAGAACTCCTCCTCCTTCAGCGCATGGTCGCGCACCGCCTTCGGCAGGAGATGCCGCCGGGCGATCTCCACCTTCTCGTCCTCGGTGTAGCCGGCGATCCGGATGATCTCCATCCGGTCCATCAGCGGCGCCGGGATGTTCAGCGTGTTCGCCGTGGTCACGAACATAGTCGAGGAGAGGTCGTACTCCACCTCGAGATAGTGATCCATGAAGGTGGCGTTCTGCTCCGGATCGAGCACCTCGAGGAGAGCCGACGACGGATCGCCGCGGAAGTCCATGCCCATCTTGTCGATCTCGTCGAGCAGGAAGAGCGGATTGGTCTTCTTCGCCTTCTTCATCGACTGGATGACCTTGCCGGGCATCGAGCCGATATAGGTGCGCCGGTGACCGCGGATCTCGGCCTCGTCGCGCACGCCGCCGAGCGCCATCCGGACATACTCACGGCCGGTCGCACGCGCGATCGACTTCGCGAGCGACGTCTTGCCGACGCCCGGAGGGCCGACGAGGCAGAGGATCGGCCCCTTCAGCTTGGACTGACGGCTCTGCACGGCGAGATACTCGACGATGCGCTCCTTGACCTTGTCGAGGCCGTAGTGGTCGGCGTCGAGGATCTCCTCGGCCTTCTTCAGGTCGATCTTCACCTTCGACTTCACGCCCCAGGGCAGGCCGAGCAGCCAGTCGAGATAGTTGCGGACCACCGTCGCCTCGGCGGACATCGGCGACATCTGCTTCAGCTTCTTCAGCTCGGCATTGGCCTTCTCGCGCGCCTCCTTGGAGAGCTTGGTCTTCTTGACCCGCTCCTCCAGCTCGGCCATCTCGTCGCGGCCGTCCTCGCCGTCGCCGAGTTCCTTCTGGATGGCCTTCATCTGCTCGTTGAGATAGTACTCGCGCTGCGTCTTCTCCATCTGGCGCTTGACGCGCGAGCGGATGCGCTTCTCGACCTGCAGGACCGAGATCTCCGACTCCATGAAGCCGAGCGCCCGCTCCAGCCGCTCACGCACGCTGGTGAGCGTCAGCATCTCCTGCTTCTCGGGGATCTTGATCGCAAGATGCGACGCGACCGTGTCGGCAAGCTTGGAGTAATCGTCGATCTGGCCAGCCGCGCCAACGACTTCCGGCGAGATCTTCTTGTTCAGCTTGACGTAGTTCTCGAACTCCGAGACCACCGAGCGCGCCAGCGCCTCGACCTCGACGGCATCGTCCTCGGCATCCGGAACGATCCGGGCCGCGGCTTCGTGCCAGTCGGTGCGCGGCGAGAACTGCTCGATGCGCGCGCGGGACATGCCCTCGACGAGCACCTTCACGGTCCCGTCCGGCAGCTTCAGCAGCTGCAGCACGTTCGCCACCGTGCCGACCTCGTAGATCGCATCCGGCGCCGGATCCTCGTCGCTGGCGTTCTTCTGCGTCGCAAGCAGGATCTGCTTGTCGGCGCCCATCACCTCTTCCAGCGCCTTGATCGACTTCTCGCGCCCGACGAAGAGCGGCACGATCATGTGCGGGAACACCACGATGTCGCGGAGCGGCAGGACCGGGTAGAGAGTCGCTTCCGCGCTCCGGCCTTCTGGTGTGTGGGACATGCTTCTTCCTTTCTGCGGCTCATCGCCGTCACCGGCCGTTCATCTCAAGTCTGTACAAGCCCTTGGGAGGAACGCCTTCTGGATCTGAATGTGGGCTCGCAGGCCCTGCGCTTCAAGCGATTCGGAAGATATTCGCGCGCCGTCTCCGCGCTCGGAACGCAACAAACAAAAGCCCGCTCCGGCGGGAAGCCGGAACGGGCGAACAGGTGCCGTTCAGATCGGTCCCGATGTGAGAACCCGGTCAGGCACTCACGTTTTCCTTCTCGTCCTTGCGGTCCGCGTAGATGTAGAGCGGGCGCGCATTGCCATCGATGACGTCCTCGGAGATCACCACCTCCTGCACGCCCTCGAGGGTCGGCAGATCGAACATGGTGTCGAGCAGCATCGCCTCCATGATCGACCGCAGGCCGCGGGCGCCGGTCTTGCGCTCGATCGCCTTGCGAGCGATCGCCTTCAGCGCGTCCTCATGGAAGGTCAGCTCGACGTTCTCCATCTCGAACAGCCGCTGATACTGCTTGACCAGCGCGTTCTTCGGCTGCTCCAGAATCTGCACCAGCGCGATCTCGTCGAGATCCTCGAGCGTGGCGAGGACCGGGAGACGGCCGACGAATTCCGGGATCAGGCCGAACTTCAGGAGATCCTCCGGCTCGACCTGGCGGAACAGCTCGCCGGTGCGCCGATCGTCCGGGCCCGCGACGTTCGCCGCGAAGCCGATCGAGGTCTTGCGGCCGCGATCCGAAATGATCTTGTCCAGCCCGGCGAAGGCGCCGCCGCAGATGAACAGGATGTTCGCCGTATCGACCTGCAGGAACTCCTGCTGCGGATGCTTGCGCCCGCCCTGCGGCGGCACGGAGGCGACGGTGCCTTCCATGATCTTCAGGAGCGCCTGCTGCACGCCCTCGCCCGACACGTCGCGGGTGATCGACGGGTTGTCCGACTTGCGCGAGATCTTGTCGATCTCGTCGATGTAGACGATGCCGCGCTGGGCCCGCTCGACATTGTAGTCGGCCGACTGCAGCAGCTTCAGGATGATGTTCTCGACGTCCTCGCCGACATAGCCGGCCTCGGTCAGCGTCGTCGCGTCCGCCATGGTGAACGGAACGTCGAGGATGCGGGCCAGCGTCTGCGCGAGCAGCGTCTTGCCGCAGCCCGTCGGGCCGATCAGCAGGATGTTCGACTTCGCCAGCTCGACGTCGTTGTTCTTCGCCGCGTGGGCGAGGCGCTTGTAGTGATTGTGGACCGCGACGGAGAGGACCTTCTTCGCGTAGGACTGACCGATCACATAGTCGTCCAGGACCGCGATGATCTCCTGAGGTGTCGGCACGCCCTCTCTGGACTTCACCATCGAGGACTTGTTCTCCTCGCGGATGATGTCCATGCACAGCTCGACGCACTCGTCGCAGATGAAGACCGTCGGCCCGGCGATCAGCTTACGGACTTCGTGCTGGCTCTTTCCGCAGAAAGAGCAATAGAGCGTGTTCTTGGAATCGCCGCCGCTCGTTTTGCTCATGCGTTCTTCCTTCCGATCGAGCCCGAAAGGCCCGTTTCTCGCTTTCCCGTCGATCCTATCCGCGCCCGCACCCTAGCACCTGGCCGAAGGGTTCGCACCGCCGGAAATGACCCTATCCGAGGCACCGTCCAAGATCATCCACGATAGGGTGGAATGCTTGAGTGGCGCTTAACGTCGCCGTCGGCATTATCCTACGTCAACTGTGGCCGCGGCGTGGCGAGGCAAGCCCCGCCATCCTCAGCCGGCGGTCTGGGCTTCCAGCGCCTCGCGCGAGGAGTAGACCTTGTCGATGATGCCGAATTCGCGGGCCTCGTCCGCCGTCATGAAATGGTCACGGTCGAGCGTGCGTTCAATGGTCTCGTAGTCCTGGCCGGTATGCTGGACATAGACCTCGTTCAGCCGGCGCTTCAGCTTGATGATGTCCTGGGCGTGGCGCTCGATGTCCGAGGCCTGGCCGGAGAAGCCGCCCGAGGGCTGGTGCACCATGATGCGGGCGTTCGGCGTCGCGAAGCGCATGTCCTTGTGGCCGGCGCAGAGCAGCAGCGAGCCCATCGACGCGGCTTGGCCGATGCACAGCGTCGAGACCGCCGGCTTGATGAACTGCATGGTGTCGTAGATCGCCATGCCGCTCGTCACCACGCCGCCCGGCGAGTTGATGTAGAGCGCGATCTCCTTCTTCGGGTTCTCCGCCTCGAGGAACAGGAGCTGGGCGCAGACCAGCGTCGCCATGCCGTCCTCGATCGGGCCGGTGATGAAGATCACCCGCTCCTTCAGGAGCCGCGAGAAGATGTCGTAGGCCCGTTCGCCGCGATTGGTCTGCTCGACCACCATCGGAACGAGGTTCATTGCGGTTTCGAGGGGGTGCTTCATGATGACGTCTCACACGATCGTTCGAAATGGTGGGGCAGCGTGTCCGGCCGGGAATCAGCCGGCTGCCGTCACTGCCTAGATAGGGCTTTCGAAACCGGCGGCGCAAGGCATGCGGCGTCGCGGCCCGCAGTCCGGCCGAAAACCCTGGATGAAAGGTGAATCGCGCTGCACCGGGCGGCGCATGGCCGCCGGCGGCCCGTTCAGCCGCGTCCGCCGCCGGCGCTCTCGAGATCGACGTCGCTCGGCGGGATCGGCTTCCCGGTCTCGTCGATCGTCCCGTGCTGCGAGCGGTCCTCGCGGCGCTCGTCCGCCGCCGCCCGCTCGTCGGTGATGGTCTTCGCCACGGGCGGCGCGGCGTCGCGTACGCGGACCGGCGGCGCCTTGCCGTCGCGGCCTTCGCCGAACCACACCGTCATGTGCGGATACGGGATCTCGATGCCGCGCTCGTCGGCCATGCGCTTCACGATCTCGCGATAGGCGCGCCCGACGCCCCATTGCGTCGACGGCTTGGTCATCACCCGGCCGCGAACGACGACGGCCGAATCGCCGAGCTCGTTGACGCCCCACATGTCGAAGCCCGAGATCAGGTTCTCGCCGACAGGGCTCGCCTTCAGCTCCTCGAAGGCATCGACCATCATCTGCTTCACCTCCTCGACATTCTCGCGATAGGCGACGCCGATGTCTGCGACATAATAGGCGAAGTCCTTGGAATAGTTGGCGACCTTCGCCACCGAGGAGAACGGGATCAGGTACCAGGTGCCGTCGACGGTGCGCAGCCCGACCGAGCGGACGGTGAGCTGCTCCACCACGCCCGACACGCCGTCCACTTCGACGACGTCGCCCTCGTTCATGGCGTTCTGGATCTGGATGAAGGCGCCGGTGATGATGTCCTGCACGAACTTCTGGGCGCCGAAACCGATGGCGAGGCCGACGACGCCGGCGCCGGCGAGCAGCGGCGCGATGTCGATGCCGACCTGCGACAGGACGAGCATCGCGACGACCACCACCATGGCGATGGTGAAGGCGTTGCGGAACAGGGAGAGCAAGGTGCGCTCGCGCGCCGTCGGGACCTTGCCGTAGTTCGGGTTCAGCCGGTATTCGATCCAGGAGGACACCGCGATGTAGAGCGCGCCGCCGATCACCAGGATGATCCCGGCACCGACGAGGCCGCCGACGAAGCGCTGCGCCACCGGCCGCGCCACCCAGGCGCTGAAGCTGAAGATGCTCCACGCCTCGAGGATCACGCAGATCACCGCGATGATCACCAGCGTCCGAATCACGATCAGCGTGTTCGGGATGAAGGAGTTCACCCGCTTCTCCAGGAGCGGCAGGCGATCCTTCGCGCCCTGCGGGATCGGAATGCCGGCCGCGATGACGCGCGACAGGACCGAGACGATGAGCCCGCCGACGGCCATCGCCCCGATCGACTTCAGCGTCGCGGACGTCATGAAGGCGAAGCCGGTCTCCGGACTGCGCAGCCAGACGGTGAACAGCGACACGACGAATCCGATCGCAAGGATCCACCAGACATGGCCGATGAGGGCATTGACCTGGGCGCCGAAGCCCCGCTCGCCGTTGTGCTTGGCGCGCTTCAGCCGCTCGCGCACCCGGCGGCGGTTCTTCAGGATCAGCCCGATCATCAGCAGCGTCGAAAACAGCACCACGATCATCCGCACGGCGTCGGCCGCGGCGAGGCTGGAGGATTGCTGCACGATCGGTGCGACGAACAGGAAGGTGTAGCCGATGATCGAAACCAGCCGCGAAATCCAGAAGTACCAGTAGCTCGCCTGGCGGTTGGAGAACGGCGTCAGGCGCAGTTCCGGAAAGTTCGGCGCGACGAAGGCCGAAAGGCCGACCTTGATCAGCTCGATGAGCAGGAAGGCGTTGAGGAAGAGCGCCTGGTTGATGCTCGGCGGCCCGCCGAAGAAGATCGCCGCGGCGAGATAGCCGGCGGCCCAGCTGACGGCGACGCCGACGAGTTCGACGAGGCCGGAGACGACGAGGTTCAGGAGCTTGTGCAGCGGGCTGGCATGCTCGGCCCCGTGCGCCAGCCGCCGAAAGATGCCGCGTTCGAAATAGCGGCAGACGAGGTAGATCAGGAAGACGAAGACCGCGACGAGCGCCACCGGCGTGATCGCCTGCATGATCCGCGGCAGGTTGATCGAGCGCGCCCCGGCCAGCATCGCCACCGCCGCCTCGCCTGTCGCCGGAATGTTGTTGAAGCTCTGCGCGACGGTGCCGATCGCGCCGCGGGTATAGTCGGCGATCCGGCCGGGCAGCGAGCGGATCACCGCGGCCTGCTGGTCGCCGGCGCTCGCCGCCGACTTCGCGGCGGCCGGCGCCTGATAGGCCGCCGCCTTCAGGGTCTCGACGAGCTTCTTGCGGGTGGTGTCGTTCTCGAGGATCTTGATCAGGTCGTCGAGCGAAGGCTGGGCACTCGTCTGCGCGCTCTGCGATGCAGCCCCCTTCCCCGAGACGCCGCCGGCCAGCGAGGACAGCTGGGCGCTCGCCGTGCCGACGAACAGGAACAGCGCGGCGCACAGCGCGATCGCCCCTCTCGCCAGCATAGCCAGACAAGGAACGGGGCGATTGCCGTCATGCATGGAGTCACCGCTTCGTTGGGACGAGGAGGAGAGGGAGAGGGATCGGCGGCCGGCCAATCCTGAGGTCGTCGGGCCGAGGCCTATCGCCGACGGCTTTGACCAGAGTGGGGCACGAAAAGCAAAAGGGCCGGATTGCGCCGGCCCTTTGACGGTCAAATCGTCGCGACGGGCGAGGATCAGGAGGCGAGCGCCGCTTCCGGATCGGTCTCGTCCTCGGCGAAGAGCTCTTCCTTGGTCACCGTCTTGTCGGTGACGTCGGCCTGCTCCAGGAGGTGGTCGACGACCTTCTCCTCGTAGATCGGGGCCCTGAGGCTCGCCACCGCGTCCGGGTTCTCCTGAAACATCTTGTAGACTTCCTGTTCCTGGCCGGGATAGCGGCGGATCTGCTCGAACATCGCCCGCTGCAGCTCCTCGTCGCTCACCTGGACGCCGGCCTTCTCGCCGATCTCGGAGAGCACGAGGCCGAGCCGCACGCGGCGCTCGGCGAGGCGGCGGTACTCCTCCTTCGCCTTCTCCTCGGTCGTGTCCTCGTCCTCGAAGGTCTTGCCGGACTGCTGGAGCTCGTTCTGCACCTGGTTCCAGATGTTGTTGAACTCTGCCTCGACGAGCTTCTCCGGCAGCTCGAAGCTGTAGGCCTCGTCGAGCTGGTCGAGCAGCTGGCGCTTGACCTTCTGCCGGGTCTGCATGCCGTACTGGCTCTGGATCTGGTCGCGCACGATGCCCTGCAGCTGCTCCAGCGATTCCAGCCCGAGCTTCTTGGCAGTCTCGTCGTCGATGCTCGTCTCGGTCGGCGCGGCCACCGCCTTGACGGTGACGTCGAAGGTGGCGTCCTTGCCGGCGAGATGCGCGGCGCCGTAGTTCTCCGGGAACTTCAGCGACACCGTCTTCTCGTCGCCCGCCTTGACGCCGACGAGCTGCTCCTCGAAGCCCGGGATGAACTGGCCTGAGCCGAGGACGAGCTCGCTGTCGTTCGCCGTGCCGCCCTCGAAGGCCTCGCCGTCGATCTTGCCGACGAAGTCCATGGTGACGCGGTCGCCGTTCTCCGCGGCGCCGTCCTTCGGCTCATAGGTCCGGGCGTTCTGCGCGATCCGCTCGACCTGCTCGGCGACTTCCTCGTCGGTGACCTCGACGATCGGGCGCTCGATCTTGATGCCGCCGGTCTCCTTCAGCTCGATCGCCGGAAGCGTCTCGTAGGACAGGGTAAACTTGAAGTCGGACTGGCCGGACAGAACCTTCTCGGCTTCCGCCTCGTCCTCGGTCATGGCGATTTCCGGACGCATCGCCGAGCGCTCGTTGCGCTCCGCGATGATCGAGTTCGGCGTCTCGTTCAGGATCTGATTGACGATCTCCGCCATCATCGACTTGCCGTACATCTTGCGCAGATGCGCGACCGGCACCTTGCCCGGCCGGAAACCCTTCAGCTGCACCTGGTCCTTGGCCTCGAAGAGCCGGGTCTGGAGGCGCGCCTCAAGGTCCGAGGCGGGCACGACAATCTCGATCTCGCGCTTCAGGCCCTCGGCCTTGGTTTCCGTTACCTGCATTCTCGATACCTTCTTGATCTGTTTTCGCCGGCGGAACCCGTCCGCCGGATCAGCGATGAATTCATTCGAACCGGCGATGGTGCGGGTGGAGGGACTTGAACCCCCATGCCTCTCGGCGCTTGGACCTAAACCAAGTGCGTCTGCCAATTCCGCCACACCCGCACGGCGCGTCAGCCACGGACGTCGCGAGGCGCGCGCCTCTATATCATCGCGAGTCCGGGCACGAAAGGGCAGACCGGGCGGTTTTCCGGCCGGTTTCGGGCTTTTCGGCAGGGATTTCGCTCCCCTGGCGCGGGCATCGCCGCGGCGCCGGGTCGAAGCGCGCCCTGCCCGACACTGCAGAAGGCTGCCCTCTCCTTTCCCGAGGCGCAGCGCGAAAGGCCTGCAATCCTTGACGATTCCTTACTTTGCTGCGTTGCACAAAGTGCATTGCTGCCATGCAAAGCCCGCTCTGGTAGGACCGGCCGCCGGTCCATAGATTGCAGGTCAACGAGGCGAGCGCCGCCATCGCTGCTGCAAAACCTCAATCGATTTAACTACGCATATGAGGGGAACCTCCGATGAACCTGATCCGCTCCTACAGCAACTGGCGCCGTTATCGCGAGACCGTCAACGAGCTGAGCCGTCTGTCCCACCGCGAGCTTGCCGACCTCGGCATCGCCCGCACCGACATTCCGGCCGTCGCTCGCCGCACGGTCGCCTGAGGCGCCTGATGATTTCGTAGCGGTCCATCCTCCTCCCAGGACCGCTCGGAACGGCCGAGCCCATCCTCCTCCCAGGGCGAGGCCACCTAAAGTCGCCCGCCGGGTCCTCCCCCCGGCGGGCGCCAAGAGATCGAAAGTTTCGCGAGGGTCCATCCTCCTCCCAGGACCCGAGCGGATAAGGCCGAGCCCATCCTCCTCCCAGGGCGAGGCCACCTAAAGTCGCCCGCCGGGTCCTCCCCCCGGCGGGCGCCAAGAGATCAGAAGTTTCGCGAGGGCCCATCCTCCTCCCAGGGCCTGAGCGGATAAGGCCGAGCCCATCCTCCTCCCAGGGCAAGGCCAGTGAAACGACACCCGCCGGTCCTCCCCCGGCGGGTGTTGTTGTTTTGGGACCCGGCCCGCCTTTCGCGACCCGGCGCCGACTGCTAAATTCCTGACATGTCGATCAAACCCATCCATGTCGTCGGCGGCGGTCTCGCCGGCTCCGAAGCCGCTTGGCAGATCGCCGAGCAGGGCGTCCCCGTCATCCTGCACGAGATGCGGCCGGTGCGCGGGACCGAGGCGCACAAGACCGATGCGCTGGCCGAGCTCGTCTGCTCCAACTCCTTCCGATCCGACGATGCCGAGGCCAACGCCGTCGGCGTCATCCACGCCGAGATGCGGCGGGCCGGCTCGCTGATCATGCGGATGGCCGACGCCAACCAGGTGCCGGCGGGCGGTGCGCTCGCCGTCGACCGCGAGGGCTTTTCGCGCGCCGTCAGCGCCGCGATTGAAGCGCATCCGCTGATCACCCTGGAGCGCGGCGAGGTCGAAGGCCTGCCACCGGAGGAATGGGGCAGCTCGATCGTTGCCACCGGGCCGCTGACCGCGCCCTCGCTCGCCGAGGCGATCCGTGCGGCGACCGGTTCGGACGCCCTCGCCTTCTTCGATGCCATCGCCCCGATCGTCCACTTCGACACGATCGACATGGACAAGGCCTGGTTCCAGTCGCGCTACGACAAGGTCGGCCCCGGCGGCACCGGCAAGGATTACATCAACTGCCCGCTCGACAGGGAGACCTACGAGCGCTTCGTCGCCGCTCTCGTCGAGGGCGACCGCGTCGGCTTCAAGGAATGGGAAGGCACGCCCTATTTCGACGGCTGCCTACCGATCGAGGTGATGGCCGAGCGCGGGCCGGAGACCCTGCGCCACGGGCCGATGAAGCCGATGGGCCTGACCAATGCCCACCAGCCGGACGTCAAGCCCTATGCCGTCGTCCAGCTGCGCCAGGACAACGCCCTCGGCACGCTCTACAACATGGTCGGCTTCCAGACGAAGCTGAAATACGGCGCCCAGGCGGAGATCTTCCGGATGATCCCCGGGCTCGAGAATGCCGAGTTCGCGCGGCTCGGCGGGCTGCACCGCAACACCTATCTGAACTCGCCGGTGCTCCTCGATCAGACGCTCCGCCTGAAGGCGCGACCGCATGTGCGCTTCGCCGGCCAGATCACCGGCTGCGAGGGCTATGTCGAATCGGCGGCCGTCGGGCTCCTCGCCGGTCGGTTCGCGGCGGCAGAGCGGCAGGGCGAGACGATCGCGCCCCCGCCGCAGACGACCGCGACCGGCGCGCTGCTGGCACACATCACCGGCGGCCATCTCGCGCATGAAGAGGACGGCGGCAAGCGCTCCTTCCAGCCGATGAACGTCAATTTCGGCCTGTTCGCGCCGCTCGATCCCGGCGCCATCGTCAAGCCCGAGGGCCAGAAGCGCTTCCGCGGCAAGGAAAAGGCCATCGCCAAGAAGAAGGCGTTGTCCGCGCGGGCGCTGGCGGATTTCTCCGCCTGGCTCAATCGCTCGGCACCTGCCCGGGCGGCTGCCGAGTAATCGCCTCGGCGGCCGTCGCCGGGGCGGGATCCATGGCCGTCGCGGAGGCGGCCGGAGCGCCGCCGGGCCATTCGGCGGCATGGAAATAGAAGGTCAGTGTCGCCGACAGGATCGCTCCGCCCGGCGACTGCTGAACCATCTGTCGGATCGCCACCCGCACATGCCGTCCGGCCCGGCTGGTGAGATCGAGAATCGGCGCGCTCGTATTGTCCGGCTCGCTGGAGAAGATCGCGTCCGGCAGATTGGCGATGGCGTCGACGATCGGAAAGTCGTCCCGCGTCCCGTCCACCACCGCGACGAGGTCGGCGTCCGAAAACCACAGCTGCACATCGCCGGTTGTCGCCGTGAGGCGCGAGTTGTCCGGCGCCAATGACGACGCGATGACCGAGCGCTCCATCGTGCCACGGTCGAAACCGGAAAGATCCACGACCGGCTGGCGCAGGGCGGTGAAGCCCCGCGCGGTCGAGGCCGCGGCGACGTGATAGAGGCCGAGCCCGCCGGCGAGCACGGTCATCGTCTCGTCCGGCCGGGTGGCTTCGGCGAGTTGCACCCGCGTCGCGAGATCCGGCTCGAGATAGGGCAGGATCCGGTCGACCTCGCCGGCATCGCGCAGCGCCTCGAGGCGCGATCGGATCTGATGGTGCGCCCGGTCCGAACGGTCCGTGGACCGCAGGCCGATGGCGCCCGAACCCGGGAGAGCGGCGCCGTATTCGGCGATCAGGCGCGATGTCTGGCTGCGGCCGACGGTGTCGGCGGCGCCCCAGGGGCCGAAGGCGGAGAGCGCGAGAAGGCCGATCGGCACGGCCGCCATCACGCGCGAATCCGCCCGCATGCGCGGGAAGAGCTGGAGCGCCAGGACGCCGAGGGCCGCGACCGCGGCCAGCGCCACGTAATAGCGCGGGAGTGTGACCCCTTCCGCCGCGACTCTCTGCCAGATCGCGATGACCAGCAGCACCAGCGGCACGACCAGGATGCCGCCCCAGAGCCGCCCGAACAGCCGCATCGCTGGCGCCTTGTCGCGCAGGAACGGCTGCGCCGCGACCCGCAGCATCAGCACCAGCAGCGCATAGAAGGTGACGATCCAGCCGATCTCGCCGTCCGGGACGTTCGCGGTGAGCGCGATCTTGAGGGCGTAGAGGTGGAGGACGAGCGCCGTCACCAGCACCAGCGGCGCCGCGACCCAGGCGAACAGGATCCTGAGGCCCGCGACCAGCCGGTCGTCGTCCGCCTCGCCGACGCGCTGGTCGAAGTCCGCCGGGATGCGGCCGAGGGCGAAGAGCGGCCCGACCAGGCTGAAGGCGGTGACGAAGATATGCTCGTAGGCCGCCGAGGAGAGCCCGACTTCGAACAGGAAGCGGATCATCTCCAGGATCGCCGAAAGCCCGAGCGTGAAGAGCAGGACCGAGAAGAAGGCCAGCGCGACGCCGACGACGGTCCAGAGCGTGAAGGTCCAGAAGCGGCGTTGATCCGGGCGCTCCACGAAGGGCGCGAGGGGAACGGCGAGCGTCGCCGCGGCAACGAGCGGCGGCGCATAGATGCCGAAGTCCCGCCCGAAATAGGTGGCGAGGCCGAGCACAACCGCAACACCGAGCGAGGCCGCAAAGCGCGCGAGGCGCCCGAAACCGCGCGCTTCGAGCGCGGTGACCGCGACGACGGAACTTGCGGCAGCGCCGTAGAGCGCCGCGAGCAGCCAGGGAAGATTCGCCTCGTCGGGAAGGAAGACGTCCTCGACCGCCAGATTGCCGAGGACCGCGATGGCGATGATCGCAAGCGCGGCGACCGGAAACCGATTCGCCGCGACGCCGGCGCCACGGGCGAGCGACCCGGTCAGTCGCGCCAGACGCTGCCGCGCAAGCGCTGCCATGCCCTCGTTCATGCCCCTTCGATCGTCCCCATCCGCCACATCGTCACGTCTCGCCGGGCAGCAACGCGCGCACCGGCCTCCTCGCCCCGGCGACCCCCATCGCCGGATGTCTTCACCGCCGTCGCGAAGCCGACCGCAGCCCCGCCGCGGCCGCTGTCACCGCCGCATCGAACGCCAATAGGTGAACGACTTGCGCAAAGGACCGATATCCACGGGCCGGTCGAAGACGCCCGAACCTGCTTTGTCGATTCGGTCCAAATATGGCGCGGCCAGGAGCGCCGGCAGAAAGGCGGGACGAACTGTTGCCGGAACGTCGCGGAAGAGCGCCGCCGCCTGTCTGGCATGCTCGCGCGCAAAGGCGCTCATCGCGGCGACGGCGCGCAGCGGCGCCTCCCCCTTGCCGGCGATCAGCTCCTCGACGCTGCAGCCGGCGGCGGCCAGGAGGTCCTGCGGGATGTAGACCTGGCGCCGCGCCCGATGGATCGGCAGAAGCCGGAGCGCCCCCGCCGCCGCCTGCGCGACGCCCGCGTGACCCGCGGCATCGGCGATCCGGTCGGCGTCGGCGCGCGACAGGATCGTCGCGGCCAGCACGACGAGGGTCGAGGCGGTCTCGCCGGCATAGGCCTCGAAGGCGTCGCGGTCGGGCATCGGGTCGTCGTAGAGGTCGAAGATCCGCGCCTCGATGAAGCGGTCGAAGGCCGCTCGCGGCAGGTCGTGGCGCGAAATCGCGGCTTCGAGCGCCTCGGCGACGGGATTGCCGGAGGCTTCCGACGCCGGTTGCGTCACCGTGTCGCGCCACCATTGCAGCCGGATCTCGCCGGGCAGCGGCTGGCTCACCTGGTCGCGCACCCGCGCCGTTTCGACGTTGAAGCCGTAGAGGGCCGCGAGATCGCGCCGCACGGCTTCCGGCGCGAAGGCCAGCGAGATCGCGCGGTCGCGATCCTCGGCCTCGACCAGCGCCGTCACCTCGTCACGCGCGTCGCTCATGTCGGGCCTCCTCGCGAGACGAAAGTCGGATGGGAGTGTCGCGTCAGTCGACCGAGATCAGCGCGGCGGCGACGGCCCGCCCCTCGGAGAGCATGATGTTGAAGGTGCGTACCGCCGCTCCGGTCGACATCGGATCGCAGGCGATACCCGCGCGGCGCAGACGCTCGGACAGGCCGGCAGGCAGGCGCTGGATGTCCTTGCCGGTGCCGTAGAGGAGAAAGCTGATCTCGCCCGCCTCCTCGATCACCTTCTGCAGCCGCTCGCCTGTGAACGGCGCCTCGGCGGTCGCGTCCCAGCCGTAGATGCCCGACGGCAGGCACAGGATCGAGCCGCGATGCGACATGTCCGCGAAGCGGAAGCCGCCATTGCCGTAGGCGGTGATGGGAGCGCGGCCCGGGAAATGGGCCGCGCGGATCTCGATGCCCTTTGCCATGACGGATCAGGCCCGGTTCGCCGCCGCGGGCTCGGTCCCGCTCCGTGCAGCCTCGGCCTCCTCCTTCTTCGCGGCGAAGTCGGCCGGGCGAAGCTTGAAGAGGATCAGGATGGGCGCGGCGACGAAGATCGACGAGCCGGTGCCGATCAGGACGCCGAACAGCATCGACGCCACGAAGGAGCGGATCACCTCGCCGCCGAAGACGAACAGCGCGAAGAGCGCCAGCAGCGTCGTCATCGACGTCATCGTCGTGCGCGACAGCATCTCGTTGTCCGACAGGTCGAGCAGCTGGCCAATCGGCATCTTCTTGAAGCGCCGCAGGTTCTCGCGGACCTTGTCGTAGATGACCACCGTGTCGTTCAGCGAATAGCCGACGATGGTCAGGATCGCCGCGACGGTCGACAGGTTGAACTCCAGCTGCGTCAGGACGAGGAAGCCGAGCGTCAGGATCACGTCGTTGATCGTCGCGATGATCGCGCCCATGGCGAACTGCCACTCGAAGCGGAACCAGACATAGATCAGGATGGCGACGAGCGAGGTCAGGACGCCGATGATCGCCGCCCAGGCGAGCTCGCCGGAGACCGTCGGGCCGACCACCTCGGTGCGGCGGAAGTCATAATCGGCGGACAGCGCCTTCTGCGCCGTGTTGACGACCGCAGCCTGCGAGGCGTCGCCGCCCGAGCCCTGCTTGCCGATGCGGATCAGCGCCTCGTTCGGCGTGCCGAACTCCTGGACCTGGATCCCCTCGACACCGGCTTTGCTCAGGCTCTGCCGGATACCGCCGATGTCGGCATTGCCCGACTTCGCCTGGACCTCGATCAGCGTGCCGCCGGTGAAGTCGATGCCGAAATTCAGGCCGACGACCCCGAGCGAGATCACCGAGGCGAGGCACAGCGCCATGGAGACGCCGAACATCTGCAGGCGGATCTTCATGAACGGGATGCGCGTCACCTCCGGCACCAGCCGGAAATAGCCGCGCGGCAGCTCCTTCGGGCGGCGGCGGCGCACCCATTCCGCCGCCAGCCAGCGCGTCAGCGTGAAGGCGGTGAAGACGGTGGTGACGATGCCGACGGCCAGCGTGACGGCGAAGCCGCGCACCGGACCGGAGCCGAGGAAGAACAGGACGACGGCGGCGATCAGCGTGGTGATGTTGGCGTCGAGGATCGTCGCCAGCGCCTTCTGGAAGCCCGCGTCGATCGACTGGATGACCGTGCGGCCCTGCCGGCGCTCGTCGCGGATGCGCTCGTAGATCAGGACGTTCGAATCGACCGCCATGCCGATCGTCAGCACGATGCCGGCAATGCCCGGCAGCGTCAGGGTCGACCCGAGCACCGTCAGGACGGCGAACAAGAGGATGACGTTCACCGCCAGCGCAATGTTCGCGATCACGCCGAGGAAGCCGTAGGCTCCCAGCATGAACAGGACGACGAAGATCGCGCCGATGATGCCGGCATTCTCACCGGCGGAGATCGAGTCGGCGCCGAGGCCCGGCCCGACGGTCCGCTCCTCGATGATGTTCAGCGTCGCCGGAAGTGCACCGGCACGCAGGAGCACGGCGAGATCGTTGGCGGACTGGACGGTGAAGTTGCCCGAGATCTGCGCCTGGCCGCCGAGGATCGCCTCGCGGATGTTCGGCGCCGACAGCACCTTGTTGTCGAGCACGATGGCGAAGGGCTTGCCGACGTTCTGCTGCGTCACTCGGCCGAAACGCTGGGCGCCCTGGCTGTCGAAGCGGATGTTGACCACCGGCTGGTTGGTCTGCTGGTCGAAGCCGGCCTGCGCGTCGGTCAGGTTCTCGCCGGACACCATCACCTGCTTCTGGACGAGGATGGGCCGCGGCGGGTTGTCGTTGGTGTAGAGGAGCTCGGAACCGGCCGGCGGCCGCGCGCCCTTGGCGACAGCTTCCGGCGACTCCGTCTGGTCGACCAGCCGGAAGGTGAGCTTGGCGGTCTGGTTGAGCAGCGCCTTCAGCCGCTGCGGATCCTTCAGGCCCGGCACCTGGACCATGATGCGGTCCTGGCCTTCGCGCTGGATCACCGGCTCGGTGGTGCCGAGTTCGTCGACGCGGCGGCGAACGACCTCGATCGACTGCGTCACGGCGCTGGAGACGCGGTAGCTGACGCCCTGGTCGGTCAGCGAGGCATTGATGACGCCGGGCTGCGGCTGGCTCACCGCCACCTCGCTCACCGATCCGCCGGTGAGGAGGCCGCCGGAGATCGGCTGCGTAAGATCCTTCAGGGCGGCCTGCGCGGCATCGGCCTGAGAGGGATCGCGCAGCCGCACCGTCACCGTCTGGCCGTTGGCGGCAAGGCCGGTGTAGCCGATATGGGCGTTGCGAAGGTCTTGCCGCACCTCGTCGCGCACGCTCTGCAGCCGGTCGTTCACCAGCGACTGACGGTCGACCTGGAGCAGGATGTAGGAGCCGCCCTGCAGGTCGAGGCCGAGCGTCACCTGCTTTTTCGGAAAGAAGTCGGGCAGCCCCGCGAGGGTCTGCTTGCTGATGACGTTCGGCAGGGCAAGAACGACGCCGGCCACGACCGTCAACCAGATGAGGATCGTCTTCCAGCGCGAGAAATACAGCATGGCGGTCTCGGATCAGATGGCCGCGGCGATGACGCTGCCGGCCTGGCGCGACGGTTGCCCGATCGCAGATGGCCGCGCAGATGCGGCCGAAATGACGTCATTCTAAGGCAGAACGCGACTTTCCCTCAAGGAATCGCCCTCGGGGATGCGGCTACTTGCTGTTCGCCGCAGCCGGCTCGCCCTTCACGCGCACCTCCGTCACCATCGACTGGACGACGCGAACGCGAACCTGATCGGAGATTTGAACCTCCAGCTCGCCGTTGTCCAGCACCTTGGTGACCCGCGCCACGATCCCGCCCCCGGTGATCACCGTGTCGCCGCGCCGAATATTCTTCAGCATGTCCTCGCGCTTCTTCATCGTCGAGCGCTGCGGCCGGATGATGAGGAAGTACATAATCGCGAAGACCGCGATGAACGGAAGCACGCTGATCAGAATCTCGCTTCCGCCGCCGGCAGCACCACCGGCCGTCTGGGCGAAAGCCTCGGACACGAACATTATCGACCTCTCAGGAAATTGGGGGCTTGGGAGCCTTTACGATGTGGGCGGAATATACGATCGGTCCCCCTCAATGCAACAAGCCGCGGAGGCGCCTGTCCCGCAGCGACATTACGATGAGGTCATGCGGATGGATCAGGCCGACTGGAGCAAGCTCGCCGAAACCATGGAGCGGATCGCCGAAAGCCTGGAACGGCTGGCTCCGCCTCCCCCGCCGGCTCCGGATTTCGCCGCCGCCGATGCCTTCGTGTTCGAACCGCCGACGACCCTGAAGCCGGTGCGGAACGTCAACCGCGTGCCGATCGCGCTGCTCAAGGGGATCGAGCGCTCCCGCGACATCCTCTACGACAACACCTGGCGCTTTGCCTGCGGTCTCGCCGCGAACAACGCGCTGTTGTGGGGCGCGCGCGGCATGGGCAAGTCGTCGCTGGTCAAGGCGGTGCAGGCGGCGGTCAACGGCGCCCTGCCCGCCGACGCCCCGCGATTGAAGCTGATCGAGATCCACCGCGAGGACATCGACCACCTGCCGCGCCTGATGGACTTCGTGCGGGCTTCGCAGTCCCGCTTCCTCCTGTTCTGCGACGACCTCTCCTTCGATCAGGGCGATTCGTCCTACAAGTCGCTGAAGGCGGTTCTCGATGGCGGCGTCGAGGGGCGGCCCGCCAACGTCCTGTTCTACGCCACGTCGAACCGGCGCCACCTCCTGCCGCGCGACATGATCGAGAACGAGCGCGCGAGCGCGATCAATCCCGGCGAGGCGGTGGAGGAGAAGGTCTCGCTGTCCGACCGCTTCGGTCTCTGGCTCGGCTTCCACAACTGCAGCCAGGACCAGTATCTCGCGATGATCGAGGGCTATGTCGCGGCTGCCGGCCTGACAGGCGTCGAGGACGCGGGCACGATCCGGCACGAGGCGCTGGAATGGGCGACGACCCGCGGCAGCCGCTCCGGCCGCGTGGCGTTCCAGTTCATACAGGATCTCGCCGGGCGGTTCGGCAGGCCGCTGGAACTGGCGGAATAGGGTCGGACGCCAAAACGACATCGACCCGGTCGCGCCAAGAGGAGCGCGGCCGGGTCGCGTTACGCCTGGAGGTCGGCGTCGGGTCGGGCGGCAAGCCAAGGCCCGGCCGCCGATGGAAAGGGAGCCGCGAGAAGCGGCGCTGGAAGCGCGCCTACTGCAGGTACTTGGTCGGGTCGACCGGCACCGAGTTCTTGCGCACCTCGAAGTGGAGGATCGGCACGTCGGTGGCGCCGGTCATGCCGGACCGGGCGATCTCCTGGCCACGCCGCACCTTGTCGCCGCGCGCGACCTCCAGCTTCTCGGCATTGCCGTAGACCGTCACGAGGCCGTCGTCATGCTTGATGAGGACGGTGTTGCCGAACTCCTTCAGGCCGTCGCCGGCATAGATGACGACGCCGTTCTCGGCCGCCTTGACCGGGGTGCCGCGCGGCACGGAAATGTTGAGGCCGTCATTGCGCCGCCCGTCGACCTTCTCGCCGAAGCGGTTGATGACGCGGCCCTGCACCGGCCAGCGATAGCCGTTGATCCCGGTCGTGCTGGGGGCGATCGCCGCCTCCTGGGTCTCGACCTCCTGCTTGACCGACGATGCGGGAGCCGACGGCTGCGATGCGGCGCTCGCCGACGGGCGCTCGCTCTTCGGCGCGGTCTCGACCTGATGCTGCGGCTCCGGAGCCGGCGCCTCGACATGCTGCGGCCGCCGCTCGGGCGCTGCCGGCGGCTCGTTGCTCGCCACGCGGACCGGCTCGCGGCTCGGGGTCGTGCCGCCCTTCGGGATCGTCAGGCTCTGGCCGACGCGGATCATGTCGCTGTCGAGGCCGTTCGCCCGCTTCAGCTCGGCCACCGAGACGCCGCTGCGCCGGGCGATGCCGGCGAGCGAATCGCCTGACGCCACGGTGACCGTGCCGGAGCCGTGCGAGGGTGCTTCACGCGCCTCGTGCACCGGCTCATGCGACGGCGCCGGCTGATAGGCCGGCCGATCGCGCGGCGCCGCCAGGCGGGCCGCTTCGGCCTGCAGCGTGGTCGGCGGAGCACCGCGGTTCGGGCCGACGTCGCGGGAGGCGCTCGCCGGAACGGTCCGCACCGGCGTCGACTCCGCCGACTGCGTCCGCGACGGGTAGGACTGAGCCGACGGGTAGGACTGAGCCTGCGACGGCGCGCGGCCGTAGCTCGGCGCCGGAGGCGGCGGCAGCATGTGGCTCTGCACCGGCTCGACCGCGGCGCGCTGGTAGGTCGGCGCCGGGGAATCGCCGGGGTTGCCGGACGCGGCGCCGGCGCCCGGATTGGTGCCGTACCGCTGGATGGACCCGGTGTTCATGCCGTCGAGGCTGCCCGGATAGGGCTGGTTTGCGATCGGCTGCGGCGGAACCGCCTGCTGCGGCACGGCGCCCGTGTAGAAGCCGTCGTCGAAGCGCACGGTATCGGCGCTGCACCCCGCCATCAGCCCCGCCACCGCGGCCACACCCACCGACCCGACCAGCTGTCGGCGCACACGGCTCAGCACTTGGAAACGCATCGCAGTCCCTTTGGTACGCAAGAAAGGTATTTGCGCACGATAGAACCGCGTTAATCTTACTGGCTGGTTAAGTCCGGCAGGGCAAACGCGAATTTCCTCCGCCGGGCACGAGAACGCCACAGTTTCGCGACGCCCGCGAAGGCAGGCCGGGAACGACCCGGGCCGGCCCGCGATCCGGTGCCCGGACCGCCGGATCGCGGCGCGGCCTGCCGCTCAGAGGACCTCGGCCTTGCCGAAGGCGAGCGGCTGGTAGCGCACCCGCCCGATCTCCTCGCGCTCGAACCGGCTGCCGACCTTCGAGAGGCGCACCAGCGTCTGCTCGCCGTCGCCCGGCCCGATGGCGCAGATCATCACCGCCTGCGGGCTGAGCTGTTCCAGGAACTGGCGCGGCGGCGCGGGGAAGGCCGCATGGGCGATCACCCGGTGGAACGGGCTCCCGGCGACATAGCCCTCGCGCCCGTCCTCGAAGAAGGACGAGACATTGGTGATGCCGAGCTGCTTGAAACGCTGCGCCGCCCGCTCGACCAGCCGGCGATAGCGGTCGAAGGTCGTCACGTGTAGCGCCGTGCGGGCGAGAAGCGCCGTGACGTAGCCGCTGCCCGTGCCGATCTCCAGCACGCGGTGCTCCGGCTCGACATCGAGCAGCGCTGCGAGCCGGACGGCGGCCAACGCCCCCGGCATGGTCTCGCCGCAGTCGATCGGCGCCGGGCGATCCTCATAGGGGTCGTCGACGTCGACTGGCACGAACATGCGCCGCGGCACCTCGCTCACCGCCTTGAGGAGCGCCTCGGGGATCCGCGGCTGTTCGGCCCCGAGGGTCGCGAGGAAGGCGGCGAGGAGTTCGCGGTCCCGGTTCATCGCGATCATGCAAACAGCGCCGAGAGGCCGTCGCGCAGGTCGTGGGCGGTGAGGTCGAGCTGCAGCGGCGTCACCGAGATGCGCCCAGCCGAGAGCGCCGCGATGTCGGACTGCGCGACCTCGGGCCCTGCCTGACGCCCGAAGAGCAGCCAGTAATAGGGAAAGCCGCGCCCGTCCCGGCGCTCTTCGAGGCCGAGCGAGTAGTCGAGCTTGCCCTGCCGGGTGATCTCCACGCCCTGGACCTCGTTTGGCCCGACGCCGGGGAAGTTGACGTTGACGAGATGGCCCGTCGGCAGGTCGAAGGCGGCGAGCTTCTCGATCAGCGCCGGACCATGACGCTCCGCCGTCGCCCACTCCGCCTGCCGCCTGCCGCCGGGGCTGAAGGCCTGGCTGAGAGCGATCGACCTGACCCCGAGCATCGCCCCTTCGATGGCGCCCGCGACCGTGCCGGAATAGGTGATGTCGTCGCAGATGTTCTGGCCCGCGTTGACGCCGGACAGGACGAGGTCCGGCGGGCTCTCCATCAGCCGCTTCACCGCCATGATGACACAGTCGGTGGGCGTGCCGGAAAGGGCGAAGCGCTTGTCCCCGACCTCCCGCAGCCGCAGCGGCGAGGACAGCGAGAGCGAGTGCGACAGGCCGCTCTGGTCGGTCTCCGGCGCGACGATCCACACGTCGTCGGAGAGAGTGCGCGCGATCCGCTCCAGCACGCCCAGACCCTCGGCATGGATGCCGTCGTCATTGGTGAGGAGTATCCGCATCAACCCGCGATCCGCTCCAGGCCGCCCATATAGGGTCGCAGGACCTCCGGCACGGTGATCGAGCCGTCGGCGTTCTGATAATTCTCCATCACGGCGATCAGAGCGCGGCCGACGGCAGTGCCCGAGCCGTTGAGCGTATGGACGAAGCGCTGCGCCTTCTCGCCCTCCTTGCGGTAGCGCGCGCCCATGCGCCGCGCCTGGAAGTCGCCGCAGACCGAGCAGCTGGAGATTTCGCGATAGGCACCCTGCCCCGGCAGCCAGACCTCGATGTCATAGGTCTTGCGCGCGCCGAAGCCCATGTCGCCGGTGCACAGGACGACGGTCCGGAACGGAAGGCCGAGCCGCTTCAGCACCTCTTCGGCGCAGGCGGTCATCCGCTCGTGTTCGTCGATCGAGGCCTCGTCCGAGGTGATCGAGACGAGCTCGACCTTGTAGAACTGGTGCTGCCGCAGCATCCCGCGGGTGTCTCGCCCCGCCGAGCCCGCCTCGGAGCGGAAGCACGGCGTCAGCGCGGTGAAGCGCAGCGGCAGCTCCGCCTCGTCCAGCGTCGCCTCGCGCACCAGATTGGTGAGCGGCACCTCGGCGGTCGGGATGAGGTAACGGCCGTCCGTGGTCTTGAAGAGGTCCTCCTCGAACTTCGGCAGCTGGTTGGTGCCGAACAGGGCTTCCGGCCTGACGAGGATCGGCGCCACCACCTCCTGATAGCCATGCTCGCCTGTGTGGAGGTCGAGCATGAACTGACCGAGGGCACGGTCGAGCCGCGCGAGCTGTCCGCGGAGAATCGTGAACCGGGCGCCGGAGATCTTGCCGGCCTGCTCGAAGTCCATCAGCCCGAGGGCTTCGCCGAGCTCGTAATGCTCCTTGGGGGCGAAGCCGAAGTCAGGCGGCGTGCCGACGCGCCGAACCTCGACATTGGCGGTCTCGTCCGGACCTTCCGGCACGTCGTCCAGCGGAACGTTTGGCAGCCTCGCGAGCGCGTCCTCGAGTTCGGCGTCGATCCGCCGCTCGGTCTCCTCGCCCGCCTGGATGTCCGCCTTGATCTCGGCGACCTCGGCGATCAGCGCCTCGGCGCGGGCATTGTCGCCCGAGCCTTTCGCCTTGCCGATCTCCTTCGAGGCGTCGTTGCGCCGGCTCTGCAGCTCCTGAAGACGCTTCAGATGGTCCCGGCGCGCCTCGTCGAGCTTGATCAGGTCGATCGCGGCGGGCGCGGCGCCGCGCTTGCGCAGCGCTTCATCCAGCCTGCCAGGATTGTCGCGTATCCACTTGATGTCGAGCATGATGTCCCCGTCTCCGACCGAGTGGCAGCCGGAGACGTCACGATCGCGTCAGGCCTCGGTGTCGGCCTCGCTCTCGGCGAGCTCTTCCGCCCGTTTCTTCTCGATCATCCGTGCCGCAATGATCGAAATCTCGTAGAGAAGGATCGTCGGCAGGGCAAGGCCGATCTGGGACATGGGATCGGGCGGCGTCAGCACCGCCGCGGCGATGAAGGCAAGCACGATCGCGTATTTGCGCTTCGAGGCGAGCCCCGCCGCCGAGACGATGCCGACCCGCACCAGGAGCGAGGTCACCACGGGCAGCTGGAAGACCATGCCGAAGGCGAAGATCAGCGTCATGATCAGCGACAGATACTCGCTGACCCGCGGCAGCAGCTGGATCGCGACACGCCCGTCCGCTCCCGTCTGCTGCATCGACAGGAAGAACCACATCACCATCGGGGTGAAGAAGAAATAGACCAGCAGCGCGCCCATGATGAACAGGATCGGCGTCGCCACCAGGAACGGCAGGAAGGCGTGCCGCTCGTTCTTGTAGAGCCCCGGCGCGACGAACTTGTAGATCTGCGACGCGATGATGGGAAAGGCGAGGAAGAAGCCGCCGAACGCCGCGATCTTCACCTGGGTGAAGAAGAATTCCTGCGGCGCGGTGTAGATCAGCTCGACCTGGCGGTTGTCGACGCCGGCCCAATGGGTTGCCGTCTGATACGGAACCACCAGGATGTTGAAGATCGGCTTGGCGAAGAAGAAGCAGATCAGGAACGCGCCGAAGAAGCCGACGATGCACCAGATCAGCCGCGTGCGGAGCTCGATCAGGTGCTCGATCAGCGGCGCGGACGACGCTTCGATGTCCGTCTCGGCCCGGCTCACGCCACACCTTCCCGCTTCTGGCCAAGGGAGGCATCGCTCGTCGCCACCTCGGCCGGCGCAGGTTCGCTGTCCGCCACGGGGGCTGCCTTATCCTCGGCGTTCGGGCCCGCGGGTGCTTCGGCTCCATTCGCGACCGCCGGCATCTCGGCGGCAGCCGGCTCAGACGCCTCCGCCACCTTCGCTTCGCCCGTCGTCAGCGTGTCCGTGTTGGCCGGGATCCGGGGTTCCGGCGCCTTGGCGGCGGCGGCGAGCGAGGAGCGGATCTCGTCGCCGATCGCGCGCATCGGGTTCATCGCGTCGCGCACGGTGCGCCGGGGATCGAGATTGCGGATTTCGTCGACGCTCGACCGCACGTCGTCGAGTTCGGCCTCCTGGAGGGCCTCGTCGAACTGCCGGCGGAACTCCCCCGCCATCGCGCGAAGCTGCTTGGTCGTGCGGCCGAAGGTCCGCAACATGCCGGGCAGATCCTTGGGCCCCACGACGACCACGAGCACCACCGCGATCACCAGGAGTTCCGACCAACCTATGTCGAACATCGAACTGTCTCAGATGCGAATGCCGGACGCGCGGACGCGTGGGTACCGGCCATACCCGCGCGCCAGAAGCCGTTCCGAATCAGCCGACCGACTTTTCGGTCTTGACGTCGTGCACCACGACGTCGCCGTCGTTGTGTTCCAGCGAACGGCGCTCGCGAACCGTCGTCGTCTCGGGCTCGTCGTCCGCCATGCCCTTCTTGAAGTTCTTGATGCCCTTGGCGACGTCGCCCATCAGGTCGGGAATCTTGCCGCGACCGAACAGGAGCAGCAAGACGGCGAGGACGATGAGCCAATGCCAGATGCTGAAACTACCCATATCACTTCTCCATCGAAGGCGAGAGACCTCCGCCTCCCTATAGCTAGCGATCGCTCGCTGCCCTTTCAAACACGATACCGCCTTTCGGATCAACGGAAACGACGGTACCCGCCCCAATCTTCTCGGGTTTGTGCATCGGAGCGTCGATCGGGCGGAAGGCGACAAGCCCTCGCGCCCCTGTTCGCCGCGCCGACCTGCGGGACGACTCTCGTCGGAGCGCCGCGCGTCGAGGGAGGGGACGGCAAAGCGGTACGCCCGGATCATGGCGGACTTGCGGCCCGGCGGGAGCTGCCGCGCCTCTAACCAGTTGGCAGACTAGCGAAAATTGCGCCTGAGGCAAAGTGTGCCGTCAGCCGAGGCGGGACATCAGCTCGTGATATTCGCGGCGCAGCTCCTCGTCGCCGCCAGGCAGGCTCTGCGGCGAGATCGCGCCTTCCGCTGCCCGCGCCCGCCGCTCCGCATCCCCCGCGAGCGGCTGGCAGGCGCGTGCGACATGCCGCATCTCCTCCATGTCGCCATTGCAGTGGAGAACGACGTCGCAGCCCGCGGTCAGCGCACGCCGGCTGAGGTCGAAAAGGTCGCCGGACAGCGCCTTCATCGACATGTCGTCGCTCATCAGGAGGCCGTCGAAGCCGATCTCGCTGCGGATGACGTCGCCGATGACGATCGGCGACAGCGTCGCCGGGCGGGTCGGATCGATGTCGCTGTAGAGGATGTGCGCGGTCATCGCCGCGGGCAAGCCGGCGAGCGCCTTGAAGGGGACGAAGTCGGTCCGCGCCAGCTCGTTTCGCGACGCCCGGACCACCGGCAGCGCCAGATGGCTATCGGCGTTGCCCCGGCCGTGGCCCGGCATGTGCTTCATGACCGGCAGCAGCCCGCCCGCCGCCAGCCCGTCGGCGACCGCACGGCCGAGCGTCGCGACGACCTCGGGATCGGTCCCGTAGGCGCGGCTTCCGATTACCGAGTCGGCCCCCTCCACGGGGACGTCGAGGCAGGGCACGCAGTCCGCGTTGATGCCGTAGCGGGTGAGATCCTCCGCCAGCAGCCGCCCGTGCAGCCAGGCGGCGCGCTCGCCCGCCGCCGGATCGACGGCATGGAGGCGCCCGATCGACTCGGCCGGCGGATAGTCCGGGGCCAGCGGCGGACGCAGCCGCTGGACCCGGCCGCCTTCCTGATCGACGAAGATGGGCGTCGTCGCACGCCCGCCCAGATCACGCAATTCGGCGACGAGATCGCGGACCTGCGACCCGGAAGAGATGTTGCGCGCGAAAAGGATGTAGCCCCAGGGCCGCTCGTCCGCGAAGAAGGCGCGCTCCTCGGCGGTCAAGGCGTGTCCCGACGGCGCCGCGATGAAGGACTTCGAACTGCTCACCCTGACCTCACCCGACCGGCGCGGCGCACCGCAAGAGCCGTGCCGCATGCCGGGATCCGCCTCCGGCCGCGCGCATTCGGCGCTCGGCCGGCAGCAGATCCGCAGCCACTCCCCTTAGCGCGAAACGAAGCAGCTGCCGCCGGCCGACTTCAGCGAGCCGCACAGGCTGGAGGCCTCGTCCTTGGACGCCGCGGCGACGCGCACCCGGTAATAGGTGCCCTTGCCCGGAATCTCGGCCGACAGGATCACCATCTTGTGCCCGCCGAGCACGGAGGCAAACTTCTGTCCGAGCCGCTGCGACGACTTCTGCGCCAGAGGCTCGGTCGGCTGCGAGGAGATCTGCACGTAATAGCCGTTCGTCTCGGTCACGACCGGGGTCGGCCCGCTCGCCGACGGCGCCGCGGAACTATCCGGGAGCGACGCGGTCCGAACCGGATCGGCCGCCGTACGCTCCGGCGTCGGCGAAACCTTTGCGGGCGTCGCGGCCGGCTCCTCGGGAGCGGCGGACGCCACCTCGACAGGAGCGGGCATCGCCGGGCGCAAGGTCGGCACGGGCATGTTCGGCGCCGGCTGCCCGACGATCGGTTTCGTCTCGGCCGCGACGGCCGTCTCCGCCTGAGCGGCCGCCACCTGCGGCTGCCCGTCGCTCGACGACTCGATCGCCACGGGACGCGCCGAAGCCTGGATCAGCGCGCCGTTGTTGCGCAGCGCGTCCATCGCCTCGCCCGAAGCGCTGTCGACCTCGGCAAGCGTTCCGTCCGGGCGGACTGTCAGGGTCTTCACCCGGCGCGGCGCGAGACCCGGCATCGGCTGTTCGCTCGCGGACGCATCCGCGACCTGGACGGGCGCGGTCCCGGTCTCGGCGGCATTCGCCTGCCGGATCGGTCCGCCCACCTCGACGCCCGGGAGGTCGGACGGGTCGGGTCCGCGCTCCGGCGGCGCGACCGGCAGGTCGATCGGCTTTTCCTCGGCCTTCAGCAGCTTCGGCTGCGAGGGCACGAGATCGGCCGAGGCGCTTTCGACGCGCTGGTAGACCGCCTTGTTCTGGTTCGGAATATCCCTGCCGCCCGGATCGGTCGGCTTGACCTTCACCGGATCCTTGTCGGCCTGCACGATCAGCACGCCGCCATTGCCGGCGAGCGGGGACGAACCGGTCAGCAGCGAATAGCCGCCATAGCCGACCGCGAGAACCGCGACGACGGCACCGAGCGCCACACCGGAGCCGAGCGGACGCTTCGGCCGCAATGCCGCGGCGGCCCGACTGGCGCGACGGACCGCCCCGTCGTCACCGGCCTCGGCACCCTCGGCTTCGGACGCCCAGCGCCCCTGCCCGTCGGGAAGGCTGCGAGCGGCCTCGAGGTAATCGTCATGATCGTCCTGCGGCTGCCAGAGCGATTCGTACTCGGGCTCGGCCTCCGGCTCGGCGGCGACCGGCGCCTGCTTCATCGCCGCGAGCTCGCTGGCGATCAGGTCGTCGAAATCGTCGAACACCTTGCCGGCCGGAGCGGCCACGGGCTGCTCCGGCATGCGCGCCGGCGCAAAGGGCTCGGCACGATGAATCATTGTCTCGCGCGGATTGGCGGGCGCCGACAGGCCAAGCAGCGCCGTCTCGATTTCCTCGTCGAACACGCCGGCGAGCCCGGACGCCGAGCCCGCGCGCTTCTTCGACGACGGGACCGCAGCCTCGGCTGCCGGGCCGGCCGCTAAAGCCACACCTTGCGTCCGCGACGCATCCTGCGGAACCTCGTCCCCCATGGCGACGGCGAATTCCTCGGCGAAACCAGCCGAGATGTCGCCATCCACATCAAGCGCCGCAGCGAGCGCCGTCGCGTCTTCGCTGGCGAATTCGGCCCCGACCGACGGCTCGGAGGCACTGTGACCGGCAGTCGAAGGCCGCTCCGCCGCCGAAACCCCCGACCCACCGCGCGACTCGCCGGCCTGCGGCGACAGGCGGGCCTGATTCTCTACATGCGACACCGGCCGCGGCAAAGCTTCCAGCGGCTCGTCCAGCAGCCTGGCGAGTTCCTCGAACGGATCGTCGAGATCGGCTGAAGCCGGCCCAGCGTTCCCGCTGCCCGAGCCCGTCAAGTCTCTCATCGACATGAGCACCCCGTCATTCCCCTCAGCGGGGGCAAGCCCCCGATCTCCACATCCACCGCTAGGAGAGGAAATTGACCAAAGCGTGGTGGTTTATCGCATTTCTTCCGGTGCGTCGGCTCCGATCAGGTCGAGTCCAGTCGCAAGAACGATTGCGACAGCCTTCACCAAACCGAGGCGAGCACGAGTCATCATCGGCTGATCAGGGTTAACAAACCGTAAGTCCGGCAAGTCTTTTCCGCGGTTGTACTGGCCGTGGAAGGCCGAGGCGAGGTCGTAGAGGTAGAAGGCGAGCCGGTGCGGCTCTTTCGCCTCCGCCGCCGCCAGGATGAGCCGGGGAAACTCCGCCAGCTTGCGGACGAGGGCCAGTTCCCCCTCGTCCGACAGGCCCGCGAGGTCTTCGGCTGCCAGGGCGGAGAAGTCCGGCAGTTCGAGCCCCACCTCGAGCGCCTGTCGGAAGATCGCCGCGGCGCGGGCATGGGCGTACTGCACGTAGAATACCGGATTGTCCTTCGACTGCTCCGTCACCTTCTGGAAGTCGAAGTCCAGCGGGGCGTCGCTCTTGCGATAGAGCATCATGAAGCGGACCGGATCGCGGCCCACCTCCTCGACCACGTCGGCGAGCGTGACGAAGTCGCCGGAGCGCTTCGACATCTTCACCGGCTCGCCGTTGCGATAGAGCTTCACGAGCTGGCAGAGCACGACGTCGATCGTGGCCTTGTCGCCGGCGACGGCGCGCGCGACGGCCTCGAGCCGCTTCACGTAGCCGCCGTGATCGGCGCCGAGGACGTAGACCATCTCCTGGAAGCCGCGCTCGAACTTGTCGCGGAAATAGGCGACGTCGGCGGCGAAGTAGGTATAGGCGCCGTTCGACTTGATCAGCGGCCGGTCCTGGTCGTCGCCGACCTCCGTGGAGCGCAGCAGCGTCTGCTCGCGATCCTCCCAGTCCTCCGGCAGCTGGCCTTTCGGCGGCGGCAGCGAGCCCTGATAGACGAAGCCGCGTTCGCGCAGCGCCTCGATGGTCTCGGCGATCTTGCCGCCGCCGGCGGCGTGCAGCGTGCGCTCGGAGAAGAACACGTCCTGCTCGACGCCGAGGAGCTTCAGGTCGGCGCGGATCATTTCCATCATCGCGGCGATGGCGCGGTCACGGACCGGCGGCAGCCATTCTTCCTCCGGCAGCGATGCCAGGCGGTCGCCGAACTCGGCCTTCAGCGCTTCGCCGACCGGCTTCAGATAGTCGCCGGGATAGAGCCCGGCCGGGATCTCGCCGATCGTCTCCCCCAGCGCCTCCCGGTAGCGCAGGAAGACGGAGCGGGCGAGCACGGTGATCTGCTCGCCGGCGTCGTTGATGTAGTATTCCTTGGTGACGTCCGCGCCGGCGAAATCGAGGAGCGCCGCGATGACGTCGCCGACCACCGCGCCGCGCGTATGGCCGACATGCATCGGCCCGGTCGGATTGGCCGAGACGTATTCGACGTTGATCTTGCGTCCGGTGCGCGGCCCACGGCCGTATGCGGGCCCTTCGGACAGGACCGCCAACAGATGGGCGATCCAGAAGGCCGGCGCGAGGCGCAGGTTGATGAAGCCCGGCCCCGCCACCTCCGCGGCCGCGACGTCGGGATCGGCCGCGAGCCGGTCGGCCAGTGCCGAGGCGAGGTCGCGCGGCTTGCGGCCGAGCGGCTTCGCCAGCACCATCGCGGCGTTTGTCGCCAGATCTCCATGCGCGGCGTCGCGCGGGGGCTCGACGGTGATGCGCGAGAGGTCCACGCCCGCCATTTCCTCTGACGGAACAATTGCCTCTACCGCCGTCTTCACCCGGTTTTCGAAGTCGGCAAAGATGTTCATGATGATCCTCGACTGGTGCGACCGGGAAGGCCGGAGACGCTTGAAACCTGCTTCCGCGGTGATGCGGCCGAGCGACGCCCTGTCGCGGCGCGCCGCCGGTTGTCACCTGTTGCGCAATGCGACGCGAGAGCCCGCCTCCCGCAGCCGTCGTCGTCGCCGAGCCTGGAAGGCTCGGCGGCTAACGCAATTGCGGCACCACGTCAAACAGCCGCTGATATTCCGCGAGCGCATAGGTGTCGGTCATTCCCGAGAGATAGTCGGCGACACGCCGCGCGCGCTTCTCGACCGGCAGGCGTGCCATGGCGTCCGGCCATTCGCCGGGCATCAGTTCCGGCCGCTCCATGAACCGGGCGAACAGTTCCTCGACCAGGCGCTCGGCGCGGCGCATCACCTGCATGACGCTCTCGCAGCGATAGACCCGCGCGAAGAGGAAGCGCTGCGTCTGCTTCACCGCGTCCTGCATGACGGGAGAGAAGGCGATCATCGGCCGCTGCGCCGCCCGCACCGCGTCCGCGTCCTTCGGCGCGAGTTCCCCGATCGCACCGGCGGAGGTCACGATCACATCCTCGACCAGCCGCGTGATGTGGCGGCGCATGATCTCGTGGACGGTGCGACTCTCGTCAAGTGCCGGATAGGCGGCCCGCACATCGGCCAGGATGGACCCCGCGAGTTCCAGTTCGGCGAGATCGTCCAGCCGGATCAGCCCCGCCCTCAGCCCGTCGTCGAGATCGTGGGTGTTGTAGGCGATGTCGTCGGAAATCGCCGCCGCCTGCGCCTCGAGCCCGGCGAAGGTGGCGAGGCCCAGCGGGAACAGCGCGTCGAAGTCGGCGATCGGCCGTGGAACCGGTTCGCCCGCGCGGGCATGCGGGCCGATCAGGGGGCCGTTGTGCTTGACGAGGCCTTCCAGCGTCTCCCAGGAAAGGTTCAGCCCGTCAAACTCGGCATAGCGGCGCTCCAGCGCCGTGACGATGCGGAGCGACTGCGCATTGTGATCGAATCCGCCGAAGTCGGCCATGCAGCGGTCGAGCGCGCGCTCGCCGGCATGGCCGAAGGGCGTGTGGCCGAAATCGTGGACCAGCGCCACCGCCTCGGTCAGGTCCTCGTCGAGCATCAGCGCCCGCGCAAACGCCCGGGCGATCTGCGAGACCTCGATCGTATGCGTCAGCCGTGTCCGGTAGTGGTCGCCCTCATAGGGCACGAAGACCTGCGTCTTGTGCTTCAGCCGGCGGAAGGCGGTGGAGTGGACGATGCGGTCGCGGTCGCGCTCGAACGGCGTGCGGGTCGGACTCGGCGATTCCGCAAACAGCCGTCCGCGCGAGCGCTCCGGCTGCGCGGCGTACCGCGCCCGCTGGCGCAGCGAGGTCCCAAGTCCCGCTAGGATCGTCTCGTCCATCCGGCTCCGCGCTCCCGCTCGCTTACCGTCCGGGCCGCTTCCCGCCCGGCCGGCGCCCGACCCGGCATATCCGCACCCGATTGACCGGCCGCTCCGCCGTCCATACTTAAGCGCGTGGATACGAACAAGGAGCGGCGCCGCCGGAAGGCCGGGCGCCGACATGCCGATGAGCGATACCGCGACCCGTCCCGTTACACTTTCCGACAGCGCCGCCCAGCGCATCCGGAGCGTGCTCGCCAAGGCCGAGGGCGCCGAGGCGCTGCGCATCTCGGTGGAAGGCGGCGGCTGCTCCGGCTTTTCCTACAAATACGATCTGACGAAGGACCGCGAGGACGACGACCTCGTCATCGAGAAGGACGGGGCACGCGTGCTGATCGACCAGGTCTCACTCGCCTATCTGGAAGGCGCGGTGGTGGACTTCGTCGACGACCTGATGGGCCAGTCGTTCCAGATCCGCAATCCGAACGCCGTCGCCTCCTGCGGCTGCGGCACCTCGTTCTCGATCTGACCGGCGGCAGGGCATGCTCGTCGCCACCTGGAACATCAACGGCATCAAGGCCCGCATCGACGCGCTGACGGCGTGGCTCGAGGCCCGCCAGCCGGACATCGTCTGCCTGCAGGAGATCAAGAGCCAGGCCGACTCTTTTCCGCGCGCTCCCATCGAGGCGCTCGGCTACCACGTCGAGACGCATGGCCAGAAGGGATTCAACGGCGTCGCGCTCCTGTCGAAGGAGAAGCCGTCCGAGGTGATCTGCCGCCTTCCGGGCGACGAGAACGACGACCATTCGCGCTTCGTCGAAGGCGTCTGGCAGGTGGGCGCGCGCCGGCTGCGGGTCGCCTCGCTGTATCTGCCGAACGGCAATCCGATCGGCACCGAGAAATTCACCTACAAGCTGGCCTGGATGGAGCGGCTGATCGCGCATGCGCAGACGCTGCTCGAAAGTGAGGACGACCTGATCCTCGCCGGCGACTACAACGTCATCCCCGATCCGATCGACGTCGCCAACCCTGAGAACTGGCTGTCCGACGCGCTGTTCCAGCCGGAATCGCGCGAGGCCTTCCGCCGGCTGATCCATCTCGGCTTCGCCGACGCGGTGCGCGCGACGACGGACGCCGCCAAGACCTATACGTTCTGGGACTATCAGGCCGGCGCCTGGCAGAAGAACAACGGCATCCGCATCGACCACGTTCTGCTCTCGCCCGAGGCGCAGGAGCGCTTCGTCTCGGCGGGCATCGACAGCCATGTGCGCGGCTGGGAGAAGCCGTCGGACCACGTGCCGGTGGTGGTCGAACTCCGGCACTGACCGCCGACGGCCCGCGGGCGCGACCGGCATCCGTCAAGGTCAAGCCGGGGGCTCAAGCCCGGCCTCATCGTGAGTGCCGATTGCGACCGCCGGGCCCGTCTCGGAAGACTGGGCTACTGGTTGCTCGCGGTCGCCGTGGCAGTGGCAGTGGCAGTGGCAGTGGCAGTGGCAGTCACCGTCGCGGTCGCAGCAGCCGTCGCCGTCGCGCCGGCGGCGGGCACCGCCGCCGCCAGCTGCTGCTCGGCGGAGAGCTGGGCCAGCCGCCGGTCCTTCTCCGATGCCACCGAGAATGCCGCCTCCTGCAGCGGACGGATCCACTCCTGGTCCTTCGGGCCGGCCTGCTTCAGCGCCATGGTCAACAGCGCGAGGCCCCGCACCGGCTCCGGCCTCATGGCGATCTTCTGCCCGTCGAACAGCAGCGAGCCGAGCAGCGCCTCGGCGCCGACATGGCCCTTCCCGGCCGCGAGCTTCAGCCAGCGCGCCGCCTGGCGCGGATTGGCGCGACCGCCCTCCCCGTTGATCAGCATGCGGCCGAGCTGGAACTGCGCGTCGGCGTCGCCGAAATAGGAGGCGGCGTGGAAGTAGAACTGCCGCGCGCGGGGCAGATCGACCGCCACCGGGCTGTTCGGGATGCCGGTCCTGAGATAGTTGGCGAGCGCAACGATGGCGCTGGCGACATAGGCGGCGTTGGCATAGCCGTTCGAGTCGTCGTCCTGGTCGCGCACGATCTGCTCGAAGATCTTGAACGCCTCGTAGTCGTTCTCCGGCACGCCGTCGCCCTGGGCGTACATCTGGCCGAGCTTCCAGCGCGCGCCGGCATGCCCCTTGTCGGCGGCGTAGCGCAGCGCCTCGAAGGCCTCCAGCTTCTCGCCGCGCTGATAGGCCTTGTAGCCGAAGGAGAACAGCTGGAGCGGCGTCGCGTCAGGATCGACCTTGGCGGCCGGATCGAGGGCCGAGGTCACGCCGGTGGTCGATGCGAGCAGACCCGCAGCGAGCGAAACAGTCAGGAGCAGGCTAGAAATCCGCATGGCAGTGCTTTTCCGCGACGCCGCCCGGACCCCTCACCGCGCCAATACAAGCGGTGCCGGCCTGCTGCGTGTAGATCCGGAAGCTCCCCGCCCGGGGAGCTTTCCCCTTCGACCGTAAGGTGGCCGATTCCCATTCCATTTCGGTCTCGCCGTTTCCGGCATCAATCGGGCCGGACCCGGCAGCGGCATGCGCCGATCCCGCCGTCGCCAGACGGATCGGCAGGCGCTGACAGTGCATCGCGTGCGCGATCATGATCGTTCCTCGTCCCGCTCGCCGATTCTGTCGCCGGCTCTTTGCATCTGCTTCCGAGGTGACGTCGTTTTGTGGCGGCAAGGGGGCGCTTCGGCCTGTCGACGACAGTAGACGATGCAAGCTTGCAATAGTGTTGCCGGAAATCTACAGGGCGAAAATCGCGTTGCGGCTGCGGAACATAAGGGCGAAACGCAACCGCGCCCGGCCGGTCCGGCCGAGCGCGCAGAGGGTCTGTCCGAAGCTGCGATGCGGCGGAGCCGCCCGACGGTCGGATCAGAAGGTCAGCTTGAGCGAGGCGTTCAGCGCCCAGACGAAGTCGCCGCCGACCTTGCCGTCGAAATAGGCGCCGTCGGAGATCTTCTGCTCGCCCGCCGTCCAGTAGCCGACGAGGCCGCCGAACCGCAGCTCGCTCCACTTGTTGTTCTTGAACGAGACGCCGCCGGCGAGCGTGTAGAGGTCGGTGTAGGTGGTCTCGGAGCCCGTCGAGACGCCGCGGTCGTAGCCGAGGCTCACCGCGCCGGAGACCTTGTCGGTGAAGGCATGGCCCAGACCCACAATGCCCGTGTAGCCGTCCCGCCAGTGATAGGGGGCATAGGACGAGGACTTGATGCCGTAGGTCGTGTTCGAGATCGAGCTGATGCTGACGTCGTTGGTCGACCAGTCGGTCCACCGAAACGCGCCGAGCAGCAGCCAGCCCGGCGCGATGCCGGTCTGTGCCTTGATGTCCACGTACTGCGGGCTGGTCGCCTCGCTCAGCTTGGAGTCCACCGGCACGACCGTTCCTGCGGGCAGTCCCGGAATGATCGAGCTGAGGAAGGTGACTGAGCCGTCGCCCGTCACGTCATCATGATGGACCTGCGAGCGATACATGGCCTGGACTCGCAGCGCG
The DNA here is from genome assembly GCF_041027365.1 of Jiella sp. M17.18. NCBI lineage: Bacteria > Pseudomonadati > Pseudomonadota > Alphaproteobacteria > Hyphomicrobiales > Aurantimonadaceae > Jiella > Jiella sp. M17.18. Next base: position 17,646 of record NZ_JBFTEH010000008.1, on the reverse strand, counting down.
TATTCCGGGATCTCGTAGGCGGCGCCGATCCTGAAGCCGGCTTTGTAACCGCCACGACTGTCGACATCGATGCGGGTCGAGGCGACCGGGAATGGAACACCCGGAGCAGCATAGCTCGTGCCGAGGCTGGTCCCCTTGAACTGGAAGTCCTCCATGAACACCCCGCCGAGGAGGCTGTAGCGTCCCGAGGAGGCGGCGTAGCTGAGGCGGCAGGTCAGGCCGATCTCTTCCGAATCGAAGGACAGCTTCTGCGTCCGTGCAACCGAACCGGCCGTTGCGAAATTCAACCGGTCGGCGGTCGAGCCGCTCTGCGTCGAACTCACCTGCATCGGCAGGGCTCCGCCCGGCGAACCGGAATAATCCGCCTCCGCCCCAAACGACTGGGTTGCCGTGCCCGCGCACCCAGCGACGTCGTTGCCGAGCGAGATGGCGAAGTTGGGGATGGCGTAGTCCCCGGTATAGTTCGAGAAGTTGCCGCTTTGGCCGGCGATCGACGTAAATCCGCGCTGCGGATCGACGTAGGTCATGCCGGCCTTCATGTTCACTGTGCCGGGCTCGAACAGGATGTCGGTGTCGGGCATGCCTCGCTGGAAACCGCCGGCCGACGCGACCGACGGCAGGACCAGCGGAGCGAGTGCCGCTGCAATCGCGATCTTGGTAATGCTTCTCATCAATTCCCCCCAACGCTTGCCCCGGCCGCCATTCCCCCCTGGGGCGGCCATTGACGTAAGCGTAAATCAGAGTTCTCGCGAAAAACATGCATTCGCAAGCCTGCTCGGGGCTTGGGGAAACCGGGCATCCGCCGGTCAGAACGACGTCGGCATGCCGCAAGGCAGAGACGGCGTCAGCGGATTCAATGCCTTAGCGAGAGGTCCGCCGGCGGCGGCAAAAACAGCCGCGCGAGCGCCCGCATCTTTGCGATGCGAATCGCTGCGGCTGTGTAACAATTCTGCGACAAATAAGGCGGTTGCGCCCCGTCGTAGCGAGACCCGGAGCGCCTCCGAGAGGCGCTGCAGGAGCAGCGGCGTCGCCGCCGGCCGCCTTGCCTGTGGCGGAGCCGGCCGGCAGGCGACTCGCGTTCAGCTCAGGCTTTCGAGCGCCGCAGCGAGCTTTTCGCCCTCCAGCCGATAGGCTTCCCGCTTGGCCCGCTCCTCGTTGACGACCTCTTCAGGCGCGTTGGCGACGAACTTCTCGTTGGCGAGCTTCTTGTCGATTCGCGCGATCTCGCCGAGCGCCTTCTGATGCGCCTTGGTCAGTCGCGCCCGCTCCGCAGCGATGTCGATCATCCCCTTGAGGGGCAGCGCGAAGGTGACGCCGGCGACGACGATCTGGGCCGACTGGGCCGGCGGGCTGTCCGCCGATTCGACACCGCCGAGGCGTGCAAGCCGCTGCAGCGCCGCCGCATGCCGCTCGATTCGCGCCAGCGTCTGCGGGTCCGCCTGGATCGCCAGGAGCGAGGCCGTGGCCCCCGCCGGCACGTTCATCTCGGCGCGCACCGAGCGGACCGCGCTGACGAGGTCGATCAGCCAGTTGATGTCGTCGGCGGCGTCGGCATCGGCAAAGTCGAGCGCCGGCCACTCGGCATGGCACAGGAGGCCCGGCCGGCTCTCCACGGTCGTCGCCCAGAGCTCTTCGGTCACGAAGGGCATGAAGGGATGCAGCAGCGCGTAGATCCGGTCGAGCACGAAGCCCATCACCCGCCGCACCTCGTCCGCCGCGGCCTGATCCTCGCCCATCAGCGTCGGCTTGGCCAGCTCGACATACCAGTCGCAGAAGAGGTTCCAGACGAAGCGGTAGAGCGTCGCTGCCGCATCGTTGAAGCGATAGGTCTGAAGCGCCGCGTTCGTCTCGGCGATGGCACGGCCGAGTTCGGTGACGATCCAGCGGTTCAGCGGCTGGGTCAGCGCGGCGGGATCGACGGCGACGCCATGGACGGCGCCGTTCATCTCGGCGAAGCGCGTGGCGTTCCACAGCTTGGTGCCGAAGTTGCGGTAGCCGGCGATTCGCTGCGGGTCGAGCTTCACGTCGCGCCCCTGCGCCGCCATGATCGCCAGCGTGAAGCGCAGGGCGTCCGCGCCATACTCGTCGATGAGGTCGAGCGGGTCGACGACATTGCCCTTCGACTTCGACATCTTGGCGCCGTTCTTGTCGCGGACGAGCGCATGGACGTAGACGGTCGCGAACGGCGCCGCGTCCATGAATTCCAGGCCCATCATCATCATCCTGGCGACCCAGAAGAAGATGATGTCGAAGCCGGTGACGAGGACGGAGGTCGGGTAGTAGGTCTTCAGCTCCGGCGTCTCGTCCGGCCAGCCGAGCGTCGAGAACGGCCAGAGCGCCGAGGAGAACCAGGTGTCGAGCACGTCCTCGTCGCGCCAGATGCGGACGACGCCGTCCTGGCGGCCCGCCGCGTCCCGCGCATCCTCGGCGATCCCGACCTCCGCGCCGTAGTAGTCCGCGGCAGCGGCAAGCGCATCGGCCTCCGAACGCGCGACGAAGGTCTCCGTCTCCAGCGGCTGATCCGCAGCGGGCGCGCCGCCGCCGATCCCGGTGCCCGTCCCGGAGCTCCGCTTCGGCCCGTACCAAGCCGGAATGCGGTGGCCCCACCAGAGCTGGCGCGAGATGCACCAGGGCTCGATGTTCTCCATCCACTGGAAATAGGTCTTCGACCAGTTCTCCGGCACGAACCTGGTGCGCCCGTCGCGCACCGCAGCGATCGCCGGCTCGGCCAGCGTCTTGGCGTCGGCGAACCACTGGTCGGTCAGCATCGGCTCGATGACGACGCCGGAGCGGTCGCCGAAGGGCTGCATGATCGGCTTGTCCTCGACCTTGATCATCAGGCCTTCGGCGTCGATCTCGGCGACCACCTTCTCGCGCGCCTCGAAGCGGTCAAGGCCGCGATACTCGTCGGGCACAAGGTTGATCGCATCGACCACCGCCGGCGCCGGCAGGGAGCCGGACTGAACGATCTCCGCCGCCCGCGCGGCCGCCTCGGCATAGGGCGCGCCATCGGAGCGCATCGCGCCGCGCGTGTCCATCAGCCGGTACATCGGAATGCCGCCGCGCTTGGCGACCTGGTAGTCGTTGAAGTCGTGCGCGCCGGTGATCTTCACCGCGCCCGAGCCGAAATCCATGTCCGGATATTCGTCGGTGATGATCGGGATCAGCCGGCGGTGCTCCTTCGGCCCGACCGGGATCTCGCAGAGCTTGCCGACGATCGGCCGGTAGCGCTCGTCGTCCGGATGCACCGCCACCGCGCCGTCGCCGAGCATGGTCTCCGGACGGGTCGTCGCGATCGAGATGTAGTCGCGGGTCTCGCGCAGGATCTCGTTCCCGTCAGCATCCTTCTCGACATATTCGTAGGTCTCGCCGCCCGCCAGCGGATACTTGAAGTGCCACATATGGCCGGCGGTCTCGCGATTCTCGACTTCCAGGTCGGAGATCGCGGTCTCGAACTTCGGGTCCCAGTTGACCAGCCGCTTGTCCTTGTAGATCAGGCCCTTGCGGTAGAGTTCGACGAAGACGTGGAGGACCGCCCTGGACAGGCCCTCGTCCATGGTGAAGCGCTCGCGCGACCAGTCGCAGGAGGCGCCGAGCCGCCTCAGCTGACCGGAGATCGCGCCGCCGGATTCGGCCTTCCACTTCCAGACGCGCTCGATGAAGCCCTCGCGGCCGAGTTGGCGTCGCGTGACGTTCTCGCCGGACGCCGCCATCTGCCGCTCGACGACCATCTGCGTCGCGATGCCGGCGTGATCCAGCCCCGGCTGCCACAGCACGTTCTTGCCGCGCATGCGCTCGAAGCGCACGAGGATGTCCTGCAGCGTGTCGTTCAGCGCATGCCCCATATGGAGCGAGCCGGTGACATTGGGCGGCGGAATGACGATCGAGAACGGTTCGGCGCCGTCCTTGGCCCCGGCGCCGGCGGCAAAGGCGTTTGCCTGATCCCAGCGGGCGGCGATGCGCGGCTCGATGGCGGCGGCGTCGTAGGTCTTGTCGATCATGATTGTCCAGAAGGCGATTGCTTGCGTCGCCATCCGGTTAGCGCCTCCGTTTCGGCGCTGTCAACGAAGTGCCGCGCCGTCGCCTCCGTCACGGCGGCAGCCGAGGCGGGCGAGCCGGCCCCGGCCGATGCAGCCCGAGCGACGCAGTCCGCGGGGCAAGCCCGCGCGGCAGGCGCTTGCGATCAGCGCGCGCCGCCGCGGGCGACCCGCTCGATCTCTTCGCGCACCAGCCGCTCGACCATGCGCGGCAGGTTGTCGTCGAGCCATTCCTGCAGCATCGGCCGCAGCATTTCCCGCACGATGCCATCGACATCGCGCAGATGCTCCTCGCGGATCGTCGCGGCGAGGCTGGAGAAGGAGGCAGCGACCCGCGCCCCGGCCTCCTGCGAGATCAGGGCATGAGCGACCCGTACCGGCTCGTCGGCCGCGTCGAGGAGCGCCTCGTCCGACAGGTCCTGAACCGCCTCGGCGTCAAAGTCCTCCCCGGTCTCCTCCGGCTCGACCTCAGCCTCCGGCTCGACGTCCGGAGCATCGATCAGCCCGGCCTTGCCGAGCAGCTCCGTCGCAAATTCCTGCTCGTCGAACTCCGCCAGAAAGGCGTCGGCGCCGCTACCGGCCGGCCGATCGTTCGCGGCGACCGCGGACGGCCATTCCGGCAACTCGGCCGCCGGCTCGGCGCTGCGCCGGATCGCATGCGGCGTGTTCGCAGAGACCCGCGCCACCGTCTCGCGCGGCGATTCTCCCTGTGGCTCCGGCATCTGTTCCGGCTCGGCCGGCTTCACCTGAGAGGCTGCGGCGAGCGAAACGGCCCGCAGGCGCGCCACCGACAGGTCCGTCTCACCCGCGGCCATCGCGGCCATGCCGTCTTCGCCCGTCACCTGCGCCCGCGTTTCTCCCTGCTCGGCCAACGCCGCCGGAGGCCATGCCGCACGCGGCCGCGCCTGCGGCTGGGCCGCCGGGGCAGCAAGACCGGTCATCGCTGCACGTCCGTCCGCCTGCGGCGCAGGCCGAATCGATTCCGCCTCGGGCGATGTCGCCGGTGAGACGAGGCCGGGAGCGGCCTCGGCAGCCTTGCCGGCCGCTTGCTCCGCCTGCTGGGGCATGGCCCGCACGGTTGCGGACGCATGCCCGGCACCGACCGACGCGCCGCCCGAAGCAGCCGCACCGGCCTTGCCGAGCCTGTCGTCACCGCTCTCGATGATCCGTCTGATCGAGGCCAGGATCTCGTCCATGGACTGTTCCCGGACCGGCAGGGCATTGCTCATTCGGCGCTCCCGCAAATTACGCGACAGGAAGGCCCTACCGCTCGAATCATGCGCGAAGCCTAAGTCGGAAGTTGCGGCGCGGGAATCCCGGACGGCGGCGAAACGGAATTTTCACCAATTTCTTTCAGGCGGCGCCACGACAAGCCGCCCGATTCGGGGTCCCGCGTCGACAGGACGCTCGGTCAGCGGCCGTCCGGCGTGCGCAGGCCGTACCACTTGTCCTGGACCTCGATGTAGTGGTCGTCCGGATTGTAGACCTTGCCGGCGAGATGCAGGCGCCCCGCGGACAGCCGGCCGATCGCCGACAGCAGCGAATAGGCCGCCACGACCTCGTCGCGCTGCGAGCCGACCAGCAGGATCTGCGCCGAGATCACGTCGGCCTGGGCGTTCAGGACGTCGAGCGTCGTGCGCTGGCCGACATTGCGCTCCTCGATGACGCCGTTCAGCGCCAGCCGGGCTGCCTGAACCTGCGCCTGATAGCCGGTGATGTTGGCGCGGGCGGCCTGCAGGTTGGCCCATTGCGTCGCCACCGCGGCGCGGACCTGGTCGCGGGCGCTGTCGACCTCGATCCGGCGCTGGCCGAGCGTCTCCTTGTACTGGCGGACCAGCGAACTCGTGCGGCCGCCCTGGTAGATCGGAATCGTCAGCTGCGCGCCGACGGTCGCCGAGATCTGGTTGCCGGTGGTGGTGCGGGTCACGCCCGGCAGGGAGGCACCGCCATGCGCGGTATCGCTCGAATAGGCGTCCTGCACCTGCCCGGTCAGGCTGAGCGACGGCAGGAGCGCTCCTTCTGCAGACTTCACCTGGAAGGCGGCCGCGTCGACCGCCGCGAGATTCGCGAGGATCGCCGGATGCTCGCGCTGCGCGATCGCATAGGCGCTGGCGATCGAGCCGGGAAGCGCCTTCATCGGCACGGTGCCGGGCCGCAGATTGGTCGGCGCGTCGCCGATCACCTGGAAATAGGTCGCTTCGCTGGAGGCGACCTGGGCCAGCGCACTGTTGAGAAGGGCGGTCGCAAGAGCCTGCTGCGACTGCGCCTGAGCGACGTCCGTGCGCGTGCCCTCGCCCACTTCGAAGCGCGCCCGCGCCGCGCGCACCTGCTCGTTCAGGAAGCCGAGGTTCTGCCGGCGGAGCGACGCGATCTGCCGGTCGCGCAGGACGTCCATATAGGCCGTCGCGGCGTTCAGCAGCGTGTTCTCCTCGGTATTGGCAAGGTTGTGCTGGGCGGCGCGCACCTGCGCCTTGGCGGCCTCGACGTTATTGGTCGTCTGAAACCCGTCGAAGATGGTTTGGTTGATCTGGATACCGACGCCGATCGAGTTCGTCGCGCTCCGCGCGTCGGCAATGCCGCCTCCATAGTTGGTATAACTGCGGGCGGCGCTGGCGGTGCCGGTGGCGTTGACCGTCGGGCGCAGCCCGGCGCGCGCCTGCGTGACGTTCTCGTCGGTCGCCCGCAGCTGCGCGCGGGTGGCGTTCAGGTTCTGGCTGTTCTGGTAGGCCTTTGCCAGGGCGTCGGCGAGCGTTTCCGCCCGGGCGAGCGTCGCGCTCGAGAGCAGGGTGCTCGCAGCGAGCAGTGTGGCGATCGAAAAGGTTTTCAGCAACGCAGTGACTCCAGCCGACATCTCTCCGTGTCCGCGGGCGGGCAAAAGCGGCCCGAGCGAGGACTGGAGGCTTTCTTTACCGCCATCCTTGATCAGGTCGGATGAACAAAGTTCAAGTTTGAAGGCAGCTTCGGCGCGATTTCCGGGCAACCGGGGCAAATCTGCAACGCCCCCTCCGGTTAGGAAGCCGGCTCAGAAGACGAACGCGGCGGCCTTCTTGAATCCCGGCAACGGCTTGATGGCGCAATTGAATCCGAAACGCTGCGAGACGACGCCCTCGTCGTCCTTGATGTAGAGCTTGGCTTCGGCGGCGAGGCCGACGCCTTCGACCACCACCATCCTGCCGCCGTTGCGCAGCTGGTCGAAGAAGGTGTCCGGCAGCGTCTCGACCGCCCCCTCGAACACGATCACGTCGTAGGGCGCCTCGGAGGGATAACCCTCGTTCAGCGGTCCTTCGACCACTGCGCAGGTGACGAAGTCGAGTCGCGCGAGTGTTTCGCTGGCGCTGGCGGCGAGGGTCGCGTTCTCCTCGAGCGCGACGACCGATCCGGCAAGGTGCGAGAGGATCGCGGCGGAATAGCCGGTGCCGCAGCCGACATCGAGGACGACATCGTCCGGCCCGATCGACACGAGCTGCAGCAGCTTGGCGAAGGGCGAGGCCTCCATCAGGAAGCGCCCGTCGCCGAGCGGCACGTCCTCGTCGATGTAGGCGAGCGGCTTCCAGGATGCCGGCACGAACTCTTCCCGCGGCACCTGCAGGAAGGCCCGCAGGATCGCGTGGCTGGTCACATCCGTGGTGCGGACCTGGTTGTCGACCATCTTGATCCGAGCGGCTTCGAAATCCATTGCCGAATCCCTGTCTGTCATCGCGTCGAAGGGGCCCCTTTTCGGGGTGTGAGTTCCTTAATCGGGCCGCCCGCACGGCGCAAGCTGGCGGCGTCTCGCGCTGAGGACCCGTTCCGGCGCCGCGGGTTCATCGCATTGTCACGCGCCGGCCGCGAGCCGATCCGCCCCCCTTGCGAAACCGCCGCGATCTCAGTACGTACAGCGGCGACGGGGCCTCGTGGCGGAGTGGTTACGCAGAGGACTGCAAATCCTTGCACGCCGGTTCGATTCCGGCCGAGGCCTCCATCTCTCCCTGAAAGCGCTGAATGGGTTTCCGGACGCGCCGGTGCCGCAAGGAGTCCTTCTTGCCGGGAACAGCTCCGCCAGAGCGCGCAGCCACGGACGATTCGGCGGACACCGGGGCATCGAGGCCGGTCGTCGTCTTCGATCTCGACGGCACCCTCGTGGATACCGCGCCGGACCTCGCGGCCAGCCTCAATCAATGCCTGCAGCGCAGGAACCTTCCGCCGACCGACCTCGCTCTGGTGCGCCCGCATGCCGGCCACGGCTCGCGCGTCATGCTGCGCGAAGCCTATCGCCGGCTCGGCCTGCCGCTCACCGATGCCGAGATGGAGGATCAGGTCGCCTGCTTCCTCGCGCATTATGCCGAGAACATCGCGCAGCAGTCGCGGCCCTTCCCCGGCGCCGTCGCCGCGCTGGACCGGCTGGCCGCCGGCCGCTTCACCCTCGCCGTCTGCACCAACAAGTCGGAGCGCCTCGCCGATCTCCTGCTCGCGGAACTGCGGCTGAAGGATCGGTTCGCAGCAATCTGCGGCGCCGACACCGTCGCCCGGAAGAAACCGGACCCTTCGCATCTCACCGAGACCCTGGCGCGGGCCGGCGGCGCTGCCACGGCCGCGCTGATGGTCGGCGACACGGCCACGGACATCGATGCCGCGGCCGCGGCCGGCATCCCCTCGGTTCTCGTCGACTTCGGCTATGCCCCGGACGCGGCAGCGCGCGCCAGGGCGACGCTGGTCATCGAGGACTACGCCGCGCTCGATGCCGCATGCGCGACGCGACTCATCGAAGCGGCGGCCAGCAAACCCTGACCGCCGCGACGGGAGCGGCGGCGACCTTCCGCGGCCGCACGGCGCGAGGCGCGCGAGGCCGCGCCGGACGGTGCTCGAATGCGGCGATCGACCCGGTTGACGAATCCTGCAGGACTGCCCTATATCGCGGCACCTCGTGGGTGGCGGATCCGCCACCACGGTCGGGCGCGTAGCTCAGCGGGAGAGCACTTCGTTCACACCGAAGGGGTCACAGGTTCGATCCCTGTCGCGCCCACCAAACCTTTCAGATACTTAGGCCGTTCTTGCGAAACGGCCGGTCTGTCCCCCGACCGATATCCCGACCGAAACGCCTCACGACGCCTTCTTCCGCCGGCCGGCGCGCCGGTTGAACGCCAGGCCGACGTCGCGATCCGCGTCGGGATGTTCGTGGCCGTAGACCTTCAGGAGCACGTCCCGTGTCATCGACAGGTAGCTCGCGATGTCGCCGATATCCTCGCCGCTCCACATCAGCCACGTTGCGCAGGTGTGGCGCAGGGTGTGCCGGACATAGGGGTGCCCCTCCCCGTAGACCTCGTCCATCGCCCGGGCGAGCGCCTTCTTCGGATCAGACGGCTTCCCCCGATACTCGACGAGGTACCGCCGCGGCCGGCGGACGCCTTCGACGAGCGGGCCTCGCCGCCACATGCGGAGGAAGGCGAGAAGTCGCGGCGGAATGCGCACGGACCCTGCCCTTTTCGTCGGCGACACTGATTCGCCCTGAGCGGCCCGATAGAAGACGCCGCCGTCGAGGTCGAGCCAGGGAAGCCCCTCCTCCCGTTCGAAGGACGCGGTCCAGATCCTGCGGCTGCGAGTGCCCGTATAGATGCCGACGAGGACGAAGCCGACGATGTGGCGGAGTGGGAAGCGCTTCGTCTCCCGCCCATGCTGCTTCTCGCGAGTCTTCCAGAGGTACCAGATAAGGGCGGCCGCTTGGTCGCGAGTGAGGAAGTCTGTTCGGCTTTGCGGCTTCCCCGGCGTCGTCACGACGACGTTCTCGCGACAGAGGCCGTCCGCAGCGTAGAGCCGGATCGCGGCGCGGAGGTCCTCAAGTTCGCGCCGAGCGGAAGGCTCTGACCCGCGCCACTTCGCGTATTCCCGGCATGTCCGGCCATCGATGTCCGCGAGGCTGCGATCGCCCCAGAATTCCGTCAGGCGGCCGGCGCGGTAGAGAAGGAGGTCTGGGTCGGAGATCCGGTCGCTGCGATTCTCGACATAGTGCCGGACGACGTCCGCGATCGCAGTGTCAGCCGCTGCCTTGTCTCTGACGGGCTCGGCGTCGGCGTGGCGCTTCGCTAGATACGCCTGCAGTGCTGCCTCGGCACCGGCATGGTTGTCGGCGTGGCAGCCCGTCGAGATGCGGATCTTGCCGTCCTTGATCTTCCAGACAGCCGCTTCTGTGACGCGGCCGTCGCGGGAGCGGCGTTCGGGCTCAAGCCAAAGGCGGGCAGGCTTTCGATGTCGTGGCATGACGAGGATCATGCGGATCCCCGACTCGGCGGCAAGCCGCGCCAGCGCGATGCTCAGTGAAATCGGCTGGCAGGGTTAACGTGCCGGGTTTCGACCCAAGAAGATGCTGTTTCGACCCAGCCTTTCGACACAGCCTGGGTCGAAAGATGAGCCTACGTGATCCAGCTTAGGTTCTCCAGCGGCTCAACGGTGACCGTGAAGCCTTGGGTTCTCATCTCATCGTAGATGCTGAGGATGCGGTCGAAGACGTGGCGCTCCCCTGAGAGCGAGTTCGCCCAGGCGAGGTCTTCGGTGGAGAAGGTGCTGCTGTGGCGGAGCCATTCTGAGGCGAGACGCCGGACGTCCAGTTCCAGAACGGTTTCCTCGATATCGTACGGGATGCGAGACCATGGATCTCGCATGACGAAAGCGTACTCGCTTCCAATGCGTCCTGCGACAGCTCCGACGTATGCTCGACGATTTGACGGCTCGGCGTGTCTCCGGACGAGATACATGACCTCATCCCGATCTCGTCCCGCCAGCGGAGACCGTCCGACCGCGACGAGGACTTGGCGCTGATCCTCGCCGGACGTTCGGGCGATTTCCGACTTCAAGATCTCGAAAACTGCCGGGGATGCCGAGAAAAAGTCCCGCATCGCGGAAATGACCGCCCGGCGCATCTTCTTGTCTTCGTACGAATGATTGAACGTATCGATCAGGAAATCGCGATAATCTCCCCGGCGATCAAAGCCTCTTGAGATAAAGAACAGCAGGCTGCTTTTCAGAAACTGATCGTCCGCATCTGCGAAGAGTGCGGCTGCTACCGTGACCGCCTGATCCCGCGTCTTGGATGATGGCTTCAGATTATGCGCTACCCAGTCTATACTTCTAGACCAATGCTCAGATCTCAGACGGTTGAACATCGCCTTCACGGCGTCGTTCGCATTGAGAAGCTCTTGCTGCCGGATGCGATGGGCGAAGAGCGACCCGGAAACCTCCGCTCCGTCGAGGAGGGTCGTATCGTCCCAGCGGACGTTCGAACCCATCGCGCCCCGGAGATCCGCCCCATGGAAGTCGAAGCCACGAATGTCCGTGTTCGAGAAGTCGATCTGCCGGAGATCGGCGTGCCGGAAGTCGCGCTTCGGGTCCAAATCGAACACCGCGACCAACTCGCCGAAACTGGTCTTCTTCGTCCTTATCTTCGCTTCCAGGTCCTTGATGACCGCTGCCGGAAGATCGAATTCCAGGAGTCCCCTAGTCATCGGTCTCGCAACGAGAGACCGACACATCTACCAGACCCTGGTAAGTCTCCTCCGCTTCCAGGTGCCGGTGGATGGCCTTTGCCAGAAGGATCGCGATCAGTTTGTCCCGGGTTTTCGTTCGCCCGATCAGCGCCATGCGGTCGGGGTTAGGAACGATGTTCAGATCGCGCTGCCGCACCGAGACGATCGCGGAAATGCCATGCCGATTCGCGCCAGAGATCGCCGTGAATGTGCAGAGTGGGTCGGAGTGAATGTAGGTGCCATCGAGGACCGCCTTATCCGCCGGCTCCTGCAGTTGCCAACGATCTCCGCCCAGAGCGGTAACGCGATGCGTCTTAGTCACGTGATCCGTCACCCGCGACTGGGACCGCTCTCTACTATAGGAAGCGCTAGCGCCGGCCTCGGCTGAAAGATCCGCGGCAGGCATCGTGGTCGCAGATCCAGAGGCTTTCGCTTTCGCGGCAGCGCTTGCGCTGATCTGTCCTGTGCTCTTGTCGGTAGTTGTAACGCTGGTCGAAATCTCGTTCTCGAGCTTCCTCTGGCCGTATCGGCTACCGGGATCGATGTCGACTCCTTCATATTGAAGCCGAAGGACTGCTTTTCGAACGGCGACCTCGAAGATGCGGCCATCTAGCGGGATTTCGGAGGATCCGAACGTGAGTTCGACCTTGAAGTCGACCTTGTCATCTTCCCTGTGGCCTACGCTCGATTGCATATCCGACAGGTCGGCGACAGGGTTCGAGTTCTCTGGCTTCTTCAACTTCATCGGATCGACCGCAGTGTCGCGCTACGTCCGAAGGGATATCACGCAACTCACGATCGATCCAACAGGCTCACCCCAACAGCCCCAGCACCTCCAGGTCATCATCCTCGATCGGCTCCGGCGGCGGCCCAAGCGCCTGCTTCTCCTCCCACAGTCGCCGCCTCACCGGCAGCGCGTGCTCGTTCCGGACCGCCGCGACCTTTCCCGCCCAGGACGCCTTGACCGCCTGGGCGAGCGTCTTGTGCTCCCACAAGACCAGCCGTTCGTCGCTGATCTCGACGACGACGCCCCAGTGATGCTCGCTGTCAGTGCGCCGCCGACGGTACTCGCACCATCCCCACTCAACGACGTCATAGACCTTGAGATCTCGGCCGTCCCACGTCCGCCCGGCGGCGCGATCCGGCTCCAAGAATTCCCTGTTCCGCTTCGCCTCAACGCCGTTTTTCCCGGAACAGATCGCCTGCCAGGTGCGAAGGTCGCGGCTGGGCAGGTAGAACGGCCGGAAGCGACGGCCGACGCCGGCGAGGACGGTGCCGTAGTCGGGGTAGGCCCTTGCCGCGCTGCGACCAAGTGAGCGGATCGACGACGACGGGGCGGCTGCACGCTTCGCGGTCGCGGGCGGAATCCCGGTCGTCTGGCGACAGCCGCAGTTCGTAGACGTCTTTTGCCGACAGCATCACGCCCTCCCCGTCTTCATTCCGCCGACGCCGATCACGGTCTCGATGACGATCTCGTCGCCGGTGTCATACCGACGACGCTCGCCTTCGATGAGATCAGAGACCGCCTTCCGGTAACCCTGGACTTCGCCGTCCCGCCGAGCCGCCTCGACATTACGATCGGCGGCCACTGCCTTCGCCAGCGCGCACGGCAGGCACTGCATCGCCCGCTTGTCGCCTTCGAACCGGCGGGCGCATGACCGGCAGACGACTGAGTAAAGTCCAGGCGAGAAGCCGCCGAGGGGGAACTGGACGCCCCGCTGGCGAAGCTCATCGGCGATGGCGTTATAGGAGGAGCCGAACTCGGAGGGGATGGTCATGCCAGCACCCCTTTCACCGCTGCCAGCGCCTGCAAAGGCGACGCCGGCCGGGTACCGACGATGATGCAGGCGACGCAGCAGACAGGGTGTAGTGCGGCGAGGCCGGCTGCTCCAAGGACGACCACGGAGAGTATGAAGGGCCACATGCCGGCGCCCATGAAGACGGCGTCGAGTTCAGCCTTGGACATGCGGCCGCCGCGCTTCTGTCGGAGAGCGAGCGACAAGGCTGCGACGATCGCGACGGCGGCAAGGTCGACGGTGCCTGTCATGCCGCCCTCCCCGCCCGCCGCGCCTGCCGCTGCCGCTTCTTCGCCGCCCGCGCCTTCTCCCGCTTACGCTCCGCCGCCGTGGCGATCGGCTCCGTCGTGCCGGAGAGGGGCCGACAGATACGAGCTGTGCGCTGAGGGCGTTCATGAGGGCGAAGGACGCGCCGGCGGCGGCCAAACCAAACGGGAGGAGGTCGAGCTTCGGAGCGACGGGGGACGCCTTCGAAAGGCGCCATGCGCCTCATCGTCTCGCCGACGAGATCGCGCTTGCCGCGGTCGTCGTAGATCGGGTCGGGTCGTGGTTGGTGGTGATCATAAGGACTCTTCTCCTCGACCGGCGCTCTCACTGGGCCTTCTCCGCCCGCGCCGGTCATGCGTGATTGTCGTCTGGTGTTGGAAAGCCGCAAGCCGCCCGATCAGGCGGCCTCGGCGGCCTCGTCGATGCGGACCGCGTAGGTCTCGGCCTTGCAGACCGGGCAGTCGACATTGAGGTAATCGTCGCCGCCCTCGTCGTTGAATCGATCTGCCCACGTGCAGCGGAATGTCGTCCCGCAGCGCGTGCAGCTGCCCCGGAAAAGCTCCTCGGGTCCGGAAATGATTTCGATCGTCATGCTTCTCTCCTTGTGTTGTCGCCGCCGATCAGGCTGCCGCGACGGGGTGATATGAGACGACTCGCCGGAGCCAAAGCGCAGCGAGGATGAGGCCGCCTGACTCCCGGCGGCCATGCAGGACGTCGTTGACGTAAGCGCTCGTGATGCCCCGCCTGACGGCGTGAGCGGGCCACGCGAAAGCGGCCGGGTAGGCAGCGGCGACGAGGCGGCGGACGCTTTCGGTCGTCACTCCGCGACCGACGCTTGATACAAGTAGTCGATCAAGGTCTCGCGCCGGCCTTCTGTGCGATCAATGATGAGGATGCGCGAGATCTCGCCGTAGCCCCGGTCGTCGAGACGGCGCTCAAGGGCTGCCGCCAGATCTATAGCGATTTCAATCACGTGGTCGTCGTCGATCGCGTAGGTGTTGACGACTTCAACTATGCTGTCGTCAATGATGGGAGGCGCAGTCATCCGAGCCTCCGCGTGCAACGAAATCTCTTTGTTCCACTGCTCTGTGATCACGCCGACCATCGGGGGGTTCCGACGTTCCCACCGCGGAATCTCGGCGCTTACGCGTTCTTCGATGACATTTCCTGCCCAGCGCCGGACTTGCGAAGCGATCTCTAACAGGGAGAGGCCGCCGTGATAGCGACCGGTACCCTCGTCGTATGTTCCGATCAGGGTTGACAAGGTTCTACCCTCGTCGCCATCCGGGACCGAGTTGCTAAGCAACACATCGTGCCAGCCCCCCTCGTCGTGCACGAAATCGCTTCGGCTCAGCCGTCGGCCTTCGGGAAGGCGGACAGTGACAAAGAGCTGACCAGGACCGAGCTTGTAGTCGAAAAACCACTCCCCACCGTCCGTACCGGGGATCCGAGCATGGTCGACGCGGTATACGGGCATCTCCGGAACCGTCGGGTGATATGATTTTGACACTTTCATAATGGTAACTTCCCACTTCGCTCTAGTATAACGGCGACACCACGTCTGTCTGAGCCGCTCCTGACCAGGTTACTTTCCGGACATTGCTTCGTAGCGCTCTGGCGATCTCCAGCCTTAAGACGCGAGCGGCTTGGAAACGTTGACCTTGGACGCGTAAACGGCCGCGCAGACCTCCTCCGGGTCGCGCTCTTTTGCTGCAAGCACCTCTTCGACTGCCTCAAGCAGTGCGTACAGCTCAACGGTGCCGAGGTCGCGAAGCACAGCGGACAGATGCTCGAGAGCGGCGAACTCCTCGTCAAGCCTTTCGATGTACTCTGAGCGGGTTTCATCGCTATCGTCTTCGAAGTATCCGAGGGGCTTCGACAGAATATCTTCCTTGACGTCGCGGTTCTGCTGCATATCAAAGTACACGACATATTTCAAATTGCGGGCCGGATCATGATCGCTGTCGAGCCCGTGGATTGTTGCCGCCTGACAGAGAAGTCGGAAATCCGATTTCGATATCTTGGAAAGATCCGCCATCGAAATCATGAACTCATGCCGGATGATCTTACGTTCTAGGCCAACAGAACGGCTCCCGTGCTTTTCGCAGTACACATTCAACATGTCTAGGACTTCCTTCTTGAGTGTCACGGTGACCGACAGTCGCTCCCTGTTCGGCTTCCTCATGGCTCCTCCTTTTTGCATTGTATGTGTCTTGCACACAAGCTTCACGAAAACGACATACGGGATGTTGGTTAACGCTTTGGTATTTGACACGGTGAGGAACAAGAGATCGGCGCAAATGGGCAGTTCAGGCGCGGACTGCCAAATCGTGACGGAGGTCGTCACCCCGCCATCATTCGCTGTGGTCGTCGCAGGTCTCAGCGCGCCTATAGTACATGTCCCGATCAGAACAAGCAAAGGCTGCTCGTGAGCAGCCTTTTCATAGACTTGCGACTCTCAGCCGGGAAACCCGATCAGATCGAGGGCGTTCTGGTCTGCTTTCGAGATCCGCGTCGCCTTGACCTTGCGAATAAGATTTACCTCCTGCCCCACAGTCCCGGTTCCCCGGAAACGACTCCGCGTCAGAGCGTCGAGAGCCGACGTCGGAACTTGGATCGACAGCTTGTCCGACTGGCCCGGGAAGGCGCGACGATCTTGAACTTTCGCCAGGACCCATCCCCTCGCGGCCCGCCGAATTTCAATCTCGTTCGAGGCGACGGAGAAGCCGTATGATTTGCTAGAGGGGCCGCCAGGAGCGTACCTGAGGGTGACTCCGACGCGGTAACGCTCGTGGACGCCCTGCCTCTCAAGCCGACGCTCCAGCCTGCGGGAAAGGAAGATAAGGTCCCTGGCGACAACCTTGTATTTCCCGCGACGCCCCAGGGGATCCTGCAACGCCTCGATCCCGTCCGGATCCTCGCCCTTCGGGATCGGAACGTTCAACTCGGCCGGCGCGTGGGTATCGGGAATCACCTGATTCAGGCCTGTTGCCGCTAGCGACAGCGCTTGCTGCCGATCGGTAAGGAGCAGGATCTTGGTCTCCGGCTGCGGTTCGACGTGATCCGGCGCCCGGGCCACATGACGCAGGTGCCAGCCTCCGGCGACGCGGCGGATGACGACATGGCATGGCAAGTCGGGCCCCCTCCAGACCACCCGGGACATCACGTGAACTTCTGCGTTGACCGATGCGCTCGGCGACAGGTCGAACTCGTGGGAAAGTCGCTCCTCCGCCCAACGCGCCAGGCGCAGCAGGTCCACCGGCCTCAGGTTCAGGCCGTCCAAGGCCTTCTCGAGCATCTGCTTGTCGAAAACGGCTGGGCGCTTCGTATCCGCGCAAGCCAAAGCCTCGGCGGAAACGATAAGGGGGAATTTTTTCAACGACATCTTTCTAACCTCCTGACAGGCCGTCTCTACGCGGCCCGGGTGCTGTTGTTTCACCGGCCCTGGACAATTGTCGGTCGCCAGGAACGGAACGATGGGACTAGCGCCTCTTGTTCGGCTTCATCGTGCCCCCTTACATATGCATTGTTCGTGTCTTGCACAAAAGAGGCACTGTTTGAGATCACCCGATATGGTAAATTTTGGCTCTCCATCGCTTTAATGTCTTATCCAGCGAGGCAGCACCGCGAGCGGGCGAACATTCCGCCGCGCTCGATCCGCAGCGACACCTTCGCCTTCAGCCGCTAGGCCTACCGCCGGCGCAACCGAGTCGAACGCTTCTTCAATCACATCAAACAGATCGAGGCCTTGCGACCCGCTACGATCGGCACGCCGAAAACTTCCTGGCAGTGCTCAAGCTCGCCGCCGTCCACATCCGGATCAATGCACGATGAGTCCGCGCACTAGAGCAGGTCCGGCTTAATCCGGTTCATATCCTGCAGCCGCGAAGTAGTTGGCGCACTCTTCGGGCTCGAAGAGCGGGAGGACCGCGCCGAGGGCATCCCAGAGCGCGTCGACAGACCGTTCGGCTCTCGCACGCAGGAGCGACTTGAGCTTGGAGAAGGCCATCTCGATCGGGTTGAAGTCGGGACTGTAGGGCGGCAGGTAGT